>CAZXWJ010000453.1:0-2500 GCA_964644375.1 uncultured Desulfobacteraceae bacterium | reverse complement strand
ATATCGAGCTCACGGACCAGAAGACCGTCGGCCGAGAGGAGTTGGTTACAAAGGCCGGCAAATTCGAGGCGGGTCCGGTCTAAAAAAATGGGATCGGAAATTTCGGAAATGGCCGCCATGAGCAGATTCCGCTCTCCTGCGTGTTTAAGAGGCAAGACCGGTACCAGGCCCTTGGTCTCCTCACCTATGAGCTGATCGGAAGATATTCTCTCCTTTTCGATGAGGAGGTCCTCCGGGTCAAGGGGGGCATAGACGGAAAGGGCCTCTTCCCTGGGAAGAAAGCCGTGCTCGGCCAGTCGAACATTCCTCAATCGATACATTTCTTCTTCCATCTCAGCGGGAAGGACACCTACCAAGCCCAACAAAAGGGCCTGATAGCGATCAAAATCCGTAGCCAACATGGTTCGAAGAATATTTTCCAGGCTGTCACGATATTCCGGGGACCGAACCCTGATATAGATCACGCCGTCGAGGCTGAAGAATCCTTCCGGAAGATCGTAGACCTCATCCTTGTCACTGACCGCCACCACCTCAAGGGATTTAAAGGCATAAAAATAGGCCAGAGATTCGCCTTTCTTGAAAAACCACTTAACGAGGCGTCCACAATCGGCCTCCTGAAGCCGTTTCAACCACCCGGAGGTGGCGTCCAGGTCCAACTGATCCTTTTCCCAGACTTCAAGGTCGAGCAAGAATTCCCATTGATCCGTTGAGGCAAGTTGGAGCAAAGGGAGACAGTCTTCCACCCCCACCTTCTTGACGATCCAAAAAAAATCCTCATGGGCTAGTGCCTGAACCAGCTCACCAGGTCTTTCCCGATCCAGAAAATGATCCAGGACCTCCCTGCCCGAGAGATCGTAGAGATCTTTTACAAGGACAGGACTTTGGTTTGAAACGGGTATTTTTTTGATATTGTCGCGGACACCGGCACCCTTTCTTTTATCAGACTCGGTGTCCCCGTTTCCGTTTATGGGCATTTTCAGATGTTTCCCCTCATTGTGGGGCATTTCGGCAGGTTGCTGATCCTGCTTCATGCGGTTCAAAATGCTGGAAGCTTGTGCGGGAATTTATTATAATACGGGGTGCAATCGTTTAGAACCATAAAAACAGGTTGCGACCTCAGACACCGAGTAAAATAACCTTTTCCGTGAAATATTTCAACTATTCAATATCATGCCTGATTTCGGTTTCTGAGAGGGATAGGGCACAACTCTCGGCCCAGCGGATATTTTTGTCTCACCTGAGTCTGCACCCGAGATGTTCATAATGAGAGTTCATCCGGAAATCATGTTTTCTCGATGGACACGAAGTAATGAAGACATATCGCGACGCTTTTTCCCGGGTGTGTAAGCATTTTCCAAAAAGTAGCACGAGACTTCTCAAAAAAATGGTATTTTTTTTCATAGCCCGGCGCATTCCCAATCAAAATCCGCATAACAATTTGAATTATTTACAAAAAATTTCCAAAAACAATTTGGTATGTTTCTTTCATTATGTTTTAGCACTATGGAAAAAAAAACCCTACAAGAAGAACGGAACAGGAACCGAAAAGTGGCCCTGGAGGAACATGCGCGGCTTCACAAGTTATTTGTTGAAGACAGGCTGAGCTTTGAACGGGAGAGGAAAAGGATCCTTGATGATTTTCTAAACAGCATCGATGACGAGGACAAGAAAGAGCGCCTGATCGCCCTGCAAAAATCCTGGGACAAAAGGATGCGAAATGCGGGATCCGTCAACAATAGACTCGTTCTCGCAAAAACATTTTTCTGGAGCCATTTCCACGAAACCTGGCAACCGGCCATTCAGGAATTCAATGAAATCCTGAACGGAAAAGCCGACGAACGGACCTGAACCCAAAATGTTACTCACTCGGCACATCGACATTTTCCTGTAACGGACCCCCACCATACCGAATGCAGGATGCCTGCCCGCTCAACCCCTGAGGCGAACGGGTTACAAGGCAACAATCATTGGCCGGAGCGATGGGAAGATGTGGCGTGAAATCTCCAAGGCATTGGCACCATGACGACATCCTTAAATCATAAAAAGGCTAAAGACAAGGCTAAGGAACGAAATTTCGGATTCTGCCTGCAGGCCGCATCTCAATGGATCTTCACCCTTTTTTTGCTTTCCGTTCTCACGCTGCCTCCCCTTTATCAATACAGGGTTCGCCACCATTTGCCGAATGAGGGACGGACAAAAATAAGAGCGAAAGAACCCCGAACGCCCTCTCAAATCAAAACGGTCCTCCATCAAGAAAGGCAACGATTGCCCCACCCTGCCAAAAGACCCGAACAACTCTTTGATCCCTTCATCCATAAGGCGGCAAGACGATATGACGTGGACCCGGCCCTGGTCAAGGCCATTATCAGGGCGGAATCCGGATACGATCCCAAGGCGATTTCAAAACGCGGGGCAAAGGGCTTGATGCAACTTATGCCAGTCACTGCAAAGGCACTCGGTGTGGAGGACTGCTTTAATCCTGAGCATAATATCGACGGAG
>CAZXWJ010000452.1:0-2500 GCA_964644375.1 uncultured Desulfobacteraceae bacterium | reverse complement strand
TATTTGTAGTCAAATCACAAAGGACGAGGAACAGATGATGGAATATATGGAATGGATTCAGGTGCAGGCGGCGAGCGGTCAAGAGGAGATCCTTGAAAAAGAGCTTTATGGGATTGTCAAAGACCTTCGCCCAAAACGGGCAACCATGGGTCTCCTCAGGGCCGATAGCTTCAGACATGTCTCTCTTACGGGATGTTTTTTGATCCTCCTGGTCTGGGAAACGGCTGCTCCGATTCATCAGGGGAGCACATTGGGGATGAACCTCAAAGAAACCATGAAAACCTTCGGCCTCGTAAGCCACTCGGTCTGGAGCGCCCAGAATCCATCACGTTAGCAAACAGACGATGGGCATTCGGGAATAACCTCCGGATACCCCGCACATTTAGAGGAAAGGTCATGAAAAAAAATGCCAAGACAAAAAGATATGGTTTGGGAACCCATGAGTCCGACTTTGCCTTTCGGATCATCACCCTTGTCCATGACAATCCCTTGCTTCCGCTTTTCAAAGACCCCGACAAGCTCCTCAAGGCCGCAGGTCTGGGACCGGGACAAAGGGTGCTCGAAGTTGGGTGCGGTCCAGGGTATTTCACCCTCCCGGCGGCGAAGATCGTTGGGGAGCGAGGCCTGGTTTATACCGTCGATGTGCACCCAAAGGCCGTTCAGAGGGTCCAAAGGAAGGTCACAAAAAACGGGGCTCGAAACGTACGGACCCTGCTCGCGAACGCCTCTTCGACCGGGCTCCTTGATCATTGCATAGACCGCGCCTTTATCTTCGGCATGCCCCATGTGGTGGGTGGCCAGGAGAAGGTCATCGCTGAAATCCGACGTCTTCTCAGACAGGGTGGAGAGCTCGCCTATATGAAGAGCAGGGGATCGGAGAGGGCTCTTATCGAGGCGGTTGAAAAGGGGGGACTATCCTTTTCCCGAAAAGAGGGTCGCATTCTGCTGTTTAAAAACATGCCTGAATAAAAGGGAGACAAACCATGAACCATATATCACGAAGAGATTTTTTGAAAACATCGGCACTCCTGGGGGGCACCATGACCTTCGACAGTCTTCTCGGATCCGAAAAAATCAAGTTGACCGAGGTTTTGAACAGGGCCGAGGCGTCCACGGGGCCGTCAAACGTCACCACGGTCGTGAGCGATGTGGATGCTCACTCACAGTGTCTGATGCAGGTCCGGGTCAAGGCCGGGAAGGTGATCGGAATTCAGGGTGCTCCCAACGACCCGGAAAGCAGGGGAGGACTTACCCCAAGAGGGCAAAAGATGAAAGACATTCGCTATGCCCCCGACCGTCTCAAATATCCCTTGAAACGCACAGGTAAAAGAGGTGCGGGCAAATGGAAAAGAATCTCCTGGGACGAGGCCCTGGCGACAATCGCCGACAGGTTCGAAAAAATCAAAGGCAATTTCGGCGCCGAGGCCATTCACTTCCTGCACGGGCATTATCACAGTGGTGATATTCTGGGTTCCTATCTTCCGAGACTGGCAAACCTCATCGGCACCCCCAATGTATCCAATCCAAGCCATGTCTGCCATCTGCCCAGGGTGTTTCTCCAGTATCAATATGATTTCGGCGCCGTGGTCCCACCCGATGTGGCCCATACAAAATGCCTGATCCTCTGGGGTGGAAACCCGGCGGCCACCAACAAGCCCCAGGATCTGGCCATTCAGGATGCCCGAAAGCGGGGTGCCAAACTCATCGTTGTGGACCCCAGGGTCACCCCTTATGCCGAGGAGGCGGATATCCATGCCCGTCTCCGGCCCGGAACCGACGGCGCCCTGGCACTCGCCATGCTCAACGTCATCATCAACGAAGATCTCTATGACCACGAATTCGTTGAGAAATGGACCAAAGGCTTCGACAGTCTCCAAGAGCATGTCCATGACTATTCCCCTGAGAAGACGCAAGACATCACCTGGGTACCGGCTGAAACCATACGCAGGATGGCAAGGATGTATGCCTCGACCAAACCGTCCTGTATCAGCCCCCGGAACGCCCTCGACCAGCACACCAATGCCTCCTGCGCCATACGTGCCATAGACCTGTTGATGGCGATCACCGGCAATCTGGACATCAAGGGCGGGAACCTCATCGTCATCCCCATCTCCATGGGACTCAAGGACCTGAAGCTCTATGAAAAACTCTCTCCGGAAGCGGAGAAAAAGAAAATAGGAGCGGACAAATCCCTTTATGCAAAAGTTTCCAAGACCTGGCCTTCCGCCCATACGCCTTCAGTATGGGACGCTGTGATTTCCGAAAAGCCCTACGCTGTCAAGGCCATGTTTGTGACGGCCGCTAATCCCATGCTGACCTGCGCCAACACCACACGCGTGAACGAAGCCCTCAGGAAACTGGATTTTCTGGTCGTCTCAGACCTGTTCATGACCCCTACGGCCGAACTTGCCGACATCGTTCTCCCTGCCTCGACCTTTCTCGAAACGACCCGCTTCGTCACCTACGATACGCATGCGGATCATGGCTGGAACGCGACCTC
>CAZXWJ010000451.1:0-2502 GCA_964644375.1 uncultured Desulfobacteraceae bacterium | reverse complement strand
GTTCATAAGTCGCCATGTATCTGGCGATGCCGACAGTTTTCAACAAAAAAACGCTTGGAATAATCGGGACGCCCAGCCCCTTTGCCTTATCCATAAAAGAAGAGAACCTCTCCAGATCAAACACCGGTGGGCCCATGACAAAGCCGGCCCCTCCTTCCACCATTAGGCGGGTTTTTTCTAACTCCCTATCCATTTCCCCTTCGTCGGACCAGGCAGAGATGGTGCACCCTGCGACAAAGGAGGGACTGCCGTTCAGTTCGAAACCTGCCATATCTACGCCTTGCTGCAGGCCTTGAATGGCGCTGAAAATCCCCAATTCGTCCAGGTCATCCACCGTCTTTGCATCCACATGATCCCCGGCATTCATGGGTTCGCCCTCCACGACGACGATATTCTGAATACCCAGGACATGGGCCGCAAGCATATCACCCTGAATGGCCATACGGTTTCGATCCCGACCATAGACATGGATAACCGGTTCAATGCCGTTTTGATGCATAATCGCACCACCGGCCAGAGAACTCATCCTCATGACGCCATTGTCCATGTCCGGAATCACGACGGCGTCGATTCGCCCCTTGATGCGACGGGCGTTCGTCACGAGTTCCGAGATATTCACCCCTTTTGGCGTGTTCATCTCGGCCAAGACCATAAATTTCCCTGCCGACATTCGTTTCTGAAAGCTCATGATCCCCTTTCCTTTTCTAACCGTCCTCATTTGCAGATGATAAAAAGGGCGCTATTATTTTTTTCTGATCGCAAGCAAAGGCCTTTGCAAGCATATCATACTTACCTAAAGCGTGGATCTCATACTATTTTGGTAGTAGGTTGTACTACAGAGGTTACAGAAGTCGGAAATGGCCGCGTGAAATGAATGCCAGAATAATACATACTTGCACACCCGGAAGGCAAGAAAAAAATCAAATAAGATTGATCAACGAGTGCGCCGGTCATGAGGACCTGTCGTCAGAAACAAAAAAACGCGGCCCGTGGATCAGCACAAGATGATCAATCAAAAGTATGCTCCTTAAAGTTTATTTCTTGTCCTGAACGGCCCCCACAGGTAGTAAGACGGGTCAACGACTAGGAACAAATCACCAAGGCATCAACCGCTACGGGTTTACTTCCGACAAGAATCACCGGATTGATATCGATCTCCTTCACCCGGTCATTCTCCAAACCGATTCGACCCAGATTGATCAACATATTCGACAGCAGTTCTTTGTCGGCGGGCGTCATCCCCCGGACGGAATCCAGGATCCTATGTGCCCTGATTTCACCCATCATCTCCAAGGCATCCCCTCTTTCCAGAGGGGCAACCCGAAAGACGATATCCTTGAGGATTTCGGTAAAGATACCGCCCAATCCGAACATGACGCAGGGCCCGAACTGAGCATCCCGGGTCATGCCCATGACCAGTTCCCGTTTGCCCCGTACCATCTCCTGAACAAGCACTGCTTTACCCGGGCCATCCATTTTTGAAATGATCTCCGTAAATGCCTTTGCCGCCTCTTGTTCATTACGGATGTCCACTCGAATCAGGTCCATCTCCGTCTTGTGGGAGACATCGGACGCACAGCCTTTGATAACAAGGGGATAGCCAATCTCTCCTGCGGCTCTCACGAGCAGATCCTCACGGTCCACCAATATTTCCCTCGTAACCGGAATGCCGTAAGCGGAGAGTATCTGCTTGGACTCGTATTCCGACAGCGACTTTCGACCCTCATTCAATGCCTTCTCAATGATATCCATTTATTCTCCTTATAAAATCGCTTCGCGATTTTATGTAACGCGGCTTCGCCGCTCTAAAGCAGGGCCACGCGACTTTATGTGACACAACCTTTTCTCTCTAATGCACAGCCGCCTGACTTTATAGTTTATTCTTTCCTGCCCTGTCCCTTATTGTCTTATAGTGCCAAAGCGCCACCAGGGCCGCGGCAGCCCTTTCCGGAGTCGGATAATTGACAAGCGCCCCGGACGATTCGAGATCCTTGATCTGTTCATCCCAGATCCCGGGCGGTGCCACGAGACAACCGATGACGGGCTTTCGCTGTTTCCAGGTCTTCAGGATGGGCGCCAGATCTTTCACGGCATCCACATTGGCCGAAGCGAACATCATCAAAAGCAGTATGCTGTTGACGTTATTGTCTTCCATGACAGCGTGGACAATCTTTCTTATGGCCGCTGAGTCATACCAGGCCGGCCCCATATCCACCGGATTTATTCTCAGGGCAAGGGGAGGAAGAGCATCATTGACCTTCTCCTGCGTCTTTTCGGTAAAAGACACGATATTCAGACCTAAATTCTCCGTGAGGTCACACGCAGCCATGCCCGGTCCGGCCTGTCCCGACAGGATCGCCACCCCGGGGCCTTCCGGCAAAGGGCATAAGGCAAGGGCATTCGCCCCGTCGAGTAAGGTTTCGGCATTGCTTACCGGCAGTATCCCAGCCTGTTTAAAGGCCCCGCCGTAAATCTCGTGCTTACCGGCCAGGGATCCGGTGT
>CAZXWJ010000450.1:0-2518 GCA_964644375.1 uncultured Desulfobacteraceae bacterium | reverse complement strand
CGGCAACCCGACGCTTGCCGTCAAAGATGGGTGCCGTCAAACTGCTTGCCAGACTGAGGACCCAGTTATTGAAGAGGAGGTCCAGTTGACCGGAACCATAGCTCAAACCACCTGTCAGGTTGATGCTTGGAAGCCGGTTGGCCCGTGCGGTCGACACATCCCAGTACGCTGAACGGAGCCGCAAACCTGCCGCGCGCACATCGGGCCTGTTGGCCAAAAGATCGGCGGGAAGGCCCATGGACGGAATCTTTTCCAGTGCCGGCAGTGCGTTGAGACCGATTTCAAGCGAACTTTGCGGTGGTTTACCCAGGAGCACCGCCAATTCATGGAGCAGCAATTGTTCCTGGGCCTCGACCAGGGGAAGCTGGGCCTGGATCTTGGCCACTATTTGTCTTTGTTGATAGATATCGAGTGCCGATACCATGCCCTTTCGGTACCGCAATTCCACGAGTTCAAGGTAGGTTTCATTGGCTTCGAGCTGTCTTTTCAGGAGGGTGTTCTGCATTCTCTGTGAAATGATTCGCAACCACCGCTCCGTAACCTCGGCCGCCAGGGACATGGCGGCCGTATTGACGTCCTCGCGCGTGGCCGAGACCTCCAGGAGGGCGGCCTCTCTCTCGGAACGAATTTTCCCCCACAGGTCGAGTTCATACCGGCTTGACAACCCAATCGAGTAATCCGCATTGGTTTGCACGCTGTGCTGGGTCCCGACACCTCCATCGACTCGCTGTCGGGAGCGGGCCCCTCCTGCATTTAGAGTGAGATCCGGATAAAGATCCGCTCCAGCCTGGACGGCCCTGGCCCGGGCTTGCGCCAGCCGCGCCCAGGTCTCCTTCAGGGAAGGATTTCCGGCAAAGGCCTTCTCGATGAGTGCATTCAGGTCCGAATCATTGAAGCTCTCCCACCATTTTTCAGGTTTTTCCCCTCCTTCACCGTAGAGGGAGAAAGTGGTCGGCAGATCGCCCTCGGGATTGTTGCGCACATGCGGAGTAAAAGGAACGCAAGAGGTTGTTAAACTGATCATCAGAAAAAAGGTTGTCAAAAAATAAGTCCGTTTTTTCATGTGCCGCCATACTCCGGATGTTGATAAACACGGTCAAACTCCCTCGTGGAGAGATGTTATCCCGGGATTGAACCGAATCTGCCGTGGATAAAAATTGTCTTGAATAAGATATGGTGATCTCATTAAAAGTCAAAAATATTTTTTATGAAATCATCGAGGTCGAATTCGCGATTACGTAACCTTAATATAAATCAGTCGTTTTGTCCCGTCATATGGTTACAGGAAAAATCGAAACCGATGTGAAATCGCCCTGGCAGGCAAAACTTACTCATGCCCGGAGTGCATTTCCGGGTGGGCACCAGTCAACATGAATTTCCGGTGGTGCGTTTTTTTTCGAAGTGCCGAGGCTCAGGGGCGGTTCCCCTGTGCACCTCATCTGCGGGTTGACGTGGAGATTGCCGGCAAGGGCTTCAGGCCTGAAACCCTTAAAAAACGATTCAAGAATGTAACCTTTTCAAACGAGAGGGCGACCCATAATAGTGAAGGCATAAAATAGTCGTCATGGGAAGGAGGTGGGGCTATCAAATCGTTTCTTTCGCTCGTAGGCTCCAAGCCGGTCCCTCAAAAGAGGAATGATTCACTTCATGTCGGATAGAAAAGGATCTCATATAAACCAAAGGAGGGTAAGAAATGAAATCGGCAAAAATCATTGGTTACGTCACGATTTTTGTTATGCTGCTCATGTGTCCCTTGGCCGCTACCGCAGGCATGCATCGCGGAATCATGGGGCACGGGGGAGAGGGTGCCGGGTTGATCGGGATGAAAGTTTTTCTGGAACTCAGGCTGACGCCCGCTCAGCAGGAAGAAATGCTCGATATCTTTTCCAGGTTTGAAAGGGAAGGGGAGGCCCTCCATGAGGAGGCCCGCCTGGCAAGGCGGAAACTCGCATTAGTCATGAGTGCGGAGAAATTCGACGAGGCAGCCCTTCGTCAGGCCTGCCGGCAGGACGCTTCCGTCCGGGAAGAGATGCTCGTGTTCAGGGCCGGGATGATGCAGGAATTAAAAGGTCTGCTGACGACCGAGCAGGTGGAAACACTCGATCGTATGAAAGCGGAAAGAAGGGGAAAATGGAAAGGCCGGATGCGCTCATGGGTGAAAACTGATAAAGAATAAGGAATATGAAGGCAAAGGATTACATCCCTGCACGGTCTGAGAGAAGATAGGTCGTCCTTCATGCTGTCTTTCTATAAAATGAACACAAATTTGAAAGGCCTTTCATCCCCCGATCAATGGTTGGTCAAAAACAAAAAACGAGTGATTCGGAGATCGTTCAACGAGTCCTGGAAGGCAATGTGAATGCTTTCCAGGGGTTAATGGAACGCTATGGGGACCACGTCTTAAGGATTGTGAAAAAACATGTGCCGTACTCGGAAGTGGATGAGACGACCCAGGATGTTTTTATCAGGGCCTATCAATCCCTGGCCAATTTCCAGGGTGGGGACCGCTTCAAATCCT
>CAZXWJ010000449.1:0-2547 GCA_964644375.1 uncultured Desulfobacteraceae bacterium | reverse complement strand
ACATCATTTTGGCCAGTGGAGACCTGAAAGGCATTTCCCGGGCCATCCACCTGAGCAAAGCCACCATGAAAACCATTCGACAGAATCTTTTCTGGGCCTTCTTTTACAACATCATCCTCATCCCGATCGCTGCCGGCGTTCTCTACCCCTTTGAATTCCTTCCCCATTTCCTGAGACAGCTCCATCCCATTCTCGCCGCCTTCGCCATGGCCATGAGCAGCGTTACGGTCGTTTCCAACAGCCTGCGGCTATACAGGACAAAAACTGAATAACGATTTAAATTTTTTCCTTTTTGACTTAAGTCAAGGTGTCGACGGGTATCTTTTTCTATCATAAGGCTAAAGGCAATCGAAAAACCGACTTTTTGACCTTCATAAAAGTCATATTTCAGGGAAAGAATCAGGAGAAAACCCATCATGAAATGTCCAGGACAAGACAGTCAATATTGGAAGCCGGATGCCATTTTTGAGGCAAAATGTCCAAAGTGCGGAAACGCCGTAGAGTTCTTCAAGGACGATGCCAGCCGCCGCTGCAAAAAATGCGGTCATCGCTTCTTGAACCCCTCGCTGGACTTCGGTTGTGCCTCCTACTGCAAGTATGCGGAACAATGCATCGGAAATCTGCCCCCGGAATTGATCGCCCAGAAGGAGGACCTTCTCAAAAACCGCGTGGCCATCGAGGTCAAACGCCGTCTCAAGAGAGACTTCAAGGCCATCGGGCGGGCCAGCCGAAGGGCCCGGTACGCCGAAAAAATCGGCACGGAGGAAGGCGGAAACCTTTCCGTAATCCTTACCGCCGCCTACCTCTTCGGCCTCCGCGGGGACAACGTTCAGGAGGGAAAAAACGGTCCTGTCGCGGCACAGGAGATTCTCTCGCAATTCGGCGCGGCCGAATCCCTGATCGAAGAAGTCTCCCGAATCCTTGAGGGCCGTCATCCGCCCGGAGAGGAAAGGGGGCTGGAGGCCCGATGCGTCCAAGACGCCGACAGGCTGACCGTGCTGGAGGACGAGCTGAAGCAGGGTATCAATGATGTCTTGTCCCCTGCTGAAAGGATGGAAGAGGCCTTTTTCACCCCAGGCGGCCGAAGACTGGCTGAAGGGATACTTAGGCAGGCATCACAAAGAGATCCTTCCCGGGAATAGCGCCTTTCTACGAAGGGATCCCTCCTGGTGTGCCCATTCTGTTTCCGGACAGGCACTTTGAGGAGTTGCTAGAACGACCCGTTCAGAGATCACGGCAGAGGACGTGAAAAAAAGGAGGTAAGGTATGAAAGTCATACGAAAGATCATCGAAATCGACGAAGAACGCTGTGATGGGTGCGGGGCCTGTGTCCTTTCCTGTGCCGAGGGCGCGATCGAAATTGTGGAAGGGAAGGCAAAAGTACTGTCGGATAAATACTGTGACGGCCTCGGGGCCTGCATCGGGGAATGCCCGCAAGACGCCCTGCACCTTGTGGACCGGAAAGCCGATGAATTTGATGAGGACGCGGTTGAAAAACACCTGCAAACAAAGAAGACTCAAGCAACGCCTGAGCTTGCACCCCTTGGCTGCGGGTGCCCGTCGACCCGGGTCGAGAGCTTTGCCCCCACGGAGGCCTGCCGGGAGGCCAATGAGCCCGCCACGCACCAAGGCACCGGCTCGGCACTGAGCCACTGGCCGGTTCAAATCAGGCTGGTCCCGCCTAAGGCCTCCTTTTTGAAAAACGCCGACCTGTTGGTCACAGCGGACTGTGTGCCCGTGGCCTATCCTGATTTCCATCAGACCTTTCTTCGAGGAAAGGTCGTGATGTTGGGTTGCCCCAAATTTGATGATGTTCAGGCCTACGTGGAAAAATTTACTGAGATCTTCCGAGTGGCGGACATCAAAACCGTCACAGTCCTGGAAATGGAAGTGCCCTGCTGCTCAGCGTTGCCCATGATCGTCAGAAAAGGCATGGAGGCGGCCGGGAAAGACGTCCCTTATCTGGAGTATGTGATTACGTCAAGGGGCGAAATTCTCGAAGGGGACCGCCAAACAGTGAGCCTGTAATGGCGCACCGCTTGGGAAAAACGTCCTTAAGGTTCAAACCGCCGAGTACTAGTTCACCAGGAGAACGGAAAAGTCCTTCGCAAGGTTGAAGACCTTTTGCGAAATACTGCCGAGAAGAAATTCCTCAATTCCTGTAAGTCCTCGTCTTCCAAGCACAATGGTATCATAGCCTGTTTTCGCTTCGTTCACGATGTCCCTTGCAATGCCTTTCTTCTTCGGCACGATCTTAACCCTGATTTTGCCTTCCTCGAACCGCTCATTCAATAAAATCGCCTTTGCTTTTTCCAGGGCGTCCTTTACCAGTTCCTTCTTTTTTTCCTCGAAGACGCAGAAATTCTGCTGCTGCACCAGGAAATGAGGCGTCAATTCCGGACTGTTCATATCACAAATAGCCGCCGTGTCGGGAATCACATTGAAAAGGGTAATTTCATGATCTCCCGAGAAAACCTGCGCCACATATTCTACGGCACGCATGGCGTTTTCAGAATCATCAAAGGCCACCAGTATTTTCCTTCCCAT
>CAZXWJ010000448.1:0-2550 GCA_964644375.1 uncultured Desulfobacteraceae bacterium | reverse complement strand
GTGACGATCACCCCTTCCCTGACGTCCTCAGGCTTCGGCAGACCAAGATGCTCCGTAGGCGTGACATAGCAAAGAAAATCAGCTCCCGCCTCTCCTGCCACTGCACCCCCGATGGCACAGGCCACATGGTCATAGCCGGCTGCGATGTCGGTCACCAAAGGTCCCAGGACATAGAAGGGCGCCCCCTGACAAAGTTGTTTCTGGAGCAGTATGTTGGCCCTGATTTGATTCAGCGGAACGTGGCCCGGGCCTTCGATCATGACCTGAACATCCTTTTCCCAGGCCCACTTGGTCAACTGTCCCAGGATCATGAGCTCATGCACCTGTGCCCTGTCCGTGGCATCGGCCAGGCAACCGGGTCTCAGTCCGTCCCCCAGGCTCAGGGTGACGTCATATTTTTTGGCGATATCGAGCAGCCTGTCATAATGCTCATAAAGAGGATTTTCTCTATCGTGATGCAGCATCCAGGTGGTCAAAAAGGCCCCTCCCCGGCTCACGATGCCCGTGATTCTCCCCTGATTTTTCAGGATCTCCAGGGCCGCCCGGGTTACCCCGCAATGCACGGTAATAAAGTCCACACCATCGGCGGCCTGTTCCTCAATCACATCGAAGATTTCATCCACGGTCATGTGGATCAAACCTCCCTTTTTGTTCACGGTTTCCACAACGGCCTGGTAAATGGGGACCGTGCCTACGCACATGGAGGTTTTCGAGAGGACGTTTCTTCGAAAAATTCCAATATCCCCTCCTGTGGAAAGATCCATGACCGAATCGGCCCCGGCCTCCTCGGCCGCTTCCAACTTGGCCTCCTCCTCCTCAAGAATGGCTCTGTCGGAGGAGGTCCCGATGTTGGCGTTGACCTTAATTTTCAGTCCCTCGCCAATACCACAGGGATCAAGGCCCTTATGGTTCACATTGGCAGGAATGGCTATCCGTCCTTCTGCTATCTTCTCTCTCAACCAGAGCACATCCACTTCTTCTTTTTTGGCGACCGCTTCCATTTCGGATGTGGTGATGCCCGCTCTGGCCTTTGCCAGTTGAGTCATTTTTCCGTTATCCTTCCAAATATGATATTAATGAGATCGATCTTTTTTAAAAAGCACTTTGCTCACCTGCGCCGGGTTGACACACCCGGTGCCTCGTCCGCAGAGATAACCTCCTTCAATGGCCCCCCGTGTAAAATCATGGGCGAATCTCGCGGCCTTAGGAACACCATACCCCTCGGAGAGGTAAGCGGCCATGGCCGAAGAAAAGACACAACCCGTCCCGTGGTCATGCACATTTGCTATTCTCGATCCACGGATCCGATAGATTTTTTTTCCATCGTAGACCAGATCCACGGCGTCCCCTTTCAAGTGTCCTCCTGTGATCACCACATCCGGCCCCATGTCTTTGATCTCTCTTGAGGCCCTTTCCATTTCTTCGAGGTTGCGCACCTTTCTGCCTGAAAGGGCCTCCGCTTCCGCCAGATTGGGTGTGACCACCTTGACAAGGGGCAACAACCTCTCTCTCAGAGTGGAAACGGCCTCCATTTCAAGCAGGCCCTGACCGGTCGAGGCCTTTAAAACAGGGTCCAAGACCACGGAAGAGAGTCGATGCCTTTTGATCAGCCTGGCGACTTCACGGATATTCGCACCTGAGGCAAGCATCCCTATTTTGACCCCGTCCGGCCGGACGTCAGCCAAAATATCCTCAATCTGCCTGGTTACAAACCTTGCCGGAATCCTATGAATTGCGGATATTCCAAGGGAATTCTGAGCAGTGACTGCGGTAATGGCAGTCAGGGCATGGGCACCAAGACGGGTAAGGGTCTTTACGTTTCTGGCTCTCCTCCCGGAAATCGAAGCTGCGGGCCAGTGGCCCGAAGGTTCATGAAGCAGCGGACTTCATATGGGAGTTGGGCTTCACCCATCAAACCCCGCGATCTTGCCGAAGCCTGCCTCGGAATTCAGTCGCCTCGAATAGTGGATGGAACCCTTTACTGGCTGGAAAGCCGTCCCGCTGAGAACGGCCGCTGCGTTGTATGTTCTGCGGCCGGCGATGCTGTTCCCCCCGGATTCACTGTGCGGAACCGGGTGCATGAATACGGAGGGGGCGCTTGGAACTTCATGAACGGGGAACTGTTCTTCTGCAACGACGATGACCGCTCGCTCTGGCGCTGCCGGCCCGGTTCGCCCCCGGAAATATTCATCCGATCGTCCGGTGCGCGGTATGCCGATTTGGAACCCGACCCCGCCCGGAACCGGGTCATCTGCGTACGGGAGGACGAGGGCCAGTCCGCCATCATCGCCTTGGACATTTTATATAGTACTAAAAAGGTACTATTTAGCGGAGCCGACTTTTATTCTTCGCCCAGAGTCAGTCCTGACGGAAAAAGTCTGGCGTGGATCGAGTGGAATCACCCGGATATGCCGTGGGATTCCACCGTGCTCTGCCGTGCGGAACTGGATACAGAGGGAAACCCCGGTCCCGCTGTGCGACTTGCGGGCGGAGGGAAGGAATCCGTTGTGCAGCCGCTGTGGTCGCCCGGCGGCCGGCTGTATTTCATTT
>CAZXWJ010000447.1:0-2551 GCA_964644375.1 uncultured Desulfobacteraceae bacterium | reverse complement strand
AATAGGCGTACCGTTCCCACTTGGTGTTCAGGCTGACGGTGCGCAGGAAGCTCTGTCGTGTCCGCAGGGACATCCGGTTCAGTTGCGGCCGCAGGATTTCTTTGTTGCCCCAGACCTGCTCCAGCAGGCGCAGGCCAAGCAGATCGTCCTGACTGGGCGGGTCCTGGATGAACTGCTGCCGGTGCAGGTAGAGCAGCACCTTCCTGGGAATAGCCGAGTGGCGGGCGAAGTCATCGAGGGTGGAAAGCTGATCGTTCATCAGGCAGCCTCGGCGAGCTGATAGAGGATGTTGTGCAGCAGCCGGCTGAAATGGCGACGGCTGAGGTGGAAGTGCTCGGCAGCCTGGTGCATGTTGACCGGCCTTTCCTGGTTGAGGATCCAGCGGCAGATCTCCCGTTCGCGCTGGCTCAGTCCCCGCAGGGCCGCATCGATCTCGATCGGCAGGGGCTCAGGCAGGGGTGGCGCTGCCTCCAGGGTGCAGGCGTCCAGGAGAACGTCGTTGGCCGGCTGGACCGTCTGAATGCCGCTGGCCAACCGGAGGCACCGGGTCTTGAAGATCACCCGGAAGAAGGGCACGAACCGCTGCGCTGCCTGTTTCTTCTCAGCCGTGGTCAGGGCCTGGAAGGCGGCCATGGTCGCCTCCTGGAGCAGGTCATCCTCGTCGGCTGCCATGTGATTGCGGTAGGGGTTGGCGATCCAGTGGATGAGCCGCATGTTCTCGGTAACCCACCTCCGCGCCGTCAGCCAGGTCTCCTGATCGGTGTCGCGTGGCTGATCCGTTGGGTCGGTCATCATGCGTCCGGGCGGCTCGCCCTTCTTTTAAGATTAAAAAAAAGATTAAAAAAGATTAGGCACTTTCGGGGGCTGCCCGCAAACCCTGCACTGATGGGCTTTCCCGGCGTTTTGCCGCTTTAGTATTACGGCTGTTATGCACATCCCTGTGTGGCGGTTGTACCGACGTTGGTGCGATCGCCCTACCCTACCCCGTCACTCGTATACCTAGCCCAACCTGCGGAAATACCGACCCCGCACCACGGTTATCCCCACTCTCAGGTGGTACCCGAGGTTTTCGGTAACCGTTTGTCGACGTGGATCTTGTCTTCCTGGTCGATTTGCCAGGAGCCGAGAAACCCACCACGGACCAACTCGTCGAGGGCGATTCGGAGCTTGTAGCGGTAATCTGAAAGGCGGTGGCAATTTGAACCGCAGAGGTGACGGAGGGTGCTAACCTTCGTGGGATACGGTGTGCGATGGCTGGCGTAGAAGCCATGCAACCATTTGGCAAGGTCGGTTTTCAGCTGCACATGTTGCCGCCACGGGATCTGCGTCCAGCCGGCATCGAACAGCCTGACCATTCTGGGATTGCACTTGAGGAAATAACTTCGCTCTGTCTCGTTGTAGATGAATTCGTCAAGGAGCGAGTCAGCATAAGAAAAGGGTTGCGTCCCGATGGCAGTTGGTGCCTCCAGGTCGATCTCAACAGCGGAGGTGGTCAGGCGCCAGAGCGATTCCTTGAGCCATTGACGGTTTGGTTTGCCATAACTCCGGTGGATGCCCGTGAGAAATCCCTTTGCCGTGAACCGGACCAACTTCCCGGTTGGCTGGGCCGAGGCCAGATAGAGGGCATGAGCGAACACATCAAGATCAGCCTGGTCCAACTGCCAGCCAGTGTAGCGAATCTGCAGACCACGGATAGTGGGCAGAATTTCCTTGTTGACCATCTTTCGCTGACCCCGCTGGACCATGCCGAACAGCGCTGACCGCAGGAATACGTTGGGTATCCCATGCATTCCGGCAGGACAGGTTGGAAGAAGAGGATGCTCCTGAAGCACGGCAATCTTTGCCCGGAGTTCCGGGGAAAGGGACTGGAGGCAACGGTCCAAAATGGGGTTTATCCTCTCCAATCCATGCGAGTTTTCAGCGTGTAATGGCATGACCGGCCTCTTGCTTGGGTTTGCGTGACTGGGTGCGGATGTCATCGTTTCTGAATCTGAAGGCAACGACGCGGTCTGCCGACCTTGACCGTGCGGATTCGTGTGCTTTGAAACCACTCATTCAGGTCAGACTCCATGATCAGGACGGTTTTGCCCGGCTTGTACGCCGGCAGATCACCCCGCTTGATCGCCCGGTGGATGGTGTGATAGCTGCACTTGACCAGTTGGGCCGCTTCTTCAATCGTGATGGACGTGTCGCGAATCATGGGCGCATACCTGTTGGACCGCATGGCGGATTTCTTCGGGAGTACCCCATACCCAAGTCACCCTGCTGATGCCGGTGACCGCTTCCAGGCGCACCGCCACCTTGCGCGGGCAGGGACGGTCGCCATGGATGATGTGTGACAGGAAATCCGGGCCGATCTTCGCTTGGCAGGCGATCTCCTTCTGGGTGAATCTCTTTTTGATAGGCTTCATGGTCAATGATGTAGAGTGATGGCGAAGAAGTGTCAATTGAAAAGCGGCGATTTTTTGGTTCAATATACTGTTTTTTCAGCAAAAATTGATCTATTGATCAATAAATGATCAGGTGATCATCAAATGGAACGAAGGGTCAC
>CAZXWJ010000446.1:0-2553 GCA_964644375.1 uncultured Desulfobacteraceae bacterium | reverse complement strand
TTAAACTTTCATGATGACATAAAATCGGTGATCAAATGAATGCAAAGAAGGGCAAACGGCAATTGCCCTGAAAATGGGCACCCCAGGTCTCTCCCGCTCGCAGCACGCAAAATCCATGAAGTTTTTGGCCCTTTGTGCCGATGTTTCACCTGAAGTAAATCCAAAGAGTATTATTCGGGATTCCCGTCCTGCACCCAACGCTTTTTACACGATTCTATGGAAGCAATTGTCACGCATAAAAATACGGATTTTGACGCCCTTGCCGGCCTCATAGCCGCAACAGTCCTCTATCCCTCTGCCGAACCGATCCTTCCGAAGGCGCTCAACCTTAATGTGAAGAGGTTTCTCTCCATACACAAGGACCATTTCTCCTTTAAAGCCGCAGAAGAGGTCGATCCCGAAACCATTACGAGGCTTATTGTGGTCGATACAAACAGCTGGGGGCGTATTGAGGGGTTCGGGAGCCTGGCGGAAAGGGTTGATCTGGACATTCATCTCTGGGATCATCACCTCCAAAGCGGTGACATCCAGCCGACTTGGTCCCGCATAAAATCCGTCGGATCCGCCGTCACTCTCCTGGTTACGGAAATGCAGAAGCAAAAGAAAAGACTCACCCCTATCGAGGCCACCCTTTTTGCAGCAGGCATCTATGAAGACACCGGGAACATGACCTTCCCCTCCACCACGGCCGAGGATGCATTGAGCACGGCCTTTCTTTTGGAACAGGGTGCGGACCTGAACCTGATCAAGGGCATCCTTCGTCCCGCGTACGGACCCAAGCAGAAGGATCTCCTCACGGAGATGCTGCAAAAGGAAAAGCGGATCAGCTTGAACGGCCATGTGGTGGCCTTCAACCGGGTTTCCATTGAGGGCCATACGCCCGGGCTTTCCCTGGTTTTAGACATGTACCAGGAGATTACCAATGTGGATGCCTCTTTCGGCCTTTTTGAAGAGTCCAGAAGAAATCAGACGATTTTTATCGGAAGGAGCACGGTGGAGAGTCTGGATGTCGGGGCGATGATGCGGCAGATGGGAGGGGGCGGGCATCCAAGCGCCGGGTCGGCCCTGTTGAAAGGGGTGTCCGCCGAAACCATCGAAAAAAGGTGTCTGGACTTGTTGTCCGTACCCGGCCGAACGTCGGTCAAAATCAGTGACCTCATGTCCTATCCCGTGCTTACGGTGGCACCAAAGACCGCTATGTGGGAAGCCGCCATGCTTTTCAGGGAAAAGGGCTGTACAGGTCTGCCCGTCTCTGACGGCGAAAATTTGATGGGTATGATCACGCGCAGGGATTTCAGGAAGGGACGTAGACCTTGCCGGATGGACCGTCCCGTCAAAGCCTTCATGACTTCAAAAGTCGTTTGGATCGGCCCCGAAAACAGTGTGGATCATGCCGCCAGATTGATGGTAAAGCACGACATAGGCAGAATTCCCGTTCTCGACGAGGGCAAGCTGATTGGTATCGTGACCCGCTCCGACATCATGCGTTACTATTACGACATGCTTCCCGACTGAGCCTTTACCGGGTCGTCCCAAGCCTTTTCCCTGAAATTTTATCACCCGCTAAATCATTGATTTTAATTTAGAAAATCCGATCCTTATGGCCGGGATTCTTTAATATGAACAAGTGTGATCATCATCGGCAGATCGAAATCACTTGCGCCGGGCATCTTTCGAGACCAACCACCTTTTGAGGCGGTGAATCCCTTCCTCCAGAGTCTTGTCTTTTTTGCAAAAACAGAAGCGTACGAGTTCTCGGCCTTTTTTGCGGTTTTCATAGAAAAAGGAACAGGGAATGGCCGCTACCCCTGCCTTTTCGGGAAGCATTTGGCAGAAGGTCAAATCATCTTCAAACCCCATCGATCTGATGTCGGCCACGACGTAGTAGGCGCCTGAGGGGGAGAAGACCTTGAACCCAAGTTTATGAAGCGCTTCACAAAGCATATCTCGTTTATGGGTATAATCCGAAAGCAATCGGGAAAAATAGGTGTCCGGCAGGTCAAGGGCATAGGCCATGGCCTCCTGGAGCGCTGACTGACCGCAAAAAGTGATGAACTGATGGCTCATGCGCACGGCGCGGGAGAGAACCGGTGCCGCGATCACCCAACCCTGCTTCCAGCCGGTCATGGCAAAGGTCTTTGCTGTGGAAGAGATCACAAGGGCACGGTCACGGAGTTCGGGTATCTGCAGGAGCGTCGTATGCTCCAGATAGTCATACACCAGGTGCTCATAGACCTCATCTCCAACGGCGTAAGCATTATGTTTTTTGCACAGGAATGCGATAAACGACAGTTCTTCTCGAGTGAAGACCTTGCCGCAAGGATTTTGGGGGCTGTTGATGAGGATGGCTTTGGTCCTTGGATTGAAAGCGTTTGCCAGTTCCTCTTTGGGCAATTTGAAGTCGGGTGGCTTTAGAGAAACGTAGCGAATATGGGCACCGGCCAGAGCGGCCACCGGAGGATAACTGTCAAACCAGGGTTCCAGAAGGACGATTTCATCTCCGGGCTCAAGAATGCCTAGGAGCGTGGCGCAAAGCCCTTCCGTGGCCCCGGA
>CAZXWJ010000445.1:0-2566 GCA_964644375.1 uncultured Desulfobacteraceae bacterium | reverse complement strand
GTCGTTTTGCCCTTGCCATTAACAGCAGCCTATAACGCCCTTTTTGGTGTCAAAAACAACGATATAGCGCATTACTTAGCCCCAATTTAGCAACATTATTAAACCATTTCATCAATTTGCCGTGGCCCGACCCCCATTCAACCATTCACCCATTCATTTCTGTCGGTTTCTTGTCCTTTTTTCGATCCATATCCAGTTTCCCTTCAGTTCAAAGGCTTCCTAAGTATAACGAAAACCAAACCCACAATTAAGGAAAAATAAAACACTATTTCTCACACCCTTCACTGCGTTCACTAGAGCCACTGAGGTAACAGAGAAAACCCCCATATTTTAAAGCTGCTCCTCTGAAGTCTCACACCGTCGCCAAAGCGGCTATGGCACTTAGGAGACGACAGAGGCATGTGTTTACGATTTTTTTGTATTTATTTCAGATAATTAAACCTTCGTGGATAGACCCTAGCTTAGGCATATCAATGGATTGGCCTGGTCCGATTCGGCCGAATGCCAAAGGATCTGTTGAGTGGACATGTGGGCAATATTGGTATAAACAAAAATGGACGGGTCGTGCTGCCCTTGTTTCAATGGGAGATTCTTCTGATGATGTTGGGTAAATAGTATCATTATGAACATACCGAATGAGTAGAAGATGGGTGGAGCCATGATCATTGCAAAATGTATTGGCGGACCCTCTGCGACTCTGTCATTCCAAATGGAGGTATATTATGCTGGCAAGTTTTACAATTCTACCCTTTGGGGTGGGCGAAGAACTGAAGGAACATATCGCGGCGGTGGTGGAGCTGATTGATGCCTCCGGCTTGAACTACAGGCTTGGGGCCATGCAGACGACTATCGAGGGGGAGCAAACTGAGGTCATGGAGCTTATCATGCACTGTCATAACTTTATGATGGAGCGGGCACCCCGGGTGCTCACCTCCATCACCATAGATGATCGCACAGGGGCAATCGGCCGCCTGCAGGGGAAAGTGTCTGATGTTGAAGATGTTTTGGGGAGGAAGGTCGATCATGAGTAATCTGATTGGCAAGCCGAACCCTTCCCGACTGCAGGGGTTGGTGCAGGGGGCACTTGGGAAACCCTGTCATAGTTTGCTGGTGGGGCCAGGGCCAGGGTTGGATGCGGCGATCCTGGAGACCGCCGATGGCCGGGTCATGGCCATTGCCGAAGATCCGATTTTTCCTGCGCCCGGGCTTCCTTTGGATATCATGGGGTGGTTTACGGTGCATATCGGGGCCAGTGATATAGCCGTGACCGGGATCAAGCCCCAGTTCATGACCTATACCCTGCTGTTTCCTCTCGGCTTTCCCGAAGACGACGCCCGCACGATCATTACCTCCATTTCCCGAGCGGCCGAGGAACTGGGGATTTCTATTGTAGGCGGCCATACCGGCTGGTACGGCGCCGTGACAGTGCCGACCGTGGGAGGTGTCACCGTCTGGGGTACGGCGGATCGGGACGCATGGATCTCGCCCGGCGGTAGCCGGGACGGGGATACGATTTTGATGACCAAGGGGCCTTGCATCGAGGCGGCCGCCCTGCTTTCCATCGTGCATAGTCATCGACTTGAGAAAAATATTCCCCGGGAGCTGCTGGATTCTCTGCATGCCCGGGTGGGTCAAATTACCGTTGTGCAGGATGCCCTGCACGCCTTCAAGGTCGGTGGGGTGCATGCCATGCACGATGCCACCGAAAGTGGCGTTCAGGGAGGAATCTGGGAGATGTCCGCAGCGTCGGGTATCCCGGTTATGGTTGATTACGATCGGGTGGAAATACCACAGGATATTGCGGCCCTTGCCAGGGAACTGAATTTTGACCCCTGGCAGGCCATCAGTGAGGGCACGCTTCTGGCTGCCGTCGACCCCAGGCATGTGCAAGACGTGCAGAGGGTCTGGAACGCTCTCGGGATCGAGAGTTTCGTTCTGGGCAGATTCGACGCCGAGTTGAAGGAAAATACCGTTCGCAGGAACAAGACCGTGCAGCCCCTTGTGGAACCGGAAGCCGATCCCTTTTGGGAACTTTTTTTTGAAGGATTGCCATAACGCGCGGCTGAAGTGAAAACCCACTCCGGACTTTCAAGATATACCTTTTAAGACTTAAGGGGGACCTCTGTTATAATCATGGTCAAGTGGAAAGCTGAGATTTCCCCAAACACGCACTGGTGCGATTCATCCGGAGACGTGACTCCATTTTATTCAACGTACGCGATTCCCCGTGCCGGAAAAGCATAAGGTCTTAAGCATTTAAATCGTACGTGTTTCAACAATTGCAGCGAGGCTATAGATACCTATCTCCTTTTCTTTTATGGCTTTTCCATAAGGGTAAAAAGTGAAATTAACCCACCCACCGTTTCTTGCGGTTGCTGTTCGCGATAGCGAAGTGTCTTAAATTTTGAAACAAAATTTAATGTTTCAATCCACGCTCCCGCAGGGGGAGCGACTTTTTCCAGCCGGATCCCATTATCGATGTTCTTCTGTTTCAATCCACGCCCCCGCAGGGGGAGCGACTTCATCTTATACAGCGTCACAAGCCGCTTTCTTGGTTTCAATCCAC
>CAZXWJ010000444.1:0-2588 GCA_964644375.1 uncultured Desulfobacteraceae bacterium | reverse complement strand
CGTCTTTGGCCCGACATGGCGGGACTGAAAGCTGATCGCTGATAGCGCAAGTCCGGAAATTGTCTTTTCCGCATGAGCACTAGCTGAATGCGTTTTAAAAATCTGAACCGGTATAGAAAAGGATATTGGCGATCAAGGAAGGAGTAGACAATGGAAGACTGCATCTTTTGTCAAATCGTGAAGGGACAAATCCCCTGCTTCAAAGTCTATGAAGACGAACGGGTTCTAGCCTTTGAGGATATCAATCCCATTGCAGAAGGGCATACCCTGATCATCCCTAAAAACCATGCCGAAAACCTCTGGGAAATTTCCGCCGAAGACCTCACCGCCATCCACCTGGCCTCACAAAAACTTATCCATGCGATCAAGGTCGCCTTGAATCCCGACGGTGTGGCGGTGCTCCAGTTGAACGGTATAGGTGCCAATCAATTGGTGATGCATTATCACCTTCATCTGATGCCGCGCAGGACCGAGGGGCCGGAGCTCTCCGTAACCAGCTGGGAGTTGAAGGAGGGGGACATGGAGGCTATCAAGCAGACTGCAGGAAAAATCGCAGCCGTGCTAAAGTAAAAGGCAGGAACTCGAGCCGTTTCCTTTATTTTAGCATGGAAAATTCGGTCCTTTTTTCACCTAACGGGTCTGGATCAATGATGGGCCGGGATTTTTTACTCGACCAATTCGACCGTCCAGTAGAGGTAATCCCGCCAGGTCGGGGGCAACTTTTGAAAGCCTATGGTGATGCGCAGGGCCGGAATCCATGAGGGGCGGGCCGGCTTGCGAACGAGCCTCATGCCGGCCTCTTCGGGTGTACGTCCTCCCTTGGCCCGATTGCAATCCACACAGCAGGTCACGATGTTTTCCCACGCGGTCTTTCCCCCGCGAGATTTGGGTAAAACATGATCATAGCTGAGTTCCTCGCTTGGAAACTGACGTCCGCAATACTGGCATTTGTAACGGTCCCTGGCGTAGATATTTTGTCGGGAGAATCGGATGAGGCTCTTGGGTCTTTTGATCAATTTGAGGAGACGTACGACGGATGGCAGTTTGAGTGAAAAGGTAACGGAGCGGATTGTCTGGTCGTATTCTTCAATAACTTCCACTTTGCCGAGGCAAAGCATGGTAATGGCCTTTTTCCAATTGATAATTTTCAAAGGCTCATAGGTGATATTTAACAGTAATACCTGCTCCATAGGCGAGACCCTATTGTAGATTTCCGAATAAAAGAGGTGTCCCTACAAATATGCCTTTTTAATAGGTATTTTTAAACTAAAATGAGTGACAATTCAAGAAGAAAATAAAAATGAAGGGAGCAAGTCTTCTTGATGTTATCCAAACATTTATGATTGGATGATATCAAAAAACATTTTTAAAAGGAGGCCCGGCATGAAGGTATTGGGGATTTACGGCAGTCCACGCAAAGGCGGAAACAGCGATCAGCTTCTCGATAAGGCTCTGGAGGGGGCCCGGGCAGCGGGAGCCGAGATCATGAGAGTCTACGCCCGCGATCTCAAGATGTGCGGCTGCCTCGAATGCGGGGGGTGCGATAAGACCGGCAAATGCGTGGTCGAAGACGATATGCAGGACGTTTATCCCCTCATGGAGGCGGCGGACGTAATTTTTCTGGCTTCCCCCATTTTCTTTTACGGCATTACGGCACAGGCCAAGGCCCTCGTCGACCGTTCCCAGGCCCTCTGGAACAGACGCATGCTCACAAAGGACCCCGAGGAACGGAAGGCCTTTGGCAGCGGAAGGGGATATCTCATCGCCGTGGGGGCGACCAGGGGCAAGAACCTTTTTGAAGGTGCCCAGCTTACGGCCAAGTACTTCTATGATGCCTTGGACATGGTCTATGAGGGCGGGATCTTTTTCAGACGTTTGGAGAAGAAGTCGGCCGTGAGCGAAAATCCGGAAACCCTCCAGGAGGCCCTGAACCTCGGCAGGAAGATCGTCGGCATCTGAACCTGCCGATTGTTTACCGGTTCTCGAAAGTCCGGCCTTCTCCTGTCTGAAGGGCCGGGAGCCCTCGCTGGCCCGGATTCGTTAGGAGTCGGTTGGTGCCTGGTCATTGTCCGCCTTCGACACCTTGGGGCCGGTATATTTTACAGCTCTGATGTTTTCTTTCAGTTTGTGCGAGCTTGCTCGTGACAGGGCCGTCTTGCCAAATCTTCGTTCGAACACATTTTCTTCCATGGAGAGGAGCGCGTCCAGGCGCGGCAGCAAAATCTCGGTGGGTCCCGTGTCTCCGTTGAAAGGGCAGGCCTCCTGGCACCGGTCGCATCCGAAAAAGCACCTTCCCATTTTTCCCCCTAAGCCCTTTGGAAGAGAGGTCGTGCATTCGATGGTAAGGTAAGAAATACATTTGGAGGCATCAAGGGAAAAAGGCCCCTCAAGGGCGCCCGTCGGGCAGGCATCGATACAGCGGGTGCATGACCCGCACTGATATTCCAGGGGTTGTGCTTCCGGAAAATCAATGGCAGCAGTCGTGAGGATTTCGCAGAGATAGAGGTAGGAACCGTGCCCGGGAATGATGAGTGCGTTGTTTTTGCCGATAAAACCAATCCCCGAGGAAAGGGCGAAACTCCGTTCCA
>CAZXWJ010000443.1:1160-2599 GCA_964644375.1 uncultured Desulfobacteraceae bacterium | reverse complement strand
ATGAAGATGCGGGCACCTTCCGCTTACATGAGCAAGGCCTTCAAACTTTTGGGTTCGAGCCCGGTAGGGATGCCGATTTCCAAACTTACCATTTCACTAGAAAAGGGTGTCATTGACGGTATGCTGACCCCTTACAGTGCCATTGCAGATTTCAGGCTGTTCGATCTCGTCAAATTCATTACGGAGGGGAATATTTATGTTTCCCCGATGGCGGTCGTCATGAATAAAAAGAAGTTCGACTCTCTGCCCGACTATGCCAAAAAGGCCATAGATGAGGCATCAGGCAGGCCCTGGGGACTCCATGCCGCCCGGGTGTATGACGAGCATGATCAAAATACGCTCAAAGAAATGGAGAAGCAGGGAAAGATTACGCTTTTGAAGTTCAGCGATGCTGAACGACAGAAACTTATGAATAAACTGAAAGTCATGGAGGCGAACTGGGCTGCAGAAGTGTCCAAAAAGGGGATCCCTGCCAAAGAAATCCTGGAGGCGGCACATGCGTCGGCTGAAACGAATCGATAGGCATGTCGCATATAGCGGGTGTCATTATATGGAGAGGATGAACCACTTCAGGTCGCGCAGGAAATGATTGATCCAGTTATACGGGTACGGGCCCTCTAAGAAGAGGTTCTGCCCTTCATAAGAAAGGTCGGTTGTTTTATGAAGGCTGAGGACAGAAGACCGCGTATCGTAAATCGGCTGAATGTCATATCTAAACTCATGAGCCGGATTTCCTCCGTGGTTCTTTTCTTCATGATGGTGCTGACGATAGCAGACGTCATTGGGAGAAAGGTCTTCAGTCACTCTATCCTGGGGACCGTCGAGTTGACGGAATTCATGATGCTGGCGGTGGTTTTTTTCGGGCTTGCCCACACGGAGGTGTTGAACGGGAACATCAAGGTCGATCTGTTTATCTGCAGGCTGGAAAAAACCGCACAGGGTTTTGTCGATATGGTGACCCAGTTCGTCTGTTTTTTTCTCTGCGGCCTGCTTGCGTGGGCAACCCTGATCTACTCGGAACAGATGAGGGCCTCGGGAGAAGTGTCCCAGGATCTGTGGCTCCCCATCTATCCCTTCATCTACATCGTTGCCGTGGGGTTTGCCGTGTTGGGGCTTGTGCTTCTCACCAAATTCTTCGCGGCCATTCAGATAATGATGAGGAAATCATGAGTCCCGTTTTGGTCGGTATCATCGGTATTCTGCTTTTATTTTTTTTGCTTGCCCTGCGTATGCAAATCGGTTTTTGTATGGCCCTGGTGGGTTTCTTGGGCTTCGCAGTCCTTGGATCCTTTGAGTCCGGCTTCTCCATCCTGGGCATGGAGCCTTTCAAGATAGGGTCCAGCTACGGCTTGACGGTCATCCCTCTTTTCATTCTGATGGGGCAGTTCGCCAATTATTCCAAGATGGCCTTCGAAGTCTATGAAACCGTATACCGGTGG
>CAZXWJ010000443.1:0-1060 GCA_964644375.1 uncultured Desulfobacteraceae bacterium | reverse complement strand
ATCTACGGCATCCTGACCGAACAGCCCATTGCGACGCTGTTCATAGCGGGTATCATTCCCGGGTTACTGCTGACGGGTCTTTTTATCTTTACCATATACATTATCACCCGGATTCGGCCTGAAATGGGACCTCCGGGCCCGAAATTTACCCTGAAAGAAAAGGTCTATTCCCTCAAGGGGACATGGAGTATTGTCGCACTTTTCTTTTTGGTGATGGGCGGCCTTTACACGGGTTGGTTCACCCCCACGGAAGCGGCGGGAGTGGGGGCCTTTGGCGCCTTGGTGATCACCCTTATCAAGAAAAAACTCACATGGACCAACCTCAATCTGTCCCTTTCCGAAACCATCCGTACGACGGCCATGGTCTTTCTCATTCTGATAGGAGCCCATATTTTCGGGTATTTTATAACCGTCAGCCAGATTCCGGATCAGCTCTCGTCCTGGATCTCGGCAATGGGCTTGAACCGCTATGTGGTCATGGCCATACTCGTTCTTATCTACGTCATCCTGGGTTGTTTCATGGAAGGCCTGGCCATCATGGTGCTGACCATACCCATCATATACCCCATGGTATTGGAAATGGGATTCGATCCTATCTGGTTCGGCGTGATCATCACCCTGGTCATGGAGATGAGCCTGATTACCCCACCCGTGGGAATCAATGTATTCATCCTCAGCGGGATAGCCAAGGAGATCCCCATGTACACGATTTTCCGGGGGGTCTTTCCATTCTGGGTTGCCATGCTGGTATGCATCATCCTGCTGATCGCCTTTCCTCAGATTGCCCTGTTTCTTGCTATGAGTATGGGCGGTTGACGGGATGGAATTATTCATGATTCACGCCTATCTCATCATGACCAGGGTGGCGAACCGTCCTGTGGTCCCTTCAGCCCGGTAAGAGAAAAAGAGATCAGTGCGGCAACGGGTGCAGATTCCCGCTATTTCGATGTTTCGTTCACGAAGGCCGGCATGCAGGAGCTGGTAGCGACTGATCTGCCACAGATTGAAATAGTCGGGCTTTACCATAAAGGACCGGAAATGATCAGGGAAAATCTCTCGG
>CAZXWJ010000442.1:0-2601 GCA_964644375.1 uncultured Desulfobacteraceae bacterium | reverse complement strand
AGTCCTGGACGCGGTGCATAACGAATACGGTCACCAGGACCATGAAGACGGCAAGATAGTAATAGGGCACCTCGCCGATGAACTCCCACTTGGGGCCGCCGAACAGGGAGAGATCAAGGGATACCGGGTCGATGCCGGGAAGGCCTAAGGGGCCCCGGGTGAGCCAGATTTCGTTGGTCAGGAAGAGCACGACCAGTTCGGAAAATCCAAAGGTCACGATGGCAAAGTAGTCGCCTGTCAGTCTGAGGGTGGGGGCGCCCAACAGGATTCCCCAGATGGCCCCGTTGATGAAGGCCAAAGGGATGATGAGCCAGAAAGAGAGCCCCAAGTGATACGTGAGCAGGCCCGAGGTGTAGGCCCCGATGCCGTAAAAGCCGACATAGCCCAGATCCAGGAGACCGTTGAAGCCGGGCACGATGTTGAGCCCCAGGGCCAGGATCATGTAAAGGAAGATGAGGATGATAATATGGAGCAGGTAGTCGGAGACAAAGGGAAGAAAGGGCAGGATCAGGGCCAGAAGCAAAAAGCCCACCCTGATCTGAATGCCGAGTTTCATCTTTTGTAGAATGAACATTCCCATGCTCACATGCTTTTTTTGGTTTCCTTGAGCACCTTGCCGAACAGACCCGCAGGGATCAGGATGATGACGATGATCATGACGGCGTAGGATATCCCGTCCCGATAAAGGGAACTGAGGTAACCCGCGCCGAAGGCCTCGGCCACACCGAGAACAACCCCTCCCAACATGGCGCCGGGCACTGAGCCGATGCCGCCCAGGACGGCGGCCGCAAAGGCCTTGACACCTGCAATGTACCCCATGGTGGGATAGAGGGAGTTGTAGTAGGCCCCGACCAAGATGCCGGCCGCGCCTCCCAGAGCCCCGGCCAGGGCGAAGGTGTAAGCGATGACCCGGTTGACATTGATCCCGGCGAGAGCGGCCATGGTCTTATTCTGGGCCACTGCCCTCATGGCCTTGCCCCATTTGGTCTTCCGAATGATCAGGTTGAGCCCCACCATCATGATGATGGTGATCCCGAAGATGAAGAGGTGGAACCAGGAGAGGCGAACCCCGCCGAAGGTGACCGCGGTCATTTCAAAGTAGGCCGGGAGGGACCCGTGGGGGAAGGGCCTTGGGCGCGAACCCCAGATGATCATAGCCAGATTCTGCAAAAAGATCGACATGCCGATGGCCGTGATCAGTGCGGCCAGGCGCGGTGATTGCCTCAAGGGGCGATAGGCAAAGATGTCCAGGAGCACGCCGCAGACCGCACAGCAGGCCATGGACAGGAGAAACGCGGCATAGAAGGGCAGGCCCAGAAAAGAAATAAAAGTGACGGCGAAAAAGGCTCCCAGCATGTAGATCTCGCCGTGGGCAAAGTTGATGAGCTGAATCACCCCGTAGATCATGGTGTAGCCCACGGCAATCATGGCATATATGCCGCCGATGGTGAGTCCGTTAACCAGTTGCTGCAAGAACAAGGCGCCCCCCGCAAACCCAAAAAAAGGCGCCGAAACCCGGGAGTCCCGGCGCCCGCATGGGCTTTTCAGCCACGTGGTCGATTATTCGGCCGCAACGAACTTGCCGTTCTCCACCTTCTTGACAAAGGCGGGTTTGAAGCAGTCCCCCTTTTCGTCGAAGTAGGTGAGACCCGTGACGCCTTTGTAGCCCTTCTCTTTAGAGTTGATGGCCGCAAGGCCGTCGCGGATCTTCTTCCTGTCCGGACCGGTCTCGGCGATGACCTGAGCCAGGATGCCCAGGCAGTCATAGGAGTTGGCGCTCATCCAGTCCACATCACGGCCGGCCGCCTCTTTGAACCGCACGGCAAAGTCTTTACCCGCAGGACCGGCCGAATCCGCCAGGAAGGGTACGGTGCAGTAAGTGTTATTGGCGGCCTTGCCTCCGATCTTGATGTAGTCGATGTTGTCGATACCGTCCGCCCCGAACAGGGGGCCGTCGAAGCCCAGCTTGCGTGCCTGGCCCGCAATCAGGGAGCCTTCGGGATGATACCCGCAAAGAAAAATCGTATCCGGCTTGGCGGTCAGGAGCTTGGTCAACTGTGGGGTAAAGTCCGTGGTTTTGGCGACGTAGGCCTCGGCGCCGGTTACCTCCACACCGCCCTCCTTGGCCCCGGCCACGAAGGAGTCTTTGAGACCGATGGCGTAGTCATTGTTCTCGTAAAAGATGGCCACCTTTTTTTTGCCCATCAACTTGGGCACGACGTAGGTGGCTAGGTACTTACCCTGGAAATCGTCGGTGTAACAATTGCGGAAGAACCAGCCCTTTCCGACATCCCCGATGGTCGGGTTGGTGGAGGTGGGGGAAATGGCGGGAAGTCCGTGCCGAACGTAGATGGGCATGGCTGCCAGGGTGGCCGAGGAGCAGAGGTGGCCGATCACCGCTACGATGCTCTTGTCCGATGCGAATTTTGCGCCGACGGTGCCGGCTTCCTTGGGTGCGCACAGGTCGTCGCCCCAGACAAGTTCGACCTTCTGCCCGTTGATGCCGCCGGCGTCATTGATCTCCTTGAGCTTGAGCTGGGCGCCTGCCTTGACATTGTCGCCGTAAGACGCCAAATCGCCCGTGAAAGGGGAGGCAACCCC
>CAZXWJ010000441.1:0-2603 GCA_964644375.1 uncultured Desulfobacteraceae bacterium | reverse complement strand
CTTTGTCTCGGTCCTCTCCTGTCACAGGGCCCGGCCCTCGTGCCCGCATCCGGTGCGGCCTGGTCGGGGCTCATTGCCGTTGCCGTTTTTTCAATGGCTGCGCAGGTGCTCATGAACCAGGGCATGAAACACCTGAATGCCGCGCAAACAGGCGCCCTGATGATGATAGAAGTCCTTGTGGCCGCGACCTTCGGCGTTGTCTATTTAGATGAATCCATCAGCCTTCGCCTGTTGTGCGGCTCCGGATTGATCCTCGGTTCCGGGTTTGCCCTGATGGTGAGGCCCGGGAAAGCCGTTAAAAAATGAACTCTCTTGCATGGCAGAGGAAAAGGGGACAAATTGCTTCGCCAATGGGTTGATTTTTTACCTAAAGTGGTAGTTTTTTTCCCAAAATAATGCTAACTTTTTTCTTATTTCTTTTTGCTTTCGATGCGAGCTTCGTAACTATTTAAAATGTCAGTCAATGTTGTTCCGGCTTGAGTTGGTATGAATCTTGCTTTTTTTAATGATTGAGTCATTCTTTTTGTTGAACTGCAAATTTTTCGATAACCTCTGACTCAAAGGGAAATCCGGGATTGTTCTGAAAAGTCCCTTTCAGGTGTTCATCATAGTCTGCTATTGACGCAAGGAGTAAAGCACATGAAAAAGGCCTTGTTCGCCCTGTTCCTCTTATTTGTCCTTACCGGAGCCGCACAGGCGGCACCGATCATTTACTTCAGCACGGATGAGAATGTCGCGCAGACCTCTTGGGAGGTCTATAAAACCGCCCCGGGCGTGTACGAGATGTCCTTCGATCATATCGTCGTGGATACCACTGTCCCTCTGAGTCCGAATCTCATGGGCGATGAAGTGATTTTGCCCACAATGTCCATTTCAGACATTGAAATCAACCCGACTTATCAATTCCTTACGGCTACATTGACGCCCATCATTGATGCAAACCGTGGTCTGGACGGCAGGGTGTCTATCAATGATGATTCAACTTCCGGCGTGATGATGGCGGCGGATCTTGGCGGTGGCGGCCTATTGAACATCGCCTCCAATTTTTTGGCCTACTCGAATCAACAGGGCGACCTGACCCATATTACCGCCGGAATTCCCGGTTACTCCGATGTGATCGACGGGCTGGTCAGCGCCGGAACGAACGGCTTTAATGTCGACCTTTCCTTTAGCGGCGATTCGGCGTCTTCACTGTATAACCTGCTCAACGGAGACAACAGCAGTTCCGTCAAGGGCACCATCAGCGGACAGATAAGCGCCGTGCCCGTCCCCGGGACCTTCCTCCTTTTGGCCTCCGGACTTATGGGCCTTGCAGGCATCAGGAGACATTCCTGAAAGGATTAAAACCAAAAGTCCGACCTTACGTTCCCGAATTTTTCACTTCATATTGTCCCGGTTTTCTCCCACCACGGGTCCCTCAGAACAAACGACTTCAGCAGTCCTTTTTTTGTGTTTTTTGAAAATCGAAGTCGAACGCAAAGTTGCGCCGCTGCGTCGGCGCAAACGTTGATGTTTTGGGTAGTCCCTGGCCCTGCCTTTTGATATAATTCTTGATTGTTCTTAAATGACCATTTGCGATAATGAAACACAGAACGGGACGATAGCCCTATGGAATATTCCAACGACCTGAGTTCATTGGGAGTAAACTTTCAAAGCCTTGCCGAAAAACTCGGCGTAGGGATCTATCTCATTCAGAACGGTTTGTTGAAATACGCAAATCCCCAACTGGCAAGGATTTTCGGCTATGACTTCGAGGCGATTACAACCAAACTGGCCGCGAAAACATTTGCTTATTCGGAAGACTGGCCCCTGATCGAGGATAACCTGCGAAAGGGTATCACGGAGACGGTTGATTCGGTTTATTTTCAGTTCAGGGGCCTGAAAAAGAACGGAGAGATCATTCATGTAGAGGCCTATGGCTCCCGCATCGAATACGGCGGTCGACCTGCCGTTATCGGCACCATCGCAGACATTACGGATCGTACACAGGGTCGCCGGCATCTTGAAACCCAATTGAAAATATTCAAGGGCCTGCATAAACTGGCCCTGGCCATGGTGGAGGACCGTCCCCTCGACGAGAACCTCTCTCTCATCGTTGGTGAAAGCCGGGAGTTGCTTGGGACGGACACGGCATGGATAGCCTTGCACGATCCGGAGACACGGGAACTGTGCTGGTACATCTCTTCAGGCCTGATTTCCGAAGCATTCAAACGATTGCGCGTTCCACTCGGTATGGGGCTTGCCGGGAAGGTGGCTGAAAGCGGCCACTATCTGATTGTGGAAGACTACTATAAGGAGATCGGCCCCGAACTCCATGAGATCACCCGATCCGAGGGCCTGATTTCCGGTATTGCCGTACCCGTACAGATAGGAGAAGCCAATTACGGGGTGTTGTTTGCCTTCAACAGAACGAAGACCAAATTTTCAAGTGCCGATCTCGATACCCTGTCCCTTTTTGGAAACCTGGCGGCGGTCGAAATTACCCGTAAACGGGCGCTGGAGAACCTCAGTGAGAGTGAGCAGAATTACAGAGAGCTTTACGGGCAGTCGAAAAGACAGGAAGAGCTCTATCTTTCATTCCTGAGTTCAACGGTCGACGCCAT
>CAZXWJ010000440.1:0-2616 GCA_964644375.1 uncultured Desulfobacteraceae bacterium | reverse complement strand
TGAGGGCCATGGACTGAACCCCTGCGGACCCTCCCCGGTTCCAGGGAAATTCCTCCAGGAGTGCCACGTAGAACACGGAAAAGCTTGATCGTATCCCCAGCCAGAAGGCCATGGAAACCAGACCCACACCCACGATGATCCAACCGTAGTATATTCGCCTGGATTGAGCAGCACTGCCGTCCATCTTTTCCTCCATTTTTTGGGCGTAAGGTCTCATTGTGAAACGGGTTTTCTGCTGCTCGAAGACAGGCGGCACGGTATCTGGCGAAGGCGAATAAACGGGCTGAGCAAAAGGTCAGATGCAGGGTAAGTGTGGAACAGGGATCAGGGCATGCCTGAAAAGGCCGTTGACGCCTTTTCCCTTGCGTTGAGTCGCCCTTGGAGTGCAACGATGACGCTGCCTTCACATATCTGTCCAGGTAAAGCATTCAGGATCGGACGCCAATCCCCTGGAATTCCCTTTGCCCTAGTAGGTGATCAGGCTGGGCAGAAAGGTAGCAATCTGAGGGACGAACATGAGCAGGATTGTCAGGATGATCAACGCACCCAGAAAAGGGAAGATCCCCTTGAAGATGACGTGAAGGGGAATGTCGGGCGCGATCCCTTTGATGACGAACACATTGACACCCACAGGAGGGGTGATGACCCCCATTTCGGCGACCAGGACAATGATGACCCCAAACCAGATGGGATCGAATCCCAGCTTCATGACTACAGGAAAGAATATGGGTACGGTGACGACCACCAGGGCCATGGAGTCCATAAAGAATCCGCCCAGGAAATAGACGAAAATCATGACCGCCATAACGGCCAGGGGCGGGATGGGGAGGCCCGCGATCCAGTCTGCAAGGATGAAGGGGATCGTGGATATGGCCAGGAAGTGACCGAAGATGGTGGCCCCTGTGATGATGAACAGGACCATGCAGGCGGTGCTGAGCCCGTCTTTGCCGGCCTCCAGGAAAATCTTCCAGGTCAGTTGCCGTCGAGCCAGGCCGATGAGCAGCGCCCCGCCGGCGCCGATGGCCCCCGCCTGGGTGGGGCTGAACCAACCGAGAAAGAGACCCCCGATCGTCAGGATGAAGAGGAGAATGGCCTCTACGATGCCGCCGAAGGCCTTGATTTTCTGCGCCCATGTTGTCGGGTTGCCGGGAGGTCCGAGATGGGGATTACGAAGACAGAGGATCAAAACGGTTAAGACGAAGAAGAGGCTCAGGATCAGTCCCGGAACGACGCCGGCCACGAACAGCTTTCCGATGGACTCCTCCGTGAGAATCCCATAGACGATGAGAATCGTGCTTGGAGGGATAAGGATGCCGAGGGCACCGGATGCCGCGATGGTTCCGGTGGCAAGTGAGTTGTCGTATCCGTATTTTCTCATTTCCGGAAGGGCGATTTGTCCCATGGTTGCCGCCGTGGCCGCCGAAGAGCCGCAGATTGCGGCAAAACCTGCACAGGCAAGCACCGTGGCGACGGACAGTCCGCCCCGCAGCGACCCGACCCAGGCATAGGTCGTAGCAAAGAGCCTTTGACTGATCCCCGAGGCGAAGGCGAAGGTCCCCATAAGGATAAACATGGGGATCACCGAGAGTGGATAGGACGAAAATGTCTCAAAGATGTCCTGGGCCAAAAGGCTGAGCGCAGGGCCGGGGTCCGCCAGGTAAGCGAAACCGACAAACCCTACAAAAGCCATGGCAAATGCAACCGGCATCCTAAGTAGAAAGAGAAAAAGGAGTAGACCAATACCGACAAGTCCTGTAGTCACTGGGCTCATTTGTTAACCATCCTCTTTATTGCAATAAGAAAATCGGATAAAAGAAGCAAACACAAGGGAACAATTGCAAAGGCAGCGCCGTAAGCAAAGGGATACAGAGGCATCCGGATGGTTGGGCTCACTTCGCCGCCTGTTTGAAAGGAATATCCATATGCAATAAGCCGCCAGACCACCAGGCCGAAAAAGACGAATCCCAGCAACAGGATGAAGGCGTCCACAACGGCCTGGGCACGTCTCGGGAGTATAGCGACAAAAAATTCCACCTGAACATGTCTTCCAAGAATATAGGTCGCGGCGCCGGCAAAAGAGATGGCTACCAACTGGGCGATCATGACGATGTCAAGAGCCCCAAAAACCGGGGTCAGAAAGACCTTGGCTCCGATCACATCCACGCATGTAATGACCATCATGACAAGGATCCCGACAAGCCCTACCCACGCGAGCAAGCCGCTAAATCTCTGATTTATTTTTTTGAATTTTTCGAGCACTGTTCTCTCCCCTGTTTTTCTCATTCAGCGCTTTTTTCAGGACTGCTTCCTTTTGTCTTCGGGGCACCCTTTTTTTTACTCGTATCGTGGCCCGGACGTCCTGCACAAATCGAACAGGCTGACGTTTTCGGTTTCCCGGCGCTTTTGACCGGACCCTGTGAGGATCCGGTCAAAAGGCCCGTGTTTTCCAACATGGATGATCCCCCGCCAACGGGGGGGATCCATGGCTGCCGATTAGGGCCTGATTTCCGGAGGCCCGGTCGGGGACTTGAGGTAGATTTGGGCCTGTTTTTTGGTCCAGTAGTCGATTCGATCTCTCAGAAACTGGATCCATCCTTTGACCTCTGCCTCGGCATA
>CAZXWJ010000439.1:0-2643 GCA_964644375.1 uncultured Desulfobacteraceae bacterium | reverse complement strand
AGTCACTACCAAACCGTTGGCCATGGGAACAGCCGCCTTGGCCGCAGCGGCATGGGCCTGGCTGATACATTCCGGGATTTCGCCGGGGTAGCGGGCACAGCCGGCAACGAAGATGCCGTCGGTGGGAAATTCAACGGGCCTCCATTTTTGATGGGCCTCCATGAAGAATCCGTCCATTCCCAAGGGAATCCGCATCATCCGTGAAAGGGAGACGTTGTCCTCTCCCGGCACAAGGGGTGTCGTCAAAAGCACCAGATCGGCATCCAGGGTGATGTCTTTTCCCATGAGCAAATGGCGCACGCACACCTTGGTTGCCTTTTGGTCACTGCCCAGGACCTTCGGGGGCTGATTCGGGTCGTAGCGAACGAATTGTATGCCTTTTTCGAGGGCGATGCGATAGTAGTCCTCATAGATCTTTCCACAGGCCATGACGTCCCGTTGCATGATGGTAACCCTTGCATCGGGGTTGGCTTCTTTGATAAGGATGGCATTCTTGAGAGCCACGATGCAGCAGAACCTGCCGCAATAGGACCGCTCTTCGGTCCTGGCCCCCACACAGTTGATGATGACGATGTTATTAAAACCGCTATACCCGGATTGAATAGACAGCTTTTCAAATTCGATCTGTGTCATGACGTTCTCAAAACGCCCATATCCATAGAGTCCCGTCGGTTTGAAAGGGGCCGCCCCAACGGCGACCGTAATGGTCCCCACCTCCAGATTCAGAGTTTTGTCTCCCTTTTTGACGGTGGCTGCGTAATTGCCTATGAATCCCTTTATTTCAGATAGTTGCCACCCAAGATGAACCGTGATATTTTTGTGGTCCAGGACTGACCGAATCGTGGGCGCCAGAAATTCCGCAGCCGTCTGATGGGTAGGGAATATCCTGTTTACGGAAAGGAGGAGGCCTCCCAGGTTTTTTTCTTTTTCCACCAGTTCGACCCGGTACCCCTGGTTGGCCAGGGTCAGGGCCGCAGTGAGCCCTGAAACGCCCCCACCCAGGACAAGGCATGCACGCATGACATTCGTGGAAAGATCCGTCAGGGGTTCCAGGAGGCCGACCTTGGCCGCACCCATACGTACCAGGTCCTTGGCCTTGGCAGTGGCTTCCTCGGGTTGATTCATATGCACCCAAGCACAGTGCTCCCTCAGGTTGACGAATTCAAAAAGATATTTGTTGAGATCTGCGCGCTCGCAGTTTTTCCTGAAGAGCCCCTCATGGGTGCGAGGCGTACAGGAGGCAACCACTACCCTGTTCAGATGATCTTCCCGGATTTTGTTTCGAATGGACGAGAGACCGTCCTCCGAACAGGTATAGAGATTACCTTCGGCACACACCACATAGGGCAGGGTTCGAGCGTATTCTACCACTTCGGGCACATTGACCGTTCCGCCGATATTGGAACCGCAATGGCAAATAAAGATTCCGATTCTAATTCCGTCACTCATGATTCTGTCTTTCTCCATCAAATTAAAGCCAGGGACTCCGCAACCCGGGAGGCCGCCCCGGAGGCCCTAACCACCGAACCGGGGACGTCCATGGGACCCTGACAGAATCCGCAGGCGAAGATGCCTTCACGATTCGTCGCAAAGGGATCAAGGGGTTCAGAGGGCGCGGCGACAAATCCGAATTCATCCATATTGACCCCCATATTGTCCGCCGTTTCCGTATTGGTCTCCGAGGGGATAAGGGCCTGTGCGAGAATGACCATGTCGAATTCCTTGCTCCTCAATTTCCGGGTCGTTGTGTCCTCAAAATGAATCACGGGATTTCCGGTCTTCTCATTCACGGTGATCTGCCCCGGCCTGGATCGTATGTATCCCACCGCATACTCATCACGGGCCCGCTGAATGTATTCCTGGAATCCTTTGCCCACGGCCCGCATGTCCATGTAAAAGATGGTAGAGGTCAGATTCGGACAATGTTCATGTGCAAGCATGGCCTCTTTTGTCGCGTGCATGCAGCAGACGGCGGAGCAATAGCGTCTGTGCCTCACATCCCTGGAACCGACACACTGAATAAACGCCAAATTTTTTGGCTCCTCCCCGTCGGAGGGTTTTTTTAGATGTCCCAGGGTCGGGCCCGAGGCACAGATCATTCTCTCGAACTGCATGGCCGTAAGGACGTTTTTGATCGTGCCCCAACCGTATTCCTTCAGCGCGGAGACCCCGTAAAGGTCCAGTCCCGTGGCCATGATGACGGCCCCCGCTTCGATGGTGATTTCCTCATCCTTCTGGGCGAAATTGACCGCCTTTGCCTTGCAGAACTTTTCACAGACCCCGCACTTCTTTCCGTTGAGGACCCTGCAGTGGTCGGGATCAATGACAAAGGTCGAGGGGACGGCCTGGGGAAAATATTTGTAGATGGCCTTTCTGGTTCCCAGGCCGGCATTGAAGCTGTCGTCGACCTTGGTCGGACATTTCTCGGCGCAGACCCCGCAACCGACGCACTTGTCTGAATCAACAAAGCGGGCCTTCTTAAGGATTCTGGCCTTGAAATTTCCTGCATGCCCCGTAAGTTCAATAAGTTTGGAATAGGTCAGCAGTGTGATGTGATCGTGGTTCGCACACTCGATCATCTTGGGCGCGAGAATACACATCGCGCAGTCGTTGGTCGGGAAGGTCTTATCGAGCCTTGCCATG
>CAZXWJ010000438.1:0-2645 GCA_964644375.1 uncultured Desulfobacteraceae bacterium | reverse complement strand
GGATTCTCCGACTGTCGGTCCCCCTGGCATAGGCGGCGGCCGGATGCTCCCCGACGGCCCTGAGACGGAGGCCCTTGGGTGTCCGATACATATACCACCAGCACACGGCGATCATCAACATACTCAGGTAGATGATCATGGCGTGATGGAAAAAGACCGTCCCCAGAAAGGGGATTTCGTGGAGTCCGGGAATCGGCCAGGGGCTCATCTGGGGACCGTATTGCCTGGCATAGGGGTTGCCGAAAAAATAGGCCAGATCTCTGGCCGTGAGTGTCAGGACAAACCCCACAGCTACCTGGGACTGCCCCAGGTAGATACTGAAGAGTCCCACCAGACCGGCCACCATAGCCCCGGCAACCGCACCGCCTGCAAACCCGAGCATGACGCTCTTGGTCTCAAAGGCCACGACAAAGGCGACCATGGCGCTCAACAGGATGGATCCGTCCAGGGACAGGTTGATGACCCCGGCCTTCTCCGAAATGGTCTCCCCCAGTGCGGCGATGACGATGGGCGCGGCCCCGGCTACGATGGAACCCAGGATGATGGCGATATTCAAGTCGGACATGGAACTCCGATTTCCAAAGCGTTAGGGTTAACCCTAACGTTGCGATAGGGTTGATGCCGTTTACTCTAAAACCTAAAACGCATTAACACTTCTTCTGCTCCTCCACGCATAGAGGAGCAGTGCGGCAAGCACAAAGATACCCTGGACAATCCCGCTCAGAGAGGAATCCACCTGGAGCATCATGGGAAGCTGAATGCTGCCCACATTGAGACAAACAAAAAAGAACGCAATCGCAGGAGCGCCCCAGATCCGGTAATTGGCCAGCATAACTACCAGGAGGGCCAGATAACCGTAGTTACTGGAGATGGATGGGATGAGGCGATGATAGACGCCCGTCACTTGGAAAGTGCCTGCCATCCCCGCACAGGCCCCTGCGAGTCCCATAGCGATGATGAAATATTTATTGGGCTTGAGGCCGTGAAGATAGGCGGCCCGGGGGTTATTGCCGATGCCCTTTAGGGCGAGCCCGAGCCTTGTTCTGCTCAGGACCCACGCCGTCCCCAGAAGCACGGCGATGGTCAGGGCAAGCCCCACTGGGGAGAGCCGCAGGCCTCGAATGGTCAGGAGCCAGAGTTCCCTCGGAAAAAGTTCCGTGCCGCTCATCGAGGCGACCCCCGGCCTTTTCCATGGGCCGAAGATGAGCCAGAGGGTAATCCCCTGGGCCACAAAATTAAGCCCCAGGCCACCGAAGATCTCATTCACACCGCCCTTGGTCTTGAGAAAGCCGGTGAAAACGGCCCACAGCCCACCCCCAAGAGCGCCTCCCAGAAAAGCCAGCATGATCATCAGGGCCGGAGGGCCGTTTCCCAAACCCATTCGGAGGACGGCGGTTCCACAAATAGCGCCGATCACCACCTGCCCTTCCACGCCGATATTCCAAAGTCCGACCCTGAAACTGTAAACAAGACCGCAGGCACACAGGCAGAGAGGTATCCACCCCGTAAGCACCTGCCCGATCTTAATCCATGAACCGACCGACCCGAGAAGGAGATATTTGAAGGCCTCAAACGGCGGGGCTCCGGCAATTAGAAGGATAAGGGTCGTCAGGCAGAGCACGCCGACCAACATCACCAGAACTTCCAAGAGGTTCTTTCTGATTTTTTTTACCCCCGTCGGGTCATTCGGCATGGTCACACCTTTCCTGCGATAGCCCGGCCAAGATCATCCAGGTCCGTATCACAGGCCTTGGCATCCCTCACCACGGCGCCATTATAAAAAACCAGAACGCGGTCCGCGACCTGAAGAATCTCTTCCAGTTCGGCCGAAGAGAAAACAATGCTGGTCCCTTTGGCGGCATATCCCATCAGGTGTTCCCACACCCAGCGAACCGACTCCATATCCAGTCCCCGCGTAGGGTTCTCTAGAAAAAGGATAACAGGGTGAGTGGGCATCAGTGAAAGAAGAAGTCGCTGCTGATTGCCCCCGGACAGGGATTCGGCCGTGGAGGCTGGCCTGCCGATGATCCTGAATTGCTCGATCCTTGAACCGGCTTGTTCTTGTGCCTTTTGCCAGGCGACCCGGATGCCCTCTTTCTGCTGCAATGCGAAGTGTTCGGTGATGGTCAGTCCAGGGATAAGGCCTTCCTCCAGCCGTGCCGTGGGAAGGAAAGTCACGCCGCTTGCTTTGAAAGCATGATAGTCCTGCCGGTTCATGCGGCGGCCCTCTATCCTGATTGTTCCCTCACCGGGCCGGTTGAGCCCCGACGCGAGCCGGAGGAACACATCCTGACCGCTTCCCGCAAGCCCCGCCAATCCGACAACCTCCCCTTCTCGTATGCTGACGCTGCAGTCCCGAAGGCCGGTGCGGCCTCCGCTTCCGGTCACCTTCTCCATGGATAGAGTGATCCTGCCAGGTTTGGCCACGCTGCAGGGGGGCGGAGCGGGAACGGTCCCAAACATCCACCCCAGGAGCTTGGGGGTGTCGAAAGGACGGACCATCCCCCCGGCAACCCTGCCTGCCCTCAGGACCGTCAACTTATCGCAGAGCGCTTCCACATCTTCCGGCATGTGAGAGACGAGGAGGATCGTTTTTTTCTGGGATGCGAGTTTTCGAAGCGCCCGAAACAGAACCTCTCGCTGAA
>CAZXWJ010000437.1:0-2648 GCA_964644375.1 uncultured Desulfobacteraceae bacterium | reverse complement strand
TCATTAGTTGCATCTTTGTGAATAACATCCTCTTGATGCAGTATCTCGGGAACTGCCCGTTCCTGGGCGTTTCCAAGAAAATGGAAACGGCAATCGGCATGGCCATGGCGGTTGTCTTCGTGCTGGTCATGGCCGGCGCCATCACATGGATCACGGAAAATTTTCTTCTCAAACCCTTCGGATTCGAATACCTGCGGACCCTTGCGTTTATTCTGGTGATTGCCGCGCTTGTCCAGTTTGTGGAGATGTTTCTCAGAAAAAGCATTCCGGCCCTTTATGCGGGTCTGGGCATCTTTCTTCCATTGATCACCACGAACTGCGCGGTGATGGGTGTGTGCCTCATCAACATCAAGGAGGAATACAGCTTTATCCAGACGCTTATAGCCTCATGCAGCTATGCCGTCGGGTTTGGACTCGCCCTGGTCTTGTTTGCAGGTGTGCGTGAGCGGATCCTCTTGGCAAGGGTCCCCAAACCTCTCCAGGACACTTCTATCGGCCTTGTGGGGGCAGGAATGATGTCCCTCGCCTTTTTTGCCTTCAAGGGCATGGTCTGACAGATTTCAGGATCTGCCTGATTCAGGGGAATATGCGTGCTCTCCACACGCCCTGATCATTTCGGGAAGAGTCCGAAGAGGAGTGTGTGTTTAAATGCTGTTTCAGGGTCATTGTCTCTTTCATTAGGAGGATTTAAATGTTAGGTGGAATTCTGGTCATGGGGGCCGTTGGAGCCGTTGTCGGCATCGGACTGGCCTTGGCGTCCAAGATTTTTTATGTCTACGTAGATCCTAAAGTCGAAGCCGTGGAAGAGGCTCTTCCCGGCGCGAATTGTGGGGGATGCGGGTATCCCGGATGCAGCGCCAATGCGGTGGCTATTGTCGAGGGTAAGTCGGCTGCTTCCTCTTGCGTGGCCGGCGGACCGGAGATCGCTGAAGAAATTGCCGGTATCCTGGGGGTGAAACTTGAGGCTCGAGAGCCGGACATCGCCAAGCCGGGGTGTACTTACGGATATCAGGACGCTGACCTCAAATACCTCTATGACGGCGTACACGACTGCCGGGCTGCGGCCTTGCTCGGCGGTGGCTCAAAGGTTTGCCCCATCGGATGTCTGGGGCTGGGGACGTGCGTGAAGGCCTGTCCCTTTGATGCGCTTTCCATGGGGGCTGACAATCTGCCCGTGGTCGACCCAGAAAAATGTACGGGGTGCGGCACCTGTGAAAGGGTCTGCCCCAAGCATATCATCACCCTGAGTTCCTATACCCGGCGAGTCGGTGGTGAGTACACCACGGATGAGTGCACGGCGCCCTGCCAGCGGGCCTGCCCCGCAGGCATCGATATCCCCTCCTATATTCGTGAAATCCGCGAGGGACGCTACCTGGACGCGGTCCGTGTGATCAAAGAGGCCAATCCCTTTCCCCTGGTTTGCGGCAGGATTTGTGTGCATCCCTGCGAATTTGAGTGCCGTCGGAACTTGGTGGATGAGCCTGTGGCCATCAACAACCTCAAACGATTCGCCGCCGATTACGAAATGAATTCCGGACAGCGGGTTCAAATCCCCCGGGCCCCTGAGACGGGCCATCGGGTCGCCGTCGTGGGTGGTGGAGCGGAAGGGCTCACGGCCGCCTATTTCTTGAACCGGGTCGGTCATGACGCCGCTGTCTATGAGGCGGGTTCCCGGATGGGGGGACTGCTCCTTTCAGGCCTTCCGGCAAACAGGCTGCCCAGGGACATTCTGGAATGGGACATCAACGGGATTCTGGATGCAGGGGTTCAGGCTCAGATCGGTCAGAAAATGGGTCAGGATTTCACCGTTGCCTCTCTGCTGAAGGAAGGTTTTTCGGCGGTTCTTGTGACCATCGGCGGTTGGGATACCCAGGTGGCTGCAAGAGGGCGGGGGCAGATCCCCTTGCAGCCTCTGCCGGGCGTTCAGCTTCTGGTTGATTTTGTTTTGAACATCAGGGCCGGAAAGAAATGTTCACCGGGAAAGAATGTCATGATTCTCGGCGGTGGAAAGGCTTCTCTTGAAGCTGCGAGGAACTGCTTCGAGGAAGGCGCAACGGGCGTCAGTATCGTCTTCAGAAAATCGTCCGATCATATTTCTCTTTCACACGAGGACATCCGTAAGGCGGAGCAGGAAGGTGTCCGGTTCTTCTTTGAAAGTGCCCTGACCAGAATGATCGGAGAAGGGGTTGATCTCACTCAGGTTGAGGTCGCGCATCTTGCCGGGAAGGGAAAAAACGTGGAAGAGGTGAACCGGGAAATCCTCCCGGTCGACACTTTGTTGACCGGCGCGGGGCGCTTTCCGGAGCTTATCTACGTGCCCGTCAAAGAGGAAGAGACGGAGGACGAACAAGTCGTTCAGGAAAACTCTCGTTGGGAGACCGTCGTGCCCTATGCGAGTCCATTTGCCGAGGAGGACATCGGTATTTTCCGGCCCGGAGAGGCAATCGGTGACTACAAGGCCGTTGTGGAGGCCATTGGTTCGGGCCGCAGGTCGGCCGGTTCCGTCCACAAATATTTAACGGGAGAGCCCGTGAAAGCCCCCGTAAACATGATTCGCCGGCTGACGCAAGTCACGAGCGTCTCCAGCCTTGAATAGAAAGAACCGGGTGTGGGGGGCATGGGTCCTCCTGGAACAGCCTGCCTTTCGG
>CAZXWJ010000436.1:0-2648 GCA_964644375.1 uncultured Desulfobacteraceae bacterium | reverse complement strand
GGGCCCGTTCCATAATCTCGGGGGCCTCTCTCAGGGCCGCCCACCGGGTCTCCTCTTGGGGTGAGGGCAACCCGTCCAGGGGCCGCCCCATGGGATCGACGACGCGGCCTATGAAATCAGGTCCGACGGGGACATCCAGAACCCGGCCGCTCCGGGTCACCTGATCTCCGGCCCCAAGGGTGGCGCCGGTATCGAAGAGGATGATCCCAACGCTTTCAGGGAGGATATCCAGGACCATGCCCATATGGTCCGGCCCGATATGCACCAGTTCCTCGGACCCCACCCGTTTCAGGCCTTCGGCCCAGACAATGCCCTGTCCCACCGACTTGAGGTGGCCGACCTCCTCCGTGCCCGGCGCGGGATGGAAGGCCTCCATCCCTTGATCCACGGCCCGGCCCACATCATTCAAGACCTTATCTAGTTCTCTCTCGCTCATCGTTTTTATAGCTCGTGTCGTATTCCAAACGTAATTTCCACCGCGCGCCTGTCCCGCCCTGCGGGGTCACGCCTCGGCGTGACTAGAGACACTGAGAAAAGATTTTTTTACTTGCCTCCCTCTCAGGGGAAAGTAAAAAAAATCCCCTCTATCTCCTCAGTGCCTCTGTGGTGAGCCGATTACAGTTTCTCAAATATCTTCTCTTCCAGATCGTCGAGATAGTCGGACAGGTTCCACTCGACCTTCCGGTCTCCGACCATGATCTGAATGCCTATCCCAAGGTCTTTCAAAACCTCGAACCGAAACGCGTTGCCGCCCCTCAGCCGATCGCCCAGAAACCCCTGCACCGCTTCCCGGCCATGTTCATCCAGTTCGAATCCGCTCCGGACGACGACCGCCCCCGAAAGGCCTTCAGGGGGAAAGAGTTCGTCGTCTTCCCCCGCCTTTTTTAAAAAAACCGAGACGATTTCATGCTCCAAGTCCCGGTTTGCCAGGTCCTGCAGGGTCTTCTCGCTGATCCGCATGATGTGGCCGACGACCTCGGTCTTGAGTTTTTCAACAAACCCCCTTTTGTCCTCATCCAGCCTGGTCCGCCAGGATCGGCGGAGTTCATCGATCTCGGATTTAGCTCCCTGCATCGTCCGGTCACGCCACGCTTCTACCTCCTTTTTCGCATCGAGCATGAATTGCTCTTTGGCCTCCAGGAAGGCCCGTTTCTCTTCTTCCAGCTCCCGGGCCTTTTGCTGCGCCACCTCTTCGGCCTTTTTCGTCTCCTCCATGGCCGACGCAATACGCCTTTCGCGCTCCTCCATAGCCCGTAAAATGGGTTTATAGAGGAACCGTTTCAGGAGATAAAGAAGAATCAGGAAGTTGACGATCTGGGCCGCGACCGTGAACCAATTGATGAGCACGGTTTACCCCCCGGCCTTTGAAAGAAAATAGTTCCAAAAGGGATTGGCAAAGATCAGGATCATGGAGACCACGAAACAGTAAATTGCGGTCGATTCCACCATGGCCATGCCGACAAACAGCGTTCGAGTAATGGTGTTGGTCTCATCGGGTTGCTGGGCCATGGCGCTCAGGGCCTGGGCGAGTGCCCGGCCCTCCCCCAGCCCCGGCCCGATCGACCCGATGCCGATACACAACCCGGCCGAAATCACGGAAGCAATAGCCACCCACGTTAAGTGTTCCATAGCGGTCACTCCTCTCAGGTTTCTTTTCGTTCTTCCTGTGCCTGTATTCCTGCGCCGATATAAACGGCCGCCAGGATGGCAAAAATATAGGCCTGAACGACGCCCGTGAGCAGTCCAAGGACGTGCATCAGAACCGGAAAAATAATCGGGGCGATGATGAGCAGGATCGCGGCGATCATGTTCCCGCTCATGACATTCCCGAAAAGCCGAACGGCCAGAGCCAGCGTCCGGCTGAATTCCCCCATGATATTGAAGGGCAGCATAAAAAAAGTGGGCTGTATGTAATTACGAAAATATTTCAAAAAGCCGGTCTCCAAAATACCGTAAAGCGGTACCGCAAGGAAAACGCAGACAGCGAGAGCCGCTGTCGTGGACAAAGACCCTGTCGGGGTGTGAAATCCGGGGACCACGGAAAGGACATTGGACACCCCCACAAAGAGGAAAAGGGTGCCGACAAAGGGCATGAACCGGACCGTTTCCCGTCTCGTGATCTCCTTTAACTGCGTCTCCATGCCGGAGACAATGGCCTCCAGAAGATTCTGCCACTTCGACACCCGGGCGTCGCTCCGCAGACGCCGTGTGATCAGCCAGGATCCCACGGTCAGAAAGGCCATAACGATCCAGGTAAAGACAAGGGTGTAGTTGAGCACGAAGACCCCGTGCTGCCAGAGCACGATACCGTCCGGACTAACGGGCATGTTCCTGCGCTCCTTTCCGGTCCGCCACCTTCCGGGTCACGGCAAAACGTGCCAGGAAGAAGCCGCCGATCGTCACTAAAAAGGGCGGGGGGCCTTTTTGAAGCATCAGCCAGAAGCACAAAAGCACCAAAAGGGTCCGCACTACAAAACTCAGGATCAGGAAGGTCCCGGGACGGGATCTTTGCCGAAACACCGTCAGAGTCCACCACAGGCCTCCGAAATAAAAAACCCCCAAAAGGGCACCCCAGCCGAAGGCCAGTCCCAATAGCATGAGATCAGGAAATGTCATTTTCCCGCTCCTTGGTAATCCCCCGTCTTTCC
>CAZXWJ010000435.1:0-2653 GCA_964644375.1 uncultured Desulfobacteraceae bacterium | reverse complement strand
ATGGAGTGTAAACCCTATTTACCATATGGCAGCTCTCCCGTAAAGTGGTTTACAGCCCGAAGTTTGTTACCGGACTATTCTCTTTAACTTCAGGCAACGAATGCCCGTTCCGGGAAAATATATGACATATGCACTCCTTGTCGAAGACGACGACATATTTCGGTTGACGTTCAGGAAGATCCTGGAATCCAGATTCCCCTCTTTGCTTCTGGATGAGGCAGTGGACGGGGAGGAGGCCCTGGTCAAAATCAACGACAGGATGCCCGATTTCGTCTTTATGGACATCAAGTTGCCCGGGGAAAATGGTCTTGAAATTACCAGAAGGCTGAAGGATCTGTATCCCGAGCTCGTTGTCATCATCTTGACAAGCCATGATCTTCCCGAATATCGCCAGGCCGCCTCTGATCGAGGAGCGAACCATTTTCTGTCCAAGCACACTTCAACCACGCAAGAGATTCTGGGGCTGGTTCAAACCATTACTTCTGAACAGTAAAATTCTAAAGAGCGTATTCAAAAACAGGGTATTTTCCTCCGCAAAATACAGAGAAAACACTATTTACCGCCTTCACTTAATCTTAACCGGATCATAACCAAGGAAATAAACAAACCCCAATCCCTGTCGCAAAAAAGGATGGCGCCATTTTTCCATAATTGGAAATCCGAAACAGAAAACCCGAATCCAGCATTAAAAAGGACACATCATTGAGCGAAATCAAACAGATCCTCATTAAGAGACTCGAAAAAAAGGGGCTGTCACCTCGTCTGATCCCGGGGTTCATTAGAACAACAGCCCACGCCATAGCGGATATGGGCGAGGGGACGCTGGATGATGTCAACGCACGGCTGAATATTTTAGGTTGGGACGATTTTGAATTGGATGATCACACGTTTCAACTGATCATCGCAGGCGTTGAAAGAAAAGACCTGCCCTTGCCGGAACTCATTGCATTGCCTTTGTCGGGGAAGACTCCGGGTCCAAAGGGGATCCCGAGATGCACCGGCCTGAAAATTTATGTGGGGTCAAGTCATGAAAGGAAAACGACATCCTGTTTACAAGAAAGGTGAAAGAAACGCCCTATGCCCCTTCTATCGCGATTGTCTGGACGAGGCCATCGCGAAATCCTGGAACTATTGGCATTGTTGTGACTGTCGGTACAAATCGAGCCGAGATCCGAGCATAGATATCCTGAGCACGATTGAGGGCTCTATTGCCTACTATGAACTACCTTCTGGCTTTTTTGAGGAACGTTGAGTCATTTTTTGGGCGTCAATCAGACAAAACCGGCCTTGGCGGTTGCACCTTTTTCTGTTCTTCCTGAATCAGGGAGCGGAAAGCGTGCGTCATATTGCCTGCGGTACGCGCCATGGCCTTATTGACCGCGACATACTTTCTTTTCCCCAATATTCCCACAAAAATGCCCGCATCTGGAAGAAGGCATCGAAACGGAGCGTCCTTCGACATCAGACGTTGCGCTCGAGGTGGATCATCCCGCCGCTTCGAACCTGTCCAGGAATCCGATCCACTGCACGGTCAGGGTGAGGACGTTGAATTCTTCTTCCACTTTTCCCTTCAGGACATAGGGCCGCATGGGGCTCAGCATGTGGCAGAAACGGTTGTACTCCCTTGGGAAAAAAACGGATTCATAAATCCCCGTGGGATCCTCGAAGGATATAAACTTCATGGTCTCGCCTCGTCTGGTATGCACGGTCTTGCCGGTCACCATCCACCCGATGGTCGTGACGCGTTTGCCTGTCCATTGGTGAAGCTCCCGGGCCCTGACATAGCAAAGCCTTTCCAGGGCGGGGCGACAGCGTTCCAGGGGATGGACGGAAAGATAAAAACCCAGGGCCTCCATTTCGTGCTTCAGCCTGATGTGTTCGGGATAGTCTTTTCGGGGAAACCCGGACCGGTGCGAGACGGGGGATCTCTGCTGCCGGTCGAAGAGTCCCGGGGCCCTGTACGCCTCCTTTTGGCCGAAGAACCGAAGGGCCTGCCACATGAGGGACGGCCTGGTGAGATCCCGAGCGATGCGATCAAAACAGCCGGCCTTGATCAGCATCCTCACGTCCCGAAGATGGATATGGGGGCCTGTCCGGTTCAGAAACTCCTCCAGAGAAATAAAAGCGCCATGTTTGGTTCGTTCGTGGATCAGGGCCTCACGCGCCTCTTGGGAGAGTTCCTTCAACTGCATGAAACCGACCCGAACCGTCTTATCCTTTCCGGTGTATTTGATCTCGCTTTGGTTGATGTCCGGTGGCAGGACCCGGAGTCCCATGCGTCCGGCCTCTGAAATATAGGCGAAGGGGGAGTAGTAGCCCCCACCGTTGGAGATCACCGCGGCCATGAATTCGGCCGGGTAGTGGGCCCGAAGATAGGCGGACTTGTACGCCAACAAGGCGTAGCTGGCCGAGTGCGGCTTGCAGAAACTGTAGCCGTCAAATCCCATCATCAGCTTCCAGATATCCTCCGACACCTTTGAGTCGACCCCCCGTTCGGTCGCCCCTCGAATAAACCGGGCATGAAAGTCCCGAAGTTTTTTCACCTTATGCTTCTTGCTGACCACCTTTCGCAAGGTATCTGCTTCCGCAGCGTCAAAGCCGGCCAGGTGCATGGCCGCCCGGCTCAACTGCTCCTGAAAGACCATGACCCCCA
>CAZXWJ010000434.1:0-2664 GCA_964644375.1 uncultured Desulfobacteraceae bacterium | reverse complement strand
TCAGTTTCAAGGCCACCTGCGTCTACACCAACAACATCTACTGCCAGGCCATGCGCGGATATGGCAATCCCCAGGCCACCTTTGCCGTGGAGACCTCCATGGACAGCCTGGCCGAAGAGGCGGGCATAGACCCCGCGGAGTTCCGTTTCATCAACCGAAACCAACCCGGAGAGATAACGCCCATGCGGCTCAAGATCACCTCCTGCGGGATGGAGGAATGCATCACGGCCGTAAAAGACAAACTCGACTGGAAAAAAAAGTGGGGAAAGCGCAACGGCCGGGGCGTCGGCATGGCCTCCCTGATCCATGTGGCGGGAGGCGCCCGGGTCTATAAGTCAGACGGCCACGGCATGATGATCAAAGTGGATGAGGCCGGTATCGTGGACGTTTTTGAGAGCGGCACGGACCAGGGCCAGGGCTCACCGACCGTCATCTCTCAGATGGTCGCCGAGGCCCTCGGGGTGAGACCCGAAGACGTCAACCTGACCTTCGGGGATACGGCTCTCGCCCTGTGGGATGCAGGAACCCATGCCAGCCGCCACACCTTCATGGCCGGGAACGCCGCAATCCTGGCCTGCGAAAAGGTCAAAAAACAGATTTTGGAGATGGCCGCAGAGCAGATACCCAAACTCATCAAGGGTGGATTTAAACGCAAAAAGAGAAGAGACCCCGAATTCCAGGAACCGGACCTGGATTACGCCCTCATCTCGAATCCGGCCGACCTGGACATCCGGAACCGAAAAATCTTTCCCAAAAGCGCACCGGAACACCCCTACTTCACCGTGGAAGTGGGTCAGGTCCTGCGGGCTGGTCTTCTGGTGGGCACGGGAAAGAGCAAGGTGGTGGTCGGCGAGGCCTTCTATGATCCGCCCACCGAGATGCTGGATAGGGAATTCAAGGGCAACTTTTCCTGCACCTATGCCTTCGGCACCACCGGTGTGGAGGTGGAGGTGGACAAGGAGACGGGAGAGGTCAAGATCCTCAAACTCATTGCCGCCCATGACGTGGGCAAGGCCGTCAACCCTGCCCTGCTGATGGGCCAGATATACGGGGCCGCCTACACGGGCGTCGGATACGGTCTAAGCGAGGAAATCATATTGAAAAACGGCCGGGTCATGAACGGGAACTTCCGGGATTATAAGATGCTCACGGCCAGGGATGTCGTTCCCGTCGAACCGGTGATCGTGGAACCGGGGGATGACGCCGGCCCCTTTGGGGCCAAGGGGGTGGGTGAACCCGGCCTTGTGCCGACGGCCCCCGCTATCGCCAATGCCGTCTATGACGCCGTCGGGGTCAGGATCAGGGACCTTCCCATTACCCCGGAGAAGGTCCTGGCCGCCCTCAAGGGCGAGGATCCGGCGTGTTAGCTTCCTTGTAACTACTCAGCCAGATAGGCTGTAGGCATTTAAGCTGTGAGGTACCGCAGGAAGGGAACACGCGTGATCATAGGAAACTCAGGGCGATTGAATTGGCTGATGAAGTCTCTAGCTGTGAATCAAAAATTGTGGAAGCCGAGAAGATTTTGGGCGCCCTGCTTCGATCAATGCACGGATAGCGAAGGGTTCGGAAACTAATAGCCTTTAGCCTACAGACTAAACAACCTAAAGAGTTACACAGTTATAATCCTTTCTCTCCAAGCGTTCCGCAAGGAGGTCTTCATGACTGAGAGGTATTACCGGCTGGGCTGTGATATCGGCGGCACCTTTACGGATTTCGTTCTGCTCGATGATCGAACGGGTGAACTCAGAATCAACAAATGCCTCACCACCCCCAAAGACCCCTCCGATGCCGTAGAACAGGGCATCAGGGAACTGCAGGAAAAGACCCCGGGGTTCGTGAAAAACATCGATGAAGTCATCCACGGTACCACCCTGGTCATCAATGCCATCATCGAGAGAAAGGGGGCCAGGACCGGCCTCATCACCACCCGGGGCTTCCGGGATGTCCTCGAGCTCGGAAGAGAGATCCGGTATGCCCCTTACGACACCTTTGCGGAATTTCCCAAACCCCTGATTCCCCGCCGTCTTCGTCTTGAAGTGGATGAACGCGTCCGCAGCGACGGAACCCTCTTAAAGCCTGTCGATAAGGAAGAGGCCCGTGGAGTCGTCAGGCGGTTGCTCGAACTGGGCGTGGAGTCCATTGCGGTCTGCCTGATCAATTCCTTTGAAAATCCCGCACACGAACGCCTGATCAAAGACATCATCCAGCAGGAGGCCCCGGACCTTTCCGTCTCCATCTCCTACGACGTCCTGCCCCAGATCAGAGAATACGAACGGACCAGTACCACCGTGACCAATGCCTACGTCAAACCGCTAACAGGCCGATACCTCACCAAATTGTCCAACAGACTGAAGGCCGTCGGATCCAGGGGCCGTCTTTTCATCATGCTTTCAAGCGGCGGCATCACCTCCGTGGAAACGGCCGCCCGGTTCCCGGTGAGAATCATCGAATCCGGACCGACGGCCGCGGTCATCTCGGGACAGTATTATGGAAAGTTGTTCAACCTTCCGGAGATGTTCTGTTTTGACATGGGCGGAACCACCGCCAAATCCTGTTTGATCCAGGGAGGCGTAGCCGGCGTGGTTCCGACCTTCGAGGTCGGTCGTGTGCAGCGGTTCATGAAGGGCAGCGGTCTGACCATCCAGGTTCCGGTGGTGGATCTCA
>CAZXWJ010000433.1:0-2673 GCA_964644375.1 uncultured Desulfobacteraceae bacterium | reverse complement strand
GCCCTCCAGACCCGTAGCCGGACACCCGCTGGCACACGTTCCGCATGTAAAGCAGAGGTCCAAATTTCCGTCAGGCAAAAGATCCCGAACCTTAGCCCTGAATTCGCCCTTGAGCTCGTTGAAAACGATTGCGGTCTCCATATGCAAATATTTTCTCCTCTCCTCTTTGGCCAAAAAAATCTCTGAGGCTTTTGGCCTAAACAAGCCCCTTTCCTTCTCCTCTTGCCAATGGAAAGCAAGTTGTGTGCCGAAATTAAACAATGAGACATGTTGCAGACATAACCCTCGTAGAACCTATGATTTAATACAGACAGGCGTGATGGAAAGAAGATCAAGGTTGCCTATGGCATCGCATTTTTGCAAGGTCATATCAGGGAAAAATCGCAAAAACGCGACACATGGAAGCACCCTTGGCCCGACAAGATCTGCGCGATCCCGATAAAACGGCCCCGATCTGCCCCTGATGGACATCCGCATCCCCCATGCCCTTCCTGCAAAAGGTCATGACACCCACCGGGGGCCGAAAGGCCGTCTCTTAACGTAGTGACGGGATTCGAAACCCGGCATGCCCGCCTTCACGTTTGACGCCCTTCTAAAAGGTCCCACCGAAACCTTGTTTCCATCCTTCCAGAGAAAACGGGAATCCCGTGCAAGCCGTTATGTATTCCCCCGTTTGATATGGGTGGAGGTGACGCGTTTCTCGACCTTTTACGATCGCATCCAGTTTAAAAATCGAATCGCAGGAAAAAACAGTAGAGCAATCTTGGATTTTATGTTAGACCGGCGCGAAATAATCTTTATGGATTTATTTTTAAATCAGAGAGGAAAATGGTAATGAACAACGAAGTTGTGCCCGGCGAAACCATGTCATTTGCCGATGTCCTTCGGGAAATGGACATTGAATTCCTGGTCGCCGGGGAGTACGGCATCACGGTTGAAGATGCCGCAAGATTCCTGGACCACGATCATTTCATGTTTCTCGACGTACGGACGGACGAGGAGCATAATCATCTGAGCTTTCCCTTTTCGTTCCATATTCCCCTGAAAGACCTGCCGGACCGAGTCTGCGAGCTCCCCAGGGACAAATTCATCATTACCCTATGTACGTCAGGATTTAGGGCGGCCATGGCCTACGCCTTTTTGCGGACAGAGGGATTCATTGAGGTCAAGGCATTGCAAGGGCGCCTGGACCAACTGGCCGGCGTGATGACGCCCGGCAGATTTTATCGACTCGCATCTTAATTTTCAGCGGGAACGGGACATCCAGCAACTGTGTGAGGCGCTCTGGAGTGTAACCTCCTCTGGGAGCACAGTTACACCAAAGGATCTGAAAAAGGCCTTTGAATTGATTTTTTAAAGGGAATCGAAATTCTACGAAATTATTCTGAACGATTGAACGGCTCTGCAGCTAAGATGCCTCGCTGCCCTGGCAAGAGTCGGTGGAAAGGCTCCAACTTCGGCCCGGTTTCTGACCCAAAAGCATTAAATTCGCATGTGAGAGAAAGTGGAAGAAAGGGGACGTCCTTAAAAATTCCAATAAATCAGCTTTCCAATTGAAAATCCTTTTCCATGGCGATCTTCTCACCTCTTTAAACGGCATAGCTCACCGCCGAGATTGTCATGTCAAGTCTCTTCGGCAAATTCGTCATAGGAATCCCGAGTTCCAGAGCAGACCAGTAACAGAGTAAATCTCTGGCTTCCACCCTTCCATTTTGCCTTCCTCTTCCGGTTATGTAACCCTTTTCCAGATTGCGTCTTTGTATTAAGATGGAAAGAGGAAACTTGGGGCCGAAAAGAGAGGCATGCATTGCTGACGGTCAAAGGGCCTTTGTGACAATCTCGGCCACATCCATAACCTCTAACCTGTCCTCCAGTTCCTCTGCCTTGATCGCATCCTCTAACATTTTAGCACATTGCGGACAGGCTACCGCAATAATCTGTGCCCCGGTATCAAGTGCACTTCTAACCCTGATCCTGTTTGGACTGTTTTTCCCTCCACCAAGGATATCAGTAAAAAAATTCCCACCGCCTCCCCCACAACAGAAGGCATTATCCCTGTTTTGCTCCATCTCCATTGTCTCGACTCCCGGGATAGCCTCCAGGATGTTTCTCGGAGCGTCATATTCCCCGTTGTGTCTTCCCAAATAGCACGGATCGTGAAAAGTTATTCTCGCCTTGTATTCTGACAGCGACAGTTTTTTTTCTTTGATCAAGGGAGCCAAAATCTGTGTGTAATGATAGACATCAAATTCACCCCCTAGCGCAGGATAATCATTCTTGAATGCGTTAAATGAATGGGGATCCAGGGTGATAATCTTTTTTATTCCAAGCTTTTTAAAAAAAGCGATATTCTGCTCGGCAAGAAACTGAAAAAGTCCGGCTTCGCCAAGGGCCCTGACCTCATTTCCATCACATGTTTCTGTATCGCCAAGTATTCCGATGGAAACCCCCGCCTTAACCAAGAGGTTCCCCACTGACTGTGCCATTTTCTTTGCCCTTTCATCATAGGATCCCACACAGCCAACATAAAACAGATACTCCTGGTCTTTGTATGTTTCAACAGGTGTCCCTTGTGCCCATTTTCCCCTTTCATCTTGCGGCTCTTTATAGGGATTACCATTTATGCTCATATTTTTCAGGTAATCTCTTACAGCAGGAGGAATGATTCCTTTG
>CAZXWJ010000432.1:0-2695 GCA_964644375.1 uncultured Desulfobacteraceae bacterium | reverse complement strand
AGGAGGAAAAAATCACCCTGTCCAATCTGATCCCCACGATGCTCAACATGATGGTCAACCATGCGGAGGTGGACCGCTTCGACTACTCCTCGCTGAGGGTCCTGCTCAGCGGAGGGGCACCGATCGCGCCCGAGGTCGTCCGCAAGATCATTGAAACCTTCAAGTGCGACTACATCCAGACCTATGGAATGACCGAGACGAGTCCCTACCTGACGCTGTCCATTCTCAAAAATCACCTCAAGGCACTCCCCTGGGATAAACAACTGGAATTCAAGGCCACTACGGGACGGGAATTCATCAATGTCAGCCTCAAGGTGGTGGACAAAAACGGGCAGGAAATTGCCAAAGACAACAAGCAGGTGGGAGAGATTGTCGTCAAGGGCGACACCGTGACGCCCGGTTACTGGAATCTGCCCGATGAGACCGCAAAGGCCATCAAGGACGGCTGGCTCTATACGGGCGACCTGGCGGTCATCAACGAAGAAGAATACGTGACCATTGTGGATCGGAAAAAGGATATGATCCTCACGGGAGGAGAGAACGTCTATTCCACAGAGGTGGAAAATGTCCTATACACGCACGAAGGCGTTCTGGAGGCGGCCGTTATCGGCGTGCCCGATCCCAAGTGGGGCGAGGCCGTGAAGGCCTGCGTGGCGCTTAAACCGGGCAGCACGGCGAACGAAGAGGATATCATCGCCTTTTGCAAAAAAAGCCTGACCCACTACAAGGCGCCGAAGAGCGTCGACTTTCTGGACACCCTTCCCAGGACGGGTTCCGGGAAGATTTTCAAAAAGGGCCTGCGCGACCCCTACTGGGAAGGAAAAGGGGCCAAGGTGGCCTGAAAAGAGACGGTTCGTGACCTGTAAGCCATTCCCGCTTCAACGGGACGATTAGCTTAATGACTTGTTTCTTAAAGGTTTTTGCTGACGGCTGAAAGCTGATCGCTGAAGGTCAAATGAATGCCAAGGCCCAAAAACCAAATGGCAGACACAGCAAGCCTATTCGATTAAGGGGCTTCGGTTCGATTCTCGAAGTGCAGGTCGGATATTTCAGGCGCTTTACTAGAACATTCGATGTCAACAAGGAGGTCCGAATCGAATCCGGGCCTCCTCGCTTGATCACTTCTGTTTACCCCAACGCGGGAAACAGGCCACATGGCCCAAGGTGCTCCCCTCTCTGGTCTCTTCCCGGATCCGGTTTTCCTTCTCAAGGACATCCATGCCCCTGTTGGCGTGTTCCACGGCAATGGACCGGGGCAGCACCACCACGCCGTAACCATCACCAACAACCAGTCATCGGGCTCCACCTTCTCAACCGCTATCATCACCGGCACCTGAACCTCACCAAACCCTTTCCGTTGCCGGCGTTGGGCGTCACCAGTTTGCTGAATGCCGGAAATTTCAATGCGATGATATCATCGCTCTCCCTGACGGCCCCATCGATGAACACACCGGCAACCCCCTTTTGAATGCCCGAATGGGTCACCAACTCGCCCCAGCGCAAAAACCGGGTCGAGATCGCGTGCGGAGTTGTCAATATCGGCCAACCACCGACCAATGGATATTGAGGCCGGCCGTGCCGCGAAAAATCACTTGACAAAAAAAAGCAGCGCCATACAATAACCAAAGAGTTTAACTAAATGGTTAGTTTAAATTCACTTATGATTCCACGCCTGCCAAAGGCCTCCCAAAGCATTGAAGGACGTGGCTATCCGTAGTCAATAAAAGGCTGAGACCCATGAAAGAGAGTTCTGATTCGAAAAAGGACCAGGCGATCCAGGGAATCCTGGACGCCGCCAGGGAGGTCTTTGCCGAGGTCGGGTTTGCAGGGGCCCGGATGGATGAGATCGCCCGGCGCGCCGGGGTCAACAAGGCCATGATCTATTACCGGATCGGAGACAAGGCAACCCTCTATTCCGAGGTGCTTCGCCAGGGCTTTTCCGGCATTGTCGAGAGATTGATCCATAATATTGAAACCGCGCATACGCCCGAGGAAAAAATGAGGGCCTATATTCGAACTTTTGTGCAGACGTTCGGGCAGCAACCCCATCTTCCACCCATCATGGTGTGGGAAATGGCCTCGGACGGGCGTCATGTGCCTGAAATCGTTATCATTGAACTCGGCCGCATCCTGAACATTCTCGTGGGCATTCTCGATGAGGGGGTGCGGCAGGGGGTGTTTATCGAGACCAAACCCAGCATCCTGCATCTGATGATCATCAGTCCCATGTTCATGAGAAGCAGGATGGAACTCATCGCCTCCAGACGAAAGGAACATACCCGGCTCCTCCGGCAAATCGACAGGGATCAGTCCGTCGATATCGGCCGGGAGATCGAAAGACTCGTGATGAGGACGATCAAGAGTGATCAGCGGTCAGCCATCAGCAAATAGCATTTTTTCATCACGCCCCTTTTGCCCGAGACGGCAGGGTCTCAGGAAGCATCTTGAAATGCTTTTTTCTCTGCGTTCCCTGCGGGCTCCGGGAGAGACATTACGGTCTACGTTTTTGCTGAAATGACAATTTTCAATACGCCTTAACGGGGACAAAGGATCATGAAAAAAAGAATACGCATCGCCATTCCCTTCCTCCTGGTCCTGATTGGGGTCGGGCTCTATTTCTACTTCTCTAAAAACCACAACGATCCGAACAGGCTCATCGTCTCCGGGAACATAGAAGTGACCGACGCCCGGCTCA
>CAZXWJ010000431.1:0-2732 GCA_964644375.1 uncultured Desulfobacteraceae bacterium | reverse complement strand
ATGGCGCAATTCACCGTGATAAGGGGCAGAAAAATCCCCAGAACATAATAGAGGGCCGGAAAAAATCTTTCCACGGCCATTTCTACCAACTGAACAAAGGCCGCGATGACGACAATGAAGACGATGTATCGGAAGTGCTCCAGGTTCAGAGGCAGGAGCACATAATAATAGACCAGAAAGTTGATGACGGCGGTGCAGGTCATCACGAAGACGACCGCTGCTCCCAGGCCCAGAGAGGACCGGTATTCTCTTGATATGGACAGAAAAGGGCACAGCCCCAGAAAATTGGTCAAGAGGATGTTATTGGTGAAGATTGCAGCGAAGAAGAGCGTGCCTGTATCTATTTGAACCATCAATAAATGCCTTCGTGATCTTGTAGGGTTACAAAAAGGTCAAAAATAACAAAGAGTTTTTTTTATGTTTCATCATCCTTCATGCTCTTTTCGATCTTCGTGGTGAGTCTTTCCCTTGTGATTAAAGATGTCTCAACAGTTTGGCTTTGTGAAACGCATTCAGCTATGGATGGGCCATGATAACCTATTTTCAAAAGGCCAAACTCATACAAAAAAACCCGACACAGTTATCCGCAATTTCCACCCCGTGATTCTAATCCTAAATCCACCGCCTAATTTACATATCATGGCTGAAATCAGGATATTTAGGGTGATTCCTGATCACCAGCAAGGTATCAGATGCAACGCAGCAGATGATGCCTTGATGGTGGATCAGGGCTAGTGTCCGCCCTCTCCCGCAGTCTTGGGAAAGGTGGCCCTCAGTATCCACACCAGGATGCCCAGGGTGAAAAAGGCCCCCGGCGCCATGATCATGATCGTCCAGGGCGTAAAACCCCCGGGCATGATACGAAATCCCAAAATCGTCCCGAATCCCAGGGGTTCACGGACCAGAGCGATAATGAGGAGCACACCGGCATACCCCAGACTGACGGCCAGGGCGTCGAGAAGGGACGTCCAGGGCGGATTGTTCCTGGCAAAGGCCTCACACCGTCCCATGACGATGCAGTTGGTAATAATCAGGCCCACGTATGGGCCAAGGGCCTCGCTGATGTCCGGAAGGTAGGCTCGAAGGGTGATATCCACGATGATGACATAGGAGGCGATGATCAGGGTCTGGGCCATCATGCGGATGCGCATGGGCGTATACTTCCGGAGCAGGGAAACGGTCAGACAGGACATGGTCAGCGTGAAGATGAGGCCTGCGTTCATGACCAGCGTGTTCAAAACCAGATTCGTTACCGCGAGCGTGGAACAGATCCCCAGGACCTGTCTCAGAACGGGGTTTTCATTCCAGAGTCCCTGCAGGAAAATTTGTTTACCGGTCGGTGGCTTGGGCATGGATTTTTCAACCCTCGGTCAAGGATTCACGAAATTCTTTCATAAATCTCTGCAGTTCCTGATTTAAAAAGGCCTCTACGGCACGGCTCGTGCCGGTTGCGCCCGTAACGGCGTCCAGCTCATTGGGTGCCTTTTCCTGACCCGCCGGTTTCAAGTAGAAAATCTTCTCCTCTCCATCCACGGGATAGAGGGGAAGGTCCTTGAATTGATCGGAGAACCACTTCTCCGAGATCCTGCCCCCGAGGCCGGGGGTCTCCGAGTGCTTGTAAAAGGCGACTCCAAGAACCCTGGTGGCCTTGGGATCCACGGCCGCCATCCCATACACCGGACCCCAAAAGCCCGGTCCGCCGACGGGAAAGGCATAACCGAGGATGGTTTGACCGTCTTCCTCATATCCCACATAAAGGGTTTGGCCTTTCACATCAATGGACTTGACCCTGGTCTCGAAGATCTTGACGAGTTGTGCGTCGGGCGTGTTTTTTTCAACTGGGATGTTCAATACCCTGAGGACAATACTTTGGAGTTTGACCCTCTGATTGGTATCGATTCGTTCATCATTGAAGTACTTCACGGCGCTCACGATGGAGGTGAAGCACAGGGTGAGGACAAACATATAAAAAACGGAAAAGAGGCGTTTTTTCATGAAGCCACCTTCTTTGGGGGCTGGAGTTGACGAACCGTCTGATCCAGGATCGGGACAAAGGCGTTCATGATAAGTGTCGAGAACATGATCCCTTCGGAAAAATTTGAAAAACCCCTCAGGACGATGGTGAGTCCACCGACCATGAAGCCGTAGATCCATTGTCCCGTATTCGTCTTAGCGCCTGAAATCGGCTCCGTCACCACAAAGACCGTGCCGAAGAGAAAGGAGCCGGAAAGCAGTGTGGAGATCGGTGAAGGCATGCTGCCGACGCCCGCGGCGTGAAGAATCCCGCTCAGCATGCCCCCCCCTAAGAGACAGGAGAGCGCCAGGCGCCAGGACGCCGCTTTTGTGTAAATGATGTAGAGACCGCCCAAAGCGATCAAGAGGGCGGACGTTTCTCCAAGGGAACCCGGAATGTTGCCGATGAACAGGTTCTGAAGGGGAACGGATATCCCCTCTTTCAAACCCTGGAGAGGCGTGGCCCGGGTGACGGCGTCCGGAAAGCCGGACCATTGCGCAAAACCGCCCAGCCCTCCCCACATGGGTTGCACCCATAGATTCGTCATCTGGACGGGGAAGGTGATATAGATGAAACATCTGCCTACCATGGCCGGATTGAAAATGTTCTGACCAAAACCCCCGAAGGCCATTTTTCCGAGTGCGACACCTGCCACGATCCCGATGACGGCCATCCAGAAAGGGGTGGTGGGCGGAAGGGAGAGTGAAAAGATCAGGCA
>CAZXWJ010000430.1:0-2764 GCA_964644375.1 uncultured Desulfobacteraceae bacterium | reverse complement strand
ATGATAAAGCCGTCCAGGTGCGTTCCGAGTGGTGGGTTTTCTGGCGGCGCGTTTCTGCGGGCCTGACCGCCAACCGGCAACGGCGAATCCTCCAGGAAACGGCCGCCTTCGTTCGCCCCCAAAAAAAGACGGGGAAGATGCGGATTACGCCGCAGGAACACCTTGAAATCTGGATGAGTCTTGCCAATCTGGAGAGACTGCCCTCATCGGACAAGGCGGAATGGGGGCGTTTTCTGCTGAACTCTCTCACCCCAAAAAAGAGTCGGCCCCAATACTGGTGGGCCGTTTCGAGATTCGGGGCGAGAGAACCTTTGTATGGTCCGCTGGACAAGGTTATCCCGCCCGAAGAAGTTTCAAAATGGATCGATGATATCTTAAAAAATGACTGGAAGAATCCGAAACCGATCGCCATGGCCTTGGCTCAGATGGCGCGCCGCACAGGGGATCGGGCCAGGGATTTGGATCCTGCCTTAATAGAGCGGGTGCTGGAATGGATGAGCCCCTTCGAATGGGCGGGGCCCTACAGAAGGAATCTGGAGTCGGTGGTTCCCATGGATACCGGGGACAAGAATCTGATTTTCGGTGAATCGCTTCCATCCGGTATCGTCCTTCGCACAGAATAAAGACAAAAAATTAGACAAGATGAACAGGATTGACATGATATTTTTGGGTTTTCCAGAAAAAGGCAATGGTAAATGTTTTTAATCCTGTTGATCCCGTGAATCCTGTCAAAAAATAAATACAAAGCGCATAAAGGGAGAAAATCTATGGAAATGGAACAGTTGAGAGTCGGTTTTATGGCCGTCTTCTGTTATTTGATCTGGTGCGACAGGACCAGGAAGGCCCTCGCTATCGATCCGGCCGGAGATGAAGAAAGGGTGGTCGAAACCCTCAAGAACAAGGGCCTGGACCTGGAGTATATTGTAAACACCCACGGCCACGGGGATCATTCATGCGGAAACGCAAAGATCAAAGAACTGACGGACGCGAAAATTGTGATGCACAGGCTGGACGATGAACTCTTCAATTCCCCTGAGGGCCAGCAGATGACCCGCTCCTGGGGGTTTACACCCTCTCCTCCGGCCGATGTGCACGTGGACGATGGCGACGAAATCGTGATTGGGGATGTCTCTCTGAAGGTCCTCCACACCCCTGGACACAGTCCGGGAGGGATTTGCCTCTTCAATGAAGGGCATGTCTTTACGGGGGATACCCTCTTTGTGGGAAGCATCGGGCGCACGGATCTGCCCGGGGCATCCCTCGAGGCGTTTATGACCTCCATCAAGAAAAAACTCCTGACCCTTCCGCGAGAGACGGTCGTCTGGCCGGGGCATGATTATGGAGACAGCCCCTCATCGACAATCCAGAAAGAGATTGCGACCAATCCGTGGTTGAGATGAGCAACGGGCGCGAGGTTTAAGAAAAGTTTTACGGCTGTAACCGGAACAGGAAGAGGCACGAGCGATATGGCGGAAAAAAAGGTTTTTTTTAAGTGCGAAGATTTTGAGCTTGAGGGCCTTCTGGAAAATCGGCCCGGAGAAAAGGCCTTGGTCATGTGTCATCCCCATCCCCTTCATGGCGGGGAGATGAGAAACAATGTGGTGGAGGCCGTGATTCAGGCTTACGGAGAAAAGGGATATACCACGCTCAGGTTCAATTTCCGGGGCGTGGGTATGAGCGGCGGTTCTTACGGCGAGGGGATCGATGAGAGCGGGGATGTGAAGGCGGCGCTGGAATTCCTGGCCGAACAGGGTAAAAAAGAGATCGATCTCGGCGGCTATTCCTTTGGCGCCTGGGTTTGCGCCCACGGCCTGGAAAACTTTGAAAAGGCGTGCCGGTTGATTATGGTTTCTCCCCCTGTGAGTGCCATGGACATGGCCTTTCTTTCCTGCAACGCTAAGATCAAGTTGGTGATTGCCGGATCCCGTGACGAGATCGGGGACTACGAAATGATTCAGGGCATGATGACCACGTGGAATCCTGAAGCGCAATTACACCGGATCGAAGGGGCGGATCATTTCTACTGGAATCAAACCGCCGAGATTCGGGCGGCCATCAAAGCGTTTCTGGAAGATGATGCATGATCCGTGCAGGGTGGAAAAAAGACGGGCAAGCCCTCCTGAGGCGGGCAAGTGCACACAGACGAATATAAACCTCGATGAAATATGCTCCGCATTTCATTCAATTTGCTCTGTTAATATTACTAAAATAATATGAATAAGGCGAAGTCTTGACATGTTTTGTGGGTTCCCTTATACTCCAACTTTGAGAGGTTAACTTCCGTACCCTCGGATGCTAATATTAAACACACGGAGATGAGGAGGTTCCCAAATGAAAGTCCATTTGAAGATAGAAGGGGTTGCTATGCTCTACAAGGCCCTGCACAAGAAAAAAGATCTGGATGTTGAATTTTCCGGACACACCCTTCGAGATTTTATAAACGGTCTGATCAGAAAATACGGCCCCGGTGTAAAAAAGGCCGTTCTGGACCAGAAGGGAGAAATCGATATGGAATTGCGGGTGGTTCTCAATTATGAGACCTATTTGGCTTATGGTGAACGCATGAACGCTGCCTTGAATGAGGGAGATACGCTTCACCTCATGGCTGTGGGGTGAGGTTGATTCAGGCAGTCAGTTGACTGCACAAAATCAGCATTAAATGACCTCATTCTGAGGCAGAGAACGAGAACATGCGTACCTTACCCGTGACGTATACCCCGCCTACGAGACCGGGGCTCCGGATTTGAGCCCCGGTCTATCAATT
>CAZXWJ010000429.1:0-2806 GCA_964644375.1 uncultured Desulfobacteraceae bacterium | reverse complement strand
GGGTCACGGAAAGGGAGCCGGTGCCTGATTCCTGATCGGCTATTTCTATGGCGCCCTCAGAGGTCACATAGACGGACACCTCGTCGCCGTTTGTCTCAAAGGCCGTTTCCACGGCATCCAACAGGTCCTGAACCGTGGAGGATGATGTAATGCTGAAGCCTGCGCTGACCGCATTTCCACTGTGATCCAGTCCGGAAATGGTAATGGTATCCCCTGAAGTCCAGGCATCGTATCCGTCGATGGATGTGAGAAGTGTGGAAGCCGTGATATCGGCCCCGTCAACGGTCATGGCGTTTGCCGAGGAGGTTCCCCGAACATCCGATACGCCGTTTTCGATCACCCCAAGGGTTTCGAGAATATTCTGATCGTCCACAACGGTCTGGGCGCCGTCGATCTGGAGACGATATCGGGTGCTCGATCCACTGGTATCGGTGATGATGGAGGCCGTCACACCGGAAATCCCGGCATTGTTGATCTTGGTCTTGACGCCCTCGATGGAGTCGGAGGAGAGATCGATCTGGTTTTCCCCGGTCAACGTGACCCCGTTGATCGTGATGTCACCGATCTGGGAGGTCGAGAGGCCGAGAAGGGTCTTGACGTCCAGGGTGGAACTTGAAAACAGATCCGATTGGGCGCCCCCGGTGATGCCGTTCTTAAGAGATGTGGATTTATCTTTCCACCCGAACAACTCGATCAGGTCCTCGCTCGATGCGTTTTGGAGACCCATGCCTGCTTCGCCGGTGCTCTCGCTTGTGAGGGTTAACCTGTAATCGTTAGTCCCGTAGGTGATGATACTTGCGGTTACGCCTGTGGGATTAGAGCCTGCGTTGGCATTGTTGATCTTGTCCCGAATATCGGTGAGATCGTCCGTTCCGGTGATGGTTACGGCAGTTCCGTTTATCAGGATGTCCCCGGCATAAACACTTCCCAGGGCATCGGAGAAGCTGGAAAAAGAAGCCGAAGAGAGTTTTTGTGCGACGGCGATATTGGATATATCTATGGAATAGGTCCCCGCAGAGGCCGAGGATGAGGCAGAGGCGGAGAGGAGATCCGAGGCCTCCACCGTGCTGCTGTTGGAACTCATCCGGGACGTATAGACAAAGAAGTCTTCAGGTTCCTGTAGCCCCTGGGCAGTGGTTTTGAGGGTCAGGAGTTGGGTGTTGAGGGATTGCCATTCGGAAAGTTTCTTCTCATAGTTGGTCTTTTTGGTTTCCATCAGATCGATGGGTTGACGCTCGATGGCCATCAGGCTGTCAATCATAGTGCGCCAGTCGAACCCGCTGGAAAGACCTGAGATAAGATTTGTGCTCGTTGTCATGGCTTATTGCCCTGTTCGCGGAAATTTTTGCCTCAATGTTAATCTAATTATCGGAAATTCCTGCCGGAAACTTGAGGTATTTTAGCGTTATCAAGAACATAAAGCAAAAGCCTTGCCAAAATGAAAGAGCGCATAAAAAACCCCGCTCCGGATTTCCGGAAGCGGGGTTTTTCGTAGGATTTCTAATTAAGCGGCGAAGCCGCGTTCCATAAAATCCCGCCCAAGGCGGGATTTTATTAGCCGATCAGTGACAATACAGACTGAGGCGCCATGTTTGCCTGCCCCAGCATGGCGGTACCGGCCTGCATGAGAATCTGGTTCTTGGTAAACGCGGTCATCTCGGAGGCCATATCCACATCGCGGATGACCGACTCTGCCGCGGTCACGTTTTCAATGGTGGTTGCCAGGTTTGCTGCCGCATATGTCAAGCGGTTCTGACCGGCGCCGATGTCGCCCCTGATCTTGGACAGGTCGCTAATGGCGTTATCTACCGTGGTAAGGGCAGTCCGAGCTCCACCGGACGTTGAAAGGTCAATACCTGAAATAGCACTCCCTGCACCACCGGATGTCTTGCCGAGAGCCTCCTCGGTGATATTTCCCAGAGAAAGGGCGATTCTCGATGTCCCGGTGTTTTCGGTCCCCACCTGGAAGGAGGATTCACCAGTGGCAGCCGCCGTAAATTTGCTGTCCAACCCGCCGGTACCCAAGGCACTGTCGACCGTGAGCTGCACACCCAGGGCGCTGAATTCGATGGTCTTGGTGTTGTCCCCCGAGGCTACACTGGTAATAACCGTCTGGCTCACATCACCGGTGGTCAGGGTGATGGTCGCCATGGAGGTGCTCGCGGCCGTGGTCATTGTGTAAACTTCATCTGTCTTGATACCCGAAATACCGACATATCCATTGGCGGCTGTTAGATTTCCATCGCTGTCGTCTACGGCCACGCCAAAGCTTCCGTCGATCAATTTGGTCCCGGAGTATTCGGTGGACTCCGCAAGGCGGTCGATTTCATCGATCAGTTTCTGGGCCTCGGCATCGATCTTGTCAAGATCGGAGGCGGCATTGGCCGAAGAGGCCTGTGTGGCCAGTTCTTTCCGCCAGGTCAGCATGTTCCCGACCTGCTCCAGGGCACCTTCCGCTACCTTCAGGAGCGAGGTCGCCTCAGAGGCATTCCTGGATGCCACTTTATAGCTGGCGATATCCGCCCTCAAGCCTTGGGAGATGGAGAGCCCGGCCGCGTCGTCAGCCGCGCGGTTGATTCGAAAACCGGAAGAAAGACGCTCCAGTGATTTGGAAAGACCTGTATTGGCAATGCCCAGGTTTCGGTGTGCGTTGAGTGCTTCTATGTTGTTCTGAATTCTAAGTCCCATAACACATTATCCTCCGTGATTTTTTTATATTTTTCCGCCGGAGAGCCTGTTGTTCAGCCCTCTCGAGCTTCGAACTTGAGCCAATCCTTTGTCTCAAGTTCCTTCGGCAACATTGCCG
>CAZXWJ010000428.1:0-2812 GCA_964644375.1 uncultured Desulfobacteraceae bacterium | reverse complement strand
AGCGAACCCCGCAAAGCGGGGCAGGTGCGCGGCTAATAACCCAGTGCCCCGCATTGGGAGCGGATCCGGGATGTGCCGGGATTTTTTATCAAACTTACCGAATCGTGTCATTTTTCGGAGAAAGGAACTATGAGACCATGAACGTACCTTTTCTTGATTTGAAAGTTCAGTACAAGGAAATTGAAGGTGAAGTCAAGCCTATGGTGGCTGAAGCCATGGAAAATGGCGCTTTTATAGGCGGTCCTCAGGTGTCGGGTTTTGAAGAGGAATTTGCTCGATTCTGTGACAGTAAATACTGCGCAGGGGTCAATTCAGGGACCGACGCCCTCCGGTTTGCGCTCATCGCTTCGGGAGTCGGGGCGGGGGATGAGGTCATCACGGTGCCCAATACCTTTATCGCGACAACGGAGGCAATTTCACAGGCCGGGGCAACACCTGTCTTTGTGGACATCGACCCTGACACCTACAATATCGATGTTTCCCAAATTGAGGGAAAGATCACCGAGAAGACAAAAGCCCTCCTGCCGGTTCATCTCTACGGGCAGCCTGCGGATATGGATCCGATTCTTGAAATAGCCAAACAAAATGATCTCGTGGTCATAGAAGACGCGGCCCAGGCCCATGGGGCCCTCTACAAGGGACGCAAGACCGGATCCATGGGCAGGGTCGGTTGCTTCAGTTTTTACCCCGGAAAGAATCTGGGCGCCTACGGAGAAGGTGGAGCGATCGTGACCCAGGATGAAGAAATCGGCCAGAAGATCCGCATGATCAGGGATCACGGGCAGGCACAGAAGTATTACCATGATCTGGAAGGATACAACGGCCGCCTGGATGCCATTCAGGCCGGGGTATTGAGGATCAAACTCAGGCGGCTTGAAAAATGGAATGAATCACGACGGAACAATGCCGCAACCTACAGCGCGCTTCTTTCCGATGTGGACGGGATCAAGGTGCCGGTCGAGGCTGACTTTGCCCGGCCCGTCTATCACCTCTATGTCATGCTCGTCGATGATCGGGACGGGCTGCAGAAGTTTTTGGGGGAAAAGGGCGTTGGTGCGGGCCTGCATTATCCCATGCCGCTTCATTTCCAGAAGGCCTACGCCCATCTGGGTTACAAGGAGGGGGACTTCCCGGTCACCGAGGGTGTGGCCAAGAAACTGATCTCGCTCCCCATGTTTCCGGAACTGACTAGGGAACAGATTGAGTATGTGGTGGAAGCGATCAAGGAGTATGTTTTGCAGTGAAATGAGATATTGTTTCGGATTTCGAGTTTAGTGCTTCGAAATTATTAAAGATTTGGTGCTCGGATTTACCTTTAGACCTCCAGATGTAACCGAGAATTATATTCAACATTACCAAAGGGGAGCATGAAATGATCAAAGCCGGTCTAATCGGATATGGTTACTGGGGCCCTAACCTGGCCAGAAATTTCAACAACAACCCTGATATCGAATTAGCTGCAATCGGTGATTTCTCTGCGGATCGCCTGAAGGCCGCAGGCAATCTGTACCACGATGTCAAGCTTTATGACAAACCCGAGGACATCTTAAAGGACACAAGTCTCGATGCCATCGCGATTGCCACGCCTGTTTCCACCCATTACGCCCTGGCCAAAGAGGCCCTTTCTTCGGGCAAGCACGTGTGGCTGGAAAAACCAATGACCGAAGAGGTGGCGCAGGCAGAAGAACTCATCGAATTGGCGGAAAAGAACAACAAGACGCTACTCGTCGACCATACCTTCATCTACACCGGGGCCGTGCAGAAGATCAAGGAACTGGTTGCTGGCGGCGAACTGGGGGACCTGATCTATTATGATTCCACACGGGTCAATCTCGGACTCTTCCAACAGGACGTGGACGTGATTTGGGACCTGGCCCCGCATGATATCGCCATCATGGACTATATCATGCCCTTTAAGAAGTACCAGGTCTCTGCAACCGGCAGTCACTATTACGGAAACGGTATTGTTCCAAAGGCCCTTTTGACCATCTACATGGAAAACAACACCGTGGCCCACATCAACGTGAGCTGGGTGTCCCCGCTGAAGCTGAGGCAAACACTCATCGGGGGCACGTCCAAGATGATCGTCTACGACGACAACCAACCCAGTGAAAAAGTCAAGGTCTACGATAAGGGGGTCAAACTCTATGAAACCAAGGAGGACCTCTATCACCTGAAGGTGCAGTACCGGGTAGGCGACATGTTTTCTCCCAAGCTGGACGATCTCGAGGCCCTGAGTTACGAGACCAGGCATTTTGTGGACTGCATGCAAAATGGAACAAAACCCATGACCGACGGAAAGGCTGGCCTGGAGGTGGTCAAGGTGCTTGCCGCTTCGAAGAAATCCCTGGAAGGAAACGGCGCGCCGGTGGATTTGTGAGGAAAGCTCAAAGCTGAAAGCTCAAAGCTGAAAGCTGAAGGCTCAAAGGAAAAAGAGTAATTAACCGCAGACTGACACAGACGGCCGCAGACAGGAGAATTTTTTCCCGGCGGACGATGCCGGGAAAAATCGGTCATGGCCTTCGGCCAGGGATGCGAGAAGGCAGCAATACCATTCCCATGTTCATATCACCTCTTATCGCCCGCAGGGCGTGACACCCATCGTTTGGGCAAGTCGCCCAAATGATGGTCCCTTCTGTCTGCGCCTGTCTGCGTATGTCGAGTGAGCGAAGCGAACGGGCGGCCAATAATTAGGCTGAAAGCTCAAAGGGCCAGGACCTGGGAACCGTGTCTCCCGCTGAGGCGCTGGGGCGCAGAGGAAAAAACAAGTCAAAATTCGAAGCATAAAATCCGAAATACGAAACAAATTCAA
>CAZXWJ010000427.1:0-2813 GCA_964644375.1 uncultured Desulfobacteraceae bacterium | reverse complement strand
CGATGCCGAAGCTGAGGAACATGTTCTTGCCCTTGCCCGGCTCCCTGATATCGAAACCAACCTCGTTCAACTGCTGATAGATCTGATGGAACCCTGGCCCGTTGTTCCACTGTATCAGCCCGTTCTTGATCCCGTGCCGCTCGATCAAGACCTTCAGCATCCGTGCCTCCTCTTCGGAGGCCCCGTCCAGCCCGAAAAGGATCTGGGAAATATAGGAGGTGACCCGCAACTGTTTCAGGATATTTTCGAAGACCGGCAGATTGGACGGATTCGTGAACTCGCTTGCCAGGGTGGGTATGATCAGGACCGTTTTTTTCCATTTGGAATAGAGCCTGAGTTGACTGCGCAGGTATCGCCGGTCCTGTTGCAAAACGTGAAAGGTGGTAAGCTTGCTCCGATTTTGAGAAAAATCAGTCATGGCCCGACCTCCATTAGCTATTGGGCAGGGCGGCTTGGGACAGGGGCTAGAATAATTTCTTCTGGGCCTCTGCCATGTCTTCCATTTTGATGCCAAAATGTTCGTAGGCCCGTTTTGTCGCCACCCTTCCCCGGGGTGTCCTCTTAATATAACCCAATTGAATCAGGAAGGGTTCATAAACGTCCTCAATGGTATCCTTTTCTTCGCTCACCGCCGCGCCAAGGGTATCCACACCGATGGGACCGCCCTCAAATTTTTCGATGATCGTAAGCATGATGTGTCGGTCCATCTTATCCAGACCCATTTCATCTACATCCAGCATCTCCAGGGCACTGCGGGCCACATCCCGAGTGATCTTCCCATCGGCCTCTACCTGGGCGTAATCCCTCACTCGCCTGAGGAGCCTATTGGCCACCCGGGGGGTCCCCCTCGAACGCCGCGCGATCTCAAAGGCCCCTTCAAGGTCAATGGGGATTTCAAGCAGGCCGGCTGAGCGCTCCACGATTGTCTTCAAATCCTCCGCCTTGTAGTATTCCACCCGCATGATAACCCCGAAGCGCTCTCTCAGGGGAGGTGTTAGAAGGCCGGCCCGTGTAGTCGCCCCCACGAGAGTAAAGGGAGGAAGGGATATCTTCATGGTCCTGGCGGAAGGCCCCTGGCCGATGATGATATCCAGCCGATAGTCCTCCATGGCGGGATAGAGGATTTCTTCCACCACATGGTTGAGGCGATGGACCTCGTCAATAAAAAGGACGTCCCTGGGCTGGAGGCTTGTGAGGATGGCCGCGAGATCCCCGGGTCTCTCGATCACGGGGCCCGACGTGCTGTTGACATTCACATTGAGTTCATGGGCGAGGATGTTGGCAAGGGAGGTCTTCCCCAGGCCGGGGCTGCCGTGAAAAAGGACGTGGTCCAGGGCGTCGGACCGGGCCTTGGCCGCCTGGATAAACACACGGAGATTCCGTTTGATCTCGTCCTGGCCCACGTATTCATCGAGGGTTTGGGGCCTCAGACTCATCTCTGCAGGTATTTCATCCAGTTGAGGATCCGGATCTATGATTCGTTCATCCATAGGAGTGCTTTATATGAACCTCAGGCAAGCATTTTCAATGCTTCCTTGATCAAACCTTCCAGAGTTAGATTCTCCAGCCCTGAACAGGCCTTTTCAACGGCCTTCTTAGCCGATTTCGCTTGATACCCCAGATTCAAAAGGGCGGACACGGCATCGTCCATGACCGCCTTTTCCTCGCCTGCAGCCATCGTCTGTGCTTGTGCAGGTCGGTCCCCCAGGGTCCGAATCGCTTTTTCCTTGAGTTCAAGGGCGATTCTTTCCGCCGTTTTCTTCCCCACGCCGGGTATGGACTGCAGTTTAAGAGCATCCCCCCGTGCCATGGCCTCCAGGAGTTCCCCAGGGCCTATCCCTGAAAGGATATTGATGGCCAGTTTGGGGCCTATTCCCGAAACCGAAATGAGCAACAAAAATATTTCCTTCTCCAGAGGGGTATGAAAACCAAAAAGAATCAGGGCATCCTCCCTCACATAGGTATGGATATGGAGGCCGACCGGTTGGTCCTCGTCAGGCAAGGCGTAGAAAGTCGACAACGGAACCAGGACTTGGTAGCCAATGCCCCCGTTGTCGATAATCACGGCCTGCGTTGTTTTTTCCGATAACGTGCCGTTTAAATGTGCGATCATGTTATTCTTGTCTTAGAACATAGTGGTTTTAATGCAGGAACCAGGCCTTGGTTATTTCCGAAGGGAATTCAGCTTACCGGAACCGCCGCTGATATCATATTTTGTCCAGTTGAGATGGCATATGGCCGCCGCAAGGGCATCGGACGTATCATAACCGACGGATTCCTTCAGGTTCAGGATAACCTGAATCATGGTATGGACCTGCTCCTTAGTCGCCCTGCCGTAGCCGACCACCGATTGTTTGATCTCCAGAGGCGTGTACTCATGGATCTTGACGCCGCATTGAACAGCCCCAATCAATACGGCGGCCCGTGCATGGCCGATTTTCAAGGCGCTCTTGACGTTCTTGGCAAAGAACACGTCCTCCAGGGACAGTTCCTGAGGCCGATAACGGGTCATGATCTCCACAGTGGACTGGAAGATGTGATGGATTCTTTCGTGGAAAGGGGTTTTTTGGGACGAACCGATAATGCCCGAATGGATGCAAACCATTCGATGGCCCTGTTTTTCAACCAGACCATATCCGGTCTTTATGGAGCCGGGATCAACCCCCAGCACGAGCATCAGCCCAGGGCCTCCATCACCTCGTCGGGAATATCGAAGTTGGCATACACATTGTTGACGTCATCGTTGTCTTCGAGGTTCTCCATCAGGATCAACATCTGCTCGGCCTTCTTGCCTTCCAGTTTGATCGTGTTCT
>CAZXWJ010000426.1:0-2822 GCA_964644375.1 uncultured Desulfobacteraceae bacterium | reverse complement strand
TGGCCCTCTCCTTTCCCGCCCTGACAGGGTATCCCCTCACCCGATTCGAGACCCAACTCGTGCCCGGGGCCTCCTACGGCTGGATCGTCTACTTCGCCCTCTCAGGGCTGGTCGCCCGCCTCCTGACGGGCGCCGCCGTCTTCTCGGTGGCGCTCTCGATCGCGACCGTGATCTGCCTTCCGGTCGTCTTTATGGGAGGCGCAGTCTCCAGCCTCCTCCTGCTCCTGACCGAAGAGGGGACCCAATCCGTGTACAGCGCCCATTATCTCTCCCTTTGCCTCACCATGCTGACGGTCATTCCCCTGGCCCTCTCCATGGCGGCGGTCGTCCCCTTTGCAGCCCTTGAGCAGGCCATGCTCCAGGGCACGAATGGAGTCTCCCGGTGGGAAAAAATCGGGCTCATGTTTCTGAGGGTCTTTACCCATATCCTCTGCGTCGTGATCCCCAATATCCTGGAGGTCCTGAGGGAGGAAAGCCTATTTCCCGGCCAAAGGGGCGGTATCAAGGGACCTTTGCGGCAGCGGACGGCGGCCTTGACCGGGGCCATGATTCATGTGGGGGTAGAGGCGATCTGTTCCGCGATTCGCTTCATTCCCCTGTGGGCGGAAGAGATCGCCCGGCTGCCGGGGAAAGAGCACGCGATGGAATCCGCGCCTGGAGAAAAGGCGCATTTTCCCCAAACGGCTGCCGACGCCGGGCGTTCGGCAGAAAAACAAAAAAAACCATTGAGAGGATCGGTTCATGCCAGAGACATCTGAAGTGAGAATGTTATTCAAGGTCGGCATACTTGCCGCCTTTACCGCCCTCGCCTTTACGGGCACGGCTGTGATCCGGATTCCCATACCGGCCACGGGCGGGTACTTCAACCTGGGCGACACCTTTGTTATGATTTCGGCCCTGCTCTACGGTCCCCTGATAGGCCTCGGAGTGGGATTTATCGGTCCGGCCCTGGCCGATGCCGTGGGGTTTCCCCAGTTCATCCTGGCCACCGCCCTGGTCAAGGGAGTGGAAGGGCTGGTCGTGGGATTTGCGGCAGGGGGTGGCGACCCCAAAAAGGCCGGCAGGGTGATCGGGGCCCTAGTGCTGGGGATTCTGATCCTGGCGGGCGGGTACTATTTTTTTGAAGCGATCGTCTATCCCTTCCTTGCCCGGTCCATCCCCTTTTTCGGCGTGACCGACCCAAAGGCGGCCCTGGCGGAGATTCTCCCCAACCTGTTGCAGGGGGTTCTTTCTGCGGTGATCGCCTACGGCATCTTCAAGGTGCTGAACGGAAGATCCAAGGGGTAGGCCGGGCGATTTCGAATCTTGGGGGACCTCTTGCACCTCACCCTCGGTAAATTCTTCAACCATGATTTTAGGTGCACCGCCTTCGGCCGGTTTTTGGATCATGTCGCGGCCATGATCCAAAAACTGGTTGCCAATGAAAAAAAAGCGCAAAAGGCACTCTCGCCCACCCGGAAATTTTTCAGGCCAAGGCTGTCCTTATTGGATCACCGATTTCGGGGTGGCCTCCAGCCGGGTGATCCGCATCCTCTCCCGGTCGAGCATCTCATCACTTTCGGGCTTGATTTCGTTCTGCCAGTAATCGCTTTCATAGACATCCTTGTACTGCCTTTCGCGCTCCTCTTCGCTTGCGAAGCGTCTGATCCAAACATAAAGATCCGGGTCCTCGGTCGCTACGAAGCTTGCCACGGCAACCATGCCTCTGGAGACCTGGAAGGGGATGATTTGCTCCTCCATCAACTTAACCCAGCGTTCTCGTTTTCCATCCTTTATACGATACTCGCGAAGTTCAAAAAACATAGGGCCTCCTTTCTGAAATGGCGTTTTGTTACGGAAGATTATCATCAAGCATTTTTTTCAAAGCCAGCCCCTATCCTGCATGGAGTGTTTGACTAACCTGCATCTTTCAGATAGCCTGCCGTGCAGATAATTCACCGGGCTTGCGGTCCGGAAGTGATTCGTGCAGTGAAAACCTTGAGATATCAGACTTCACAAAACAAACAAAAAGCATAAATCATCCAACATCGTCGACACTTTCGCCAAATGATTCAACAATTCCTCAATGTGATTGCTCCCGTCTTCATTGCCATCACCCTCGGCTGGTGCTGGGGAAAACTGGGTCGCCCGTATGACACGGACATGGTGAGTTCTCTGGTGATGAACATCAGCGCACCATGTCTCGTCTTTTCCACCCTCAGCACCCTTTCCATTCCGCCCTACTTGCTGGGACAAATGGGTATCGCAACGGTGATTGCCATCACTATGTTCGGATTGATCGGTGCAACGGTTCTTTGGTTTTCGGGCCTGCCCCAACGAGGGTTTCTGTCCCCTTTGATGTTTGCCAACATCGGAAACATGGGCCTCCCTCTTTGCCTTTTCGCCTTCGGAAAACCGGGGCTCGCCCTGGCGATTGTCGTTTTTTCGGTCTTTTGTGTAGGTCAGTTTACGATCGGCCTGTGGTTGTATTCAGGAGTGACCTCACCGGTGTACCTGCTCAAGTTTCCTGTCATTTATGCGACCTTCCTGGCCCTGTTCTTCCTTTTGGGCGGATTGAGACCGCCGGAATGGATAGGGAAGACAACCGAATTGCTGGGTGATTTTACCATTCCGCTGATGCTCTTAACTCTGGGGGTTTCTCTGGCGCGACTCGAAGTCATGAATATCCAGCGTGCACTGTGTTTGTCGATCTTGCGCCTTGGAATGGGTTTTGGCGTCGGCGTCCTCGTATCTTCCCTGATGCACCTCACAGGAACTGCTCGCGGTGTTCTTATCCTTCAGTGCTCCATGCCGGTGGCCGTCTTCAATTATCTCTTATCAGA
>CAZXWJ010000425.1:0-2846 GCA_964644375.1 uncultured Desulfobacteraceae bacterium | reverse complement strand
TGTGCAGGAACATGTTCATTTTACAGAGCGCCCAGGTGCTGCCGTTCATTTCCTGCCCGTAGAGAGAGAAGTCATCCGACCCGATCTGTTTGGCGGTCCGGATCAGAAGGGAACCTGAACCGCAGGCCGGGTCGCAGATTCGGTCGCCCGGTTTTGGGGCCATGAGTCGGGCAAGGGTTTCCGAAACGGCCGCGGGGGTGTAAAACTCGCCGGCTTTTTTCCCGGCCGTGGCGGCAAATTTCTCGATCAGGTACTCATACACATCGCCGATAATGTCCATGTGGCCGACGGACTCGGGACGTAGGTCCAGCCCGGCCAGGTCTTCGAGCAGGTTGTTCAGGCGGGTATTTCGCTGGCGGGTCTGGCCCAGGTTGGCCTCGCTGTTGAAATCGATATTGCGAAACACGTTGTGGAGCTTAGCCTTGTTGGCGTCTTCGAGGTGTTCCAGCAGGATGTTGATCAACTCGCCGATGTTGTTTCTATCCTGCCGTTCGTAGAGGCTCTCGAAGGTCGCGGGAAAGCAATCCTCCACTTCGCCCTTGCTGTCCCGGATTTCAATTTCCGGGATGACGAAACGTTCCCTGCCCAGGGCCCGCTTGATACGGAGTTTGTCCCCTTTATACTTCTTTTCAAACTCAGCCTCCCTGGATTTGCGAATGTCGCTGAGGTATTTCACAAACAGCATCGTCAGGATGTAGTCTTTGTACTGGGCGGGGTCGATGACGCCGCGAAAGGTATCGCAGGCCTGCCAGACCTTATTGAAGATACCGTGCAGTTTTTCTTGATCGTTCATGCGTCTTTCCTCATAGACCCGTTGGTTCTTACTGCTTTCAGGCCACCTTTCTTGCCAGGATGATGCAACTAAACAATACGCATTGGCCCATAAAATGAGCCATTGGCGTCTGATTCTGTAATTGATCTTCCGCTATGGATCAATCCCTTACCAGAGATTCCTGCCTGAGCGAACGTATGATTTTTTGCCCCAAAAGTCGATGTTTCCGTTCGATCTCCTGTCTCATTCTATTAGCCAACATCTTTTCATGAGCCATCAAAAAGCTTATTTCAGAAATCTTCCGCTGGGTTTCCAGCGAAGGTAACACAATCGGGATTTGGGCGAAATCAGCCCTGGGCACAAGCGGTGTGCCCGCGCCGGTCCGTATTTCGGTGATCTTTATCTGGACGGAGTCCTGGTTCAGACACCACGCAATATAACCCGGTTCCATGCCTTTTTTGAGTTTCAGGATGTAAAAAGAAGCTGAAGCCAAAGACGGATCGGAAACGGATTCAAGGAGAACGGCGCGATTGAGAGAACCCCGTGATATGAATATGACATCTCCGGGCGACACCAGATACCTTTCCACCGGTCTCTCAGGATTAATTCGAATTTCATGTTCCTTTTTGTATCTATAGGGACCGCTGTCAGGAAGGTGTTTGGCAAGAATGATTTGGTGTGTCCCATTGGGATCATGGACCACCGCCGTCTTGATGGAAAAGCCGGGCAGAACCTCGGCGCAGGCTTTGATGGGAACGGTTTTGGTTTTCATATTTTGATCGGAATAATAGCATTACTTTGGAAAATGTCAAGAAATTAATTGGAGTATTCAAATTACTGCGAATATTTTGGGTAAAACCTCCTGCCGTGAAGCCTTCTCTTTATTGAAAACGAAAACAATACAATCGCACCCACACTTTTGACAAAAATTACCATTCTGTTGGCAATTAATTTTAAGTATATAGAGCAACTCTGATTTGTCTAAACTAATGATTCTTTTTATTTGACGAATAAAAGTTGTTTATGCATAATTAATGATAAATTGTTAAGGGAAATCCATGAAACTCTGCCAGAAATGTGGTCAGTTGGTGGCCGAGGAGATCATGGTCTGCCCTTCCTGCGGCAGCGAGATCGTCGAAGGGAGGAGGACCATCGATGATTACCGGATCGACAAAGTTCTCCATGAGGGCTACTCGAGCATCCTCTGCCGCGGCGTGAAGTCAGGTACGGAAGAGCCGGTCATGATCCGTATCTTTACGCCCGAATCCGGTGTCGACGAGAAGATTGCCGATCGTCTCAAACAGGAACTGGAAGAACTCAAGGAACTCCCCGGGGATTATTTCGTAAGACATCTTGACATACGGCGATCTTCCGACGGTCTGTGGTACAGGGTGAGTGAATGGATTGACAAGGAAAACTGGGGCACTTTACTGGCATCCGGCCGCCTTCAGGACTACCGTGTGGCGTTTAAACTCTTCTACAAAATTGCCTCCATCCTCGAAGGCCTCCACCAAATCGGGCACTTCATCCCCCATCTCATTTTGGATGACATCATGGTGTTCAAAGGAGATCAAGAGGAACTCGAAGTCAAAATAGACTATAAGCTTTCTCGATTTCTGGATCCCAAGATGGATCGACCCGGCCCCATGCTGCAGCGACTTCTCGCCTGCCATCCGGATATCATCGACCGACGACCCCTGGATTACAGAAGCGACATCTGGTCCCTGGGAAAAATTTTTACTGAACAGCTTACCGCCGACTTTGAATCCAAAGATTTTCTTCCAAAGATAGACAACCTGCCCTTGCCCCAAGAGATCGCGGTTTTGTTCAAAATCATGCTGGCCGAGGACCCTGATCTCCGGCCCCGATCCATGGCGGAGGTGGCGGAAACCCTCTCACGCGTCAATGATGAAGAGATCGAGGCGGCCAGACAAAGTCGTCTTGATTGGCCCCGGTACCCCAAAGGCAGATGAAGAGATTTAAACGAAGGATAGCCTTTCTGGGGATTCTGTTGGCCGTGTTGGCGCTCTTACTCGGAGGCCTGATCTGGTATTACTTCAATTCCATGAAAAGG
>CAZXWJ010000424.1:0-2846 GCA_964644375.1 uncultured Desulfobacteraceae bacterium | reverse complement strand
CGGGATAAACATATCCAAATGAACTACTCGCCGGGACGGATGGAGGGAAAACCGGTCTGTAAAAAAGCACTGATTGAAGAAATGGGAATGGATCCCGGTCTTTCCGAGCGACCGATCCTGGGAATGATCAACCGGATCGACAAACAAAAGGGGCTCGATCTTCTCCTCAAGGTATTGGACGACCTGTTCAAACTTGATTTGGGCCTGATTATTCTGGGCTCCGGAGATGACGAGATCCGGAAAGCCCTGGAGCGGAAAACTCAAACATACCATGGCCGCTTCGGGCTTTCGATCGGCTTCGATGAACCCCTTGCCCACCGGATCATGGCCGGTGCGGACCTCTTTTTAATACCCTCACGCTATGAGCCCTGCGGTCTGACGCAGATGTATGCCCTGAAATACGGCACGATCCCTCTGGTGCGGGCCACCGGCGGTCTGGATGATTCCATCGTTCCTTTTGATCCTTTGACAAAGGAGGGCAACGGTTTTAAATTCGTCCCTTACGACACAAAGGCTTTATTGGAGACAACCAGAGAAGCCGTCCGGCTATTCGCAGACAATAAGACCTGGAAAAAACTCATGGCCAAGGGCATGCAGGCGGATTTCTCCTGGGATCGCTCCGCCCAAAAATATTTAGATCTCTACCAAACCCTATTGTTGTAAAAGTTAGAAGCCGCCCTTATGATCCCGGTTCGCAGGGAGGTCCAAGGCGGGTAACCCTCTGGCGGGCTTTCCCGAAGGTTAAAAGACATTCCGACACCTTCCGGGTCATATGCATCAAGCATTCTGGTTGGCTGTTTACAGGAGTTTCAATGACGGAAAACATGCATTACGACATAAGCCTCCTGACCGAGGACGATCTTCATCTCTTCAACGAGGGGAGTCATTTCCGGCTTTACGATAAGCTGGGGGCCCATCCGATGAAACACCGGGACGATGAGGGCACCTATTTTGCGGTCTGGGCCCCGGATGCCGAACGGGTCTTTGTCATGGGGGATTTCAACGGCTGGAACAAAGAGAGCCACCCACTCCGGTCCAGGGGCCGATCCGGTATCTGGGAGGGATTCATTCAAGGCATGGGGAAGGGAGACACCTACAAATTCCATGTCCAGTCCCGGTTCAACAACTATCGGGTCGACAAGGCCGATCCCTTTGCCTTTTATAGCGAGATCCCCCCGAAAACGGGCTCCCGGATTTGGGATCCGGACTATACCTGGCATGACGATGAATGGATGACCCGTCGCGGAACGTCCAATAGATCGGACGCCCCCATGGCCGTCTACGAAATCCACATGGGTTCCTGGATGCGGGTTCCGGAAGAGGGCAACCGTTCCATGACCTATCGGGAAACGGCTCCAAGGCTGGCCGAGTATTTGCAGGACACGGGGTTTACTCACGTGGAACTGCTTCCCATCATGGAGCATCCCTTTTACGGCTCCTGGGGATACCAGACCCTGGGGTATTTCTCCCCTACCAGTCGCTACGGGACGCCCGAGGACTTCATGTTCCTCATCGATACCCTCCATCAACAGGGTATCGGCGTGATTCTGGACTGGGTCCCCTCCCATTTTCCCGGCGACGAACATGGGCTGGGTTATTTTGACGGGACCCACCTCTACGAGCATGAGGATCCGCGCAAGGGCATTCACCCGGACTGGGACAGCCTCATCTTCAACTACGGCCGGAGCGAGGTTCAAAGCTTTCTGATCAGCAGTGCCCTTTTCTGGCTGGATAAATATCATGCAGACGGCCTTCGGGTCGATGCCGTGGCCTCCATGCTCTACCTGGACTACGCCCGGAGGGACGGAGACTGGATCCCAAACGCCTATGGCGGAAACGAAAACCTCGAAGCCATTGCCTTTCTAAAGCGTTTCAATGAAGAGGTTTACAGGAGCTTTCCCCATGTTCAGACCATCGCCGAAGAATCCACGTCCTGGCCCATGGTCTCCCGGCCCACCTATGTAGGGGGCCTGGGCTTCGGTATGAAGTGGGACATGGGCTGGATGCATGACACCCTGGAATACCTGTCCGAAGATCCCATTCACAGGAGCTACCACCATGACCACTTGACCTTTCGCATGCTCTACGCCTATCACGAAAACTTTGTGCTTCCACTCTCGCACGACGAAGTCGTATACGGGAAGGGCTCTCTCTTGAGGAAAATGCCGGGAGACGACTGGCAGAAGTTTGCCAACCTGAGACTTCTTTTTGGATACATGTATGCCCAGCCGGGCAAGAAACTGCTCTTCATGGGAAGCGAAATCGGGCAGTCGGATGAGTGGTACCATGAGGCAAGTCTTCCGTGGCACCTCCTCCAATACCCTCCGCATCAGGGGATTCAACGGTGGGTCAAAGATCTGAACCGCCTGTACCGCGATGAGCCCGCCCTTTTCGAATTGGATTTCGACCCCGCAGGCTTCGAATGGGTCGACTGCACCGATGCCCTGGCAGGCGTGATCAGTCTTCTCCGCAAAGCCCGCTCCACCGAGGACATCATCCTTGTTGCCTGTAACTTCACCCCGGTTCCCCGCCTCGCATACCGTATCGGCGTGCCGCGGGGAGGCTACTGGAGAGAAATGCTGAACAGCGATGCAAAAGATTACAACGGCAGCGGACTCGGAAACGAGGGCGGCCTGGAAGTGGAGGCCGTTCCGGTTCACGGCCGGCCCTTTTCCCTGCGACTGACACTGCCGCCATTATCGGCGGTCTACTTCAAAAACGTGCACTAAATACAGCCTTTCACAAACAAGATAACGAACACGGTGAATCTAAAAACCGTAAGTGACTTGATAAATAACTGTCAAAGGCCCACCACAGAGACACTGAGGGCACAGAGGTTAATTTTC
>CAZXWJ010000423.1:0-2856 GCA_964644375.1 uncultured Desulfobacteraceae bacterium | reverse complement strand
TATTTTGAAGACTCAGGTGCTCATTATCGGTGGCGGGGCTACAGGAACGGGCGTGGCGCGGGATTTGTCCCTACGGGGCATCCCTTGTGTCCTGACGGAAAAACAGGACATCAATGCCGGCGCATCGGGAGGAAACCACGGGCTCCTGCACAGCGGTGCACGATATATTGTTGCGGATCCGGCGGCGGCAGATGAGTGCCGACGAGAAGGCGGGTTGCTGAAGAAGCTTGCGCCGCATTGTGTCGAGGATACCGGCGGACTGTTTGTGGCCGTTGCCGGGGACGATGAGAATTATATCGCCGATTTTCCACAAAGATGTGCCCAACACGGTATTCGAACCCAATCTCTGGATATTCAAGACGCCCGCGAGATGGAGCCGGCCCTGTCGCATCGGCTCATTGCTGCTTTCCATGTTGAAGATGCCACCATCGATCCTTTCAGGCTCTCCTTAGACAACATGGCCCACGCCCGGCAGCTCGGTTGTCGCCTCCTTCGGTTTACTCAAGTGGTGGATTTCCAGATCAGCCATGGCCGGATTCGATCTGTTCTTCTGCTCAGTCGGGAAACAGGTGAAAAGACTTCCCTAGAAGCAGAGATTATCGTCAATGCAGCCGGTGCATGGACTGATAAGGTTGCTGCCCTGGCCGGAGCCCCTATCAACATGCTCTATTCCAAGGGAAGCATGCTGGTGACCCACACCCGAATCACCGAACGGGTCATAAATCGACTACGTCACCCAACTGACGGAGACATCCTGGTGCCGGGCGGAACCGTTTCCATATTCGGCACGACCTCGGAACGTGCGGAATCGCCTGACCTGATCTACCCGGAAATCCATGAAATCGACCATATGATTGAAGAAGGGGCCGCCATGTTGCCGGTCCTCGCAAAAACCCGCTATATTCGTGCCTATTGCGGGGTTCGTCCATTGCTGGCCACCAAGGATACGGGGGATGACCGCAGTGTGAGCCGGGGCTTCGCCCTCATCGACCATGCTGAAGTCGGTGATCGAATCGATAACCTTGTGACGATTACGGGCGGCAAGCTGACGACCTCTCGTCTCATGGCCGAGAAAGCGGCTGATTTGATCTGTCGGCGTCTGGATGTTAAGAAACCCTGCACCACCCGCGAAGAACCCCTGCCCGAGTTCCACAAAACCCAATGGACTCAGCCGGGGCTGGCGCCCACGTTATGGCTGCGCAACCGGGACCCCCATGATGTTCTCCTTTGCGAGTGCGAAATGGTGCCCAAGAGTGTGGTCGAAAAACTTATCAGCGGCATTCAAAAACAAAACGAATCCCCGAATTTGAAAGCCATCAGCCTGCGCAGCCGGGTAGGCAAAGGCCCCTGTCAGGGCACCATCTGCAGTCAACAGGTTACAGCCCACATGTACGATCAGGGCGAATTCAAACACCGAGAGGGCGTGTCTTCGCTGATTGCCTTTTTACGTGAGCGCTGGCGGGGTCAGCATGTCCTTCTCTGGGACACGCCATTGAGTCAGGCCGAACTCATGGAAGCCATCTATTGCGGGGTTTTCGGATTAGAGCTTGAAACCATTCCCAGCGATTAAAGAGCGTCAAACAGAGGTCCTTTTGATGCACGCATTTTTTCTGACGAGGCGTTAAATGCCCCTTGATGAAACCAAATGCGATCTGATGGTGATCGGCACAGGAATGGCCGGGACGGCCGCGGGTCTGTTTGCAGCCAACCGGAATATTGACACCATCCAGGTGGGACAGGCAGGCGGCATCAATTTCGCCAGCGGCTTGTTGGACCTGCTCGCTGTTCATCCGATAGAGTCAGGACGCGTTTGGGGTGACCCCTGGGCCGCTATCGAAAAGTTGATCCTGGATATCCCAACCCATCCTTATGCACGACTGGGGACCCCCATGATTCGCCATGCCATGGAAGAATTCATCACTTTTATGGGAAAGGCCGGTCAGTCATACGTGATGAATCCCGACCGCAACGCCCGCGTGATCACACCGATTGGCACTGTTAAAACCACCTACGCCGTCCCAAAAACCATGGCCCATGGTGTCGACGCCTTTGCCGATCAGGTCCCTTGCTTGCTGGTAGGCTTTCACGGATTGAAGGCCTTCAGTGTGCGTCAAATCGTCGAGACACTCGGGGACCGCTGGCCAACGCTTCGAGCGGTGAGCATTCCCTTCCCTGATCTGAACGGAGAACTATATTGCGAACAACTGGCTCGGTCCCTGGAAACAATGACCATTTGCGACAAACTGGCGACGGCCGTTAAAGACCATCTGGGTGATGCTCAGGTCGTTGGTCTGCCGGCCGTTCTGGGTGTGAACCAAACCGTTCAAGTCATGGCGGAACTGGAGCGAGCCCTGGGATTACCGGTATTTGAAATTCCCACCATGATCCCGGCTGCAACCGGATTGCGTTTGAGCGAAGCCTTTGAACAACATCTGCCTCGGCTGGGTGTGCGTGTCTATTCCCAGAATAGAGTTCTGGGGGTCGAAAGAACAGAAGAAGGATCATTTAGTGTCCGGGTGGGCGGCGAAGCTCCGTCTGTGATGGTCAGGGCCGGAGCAGTCATTCTGGCCACTGGACGCTTTTTAGGCAGAGGATTGCACGCCGAACGGACAGGTGTTCATGAGTCCATTTTCGATCTGCCCGTATTTCAACCGCCTCGCCGTGATGACTGGCATCACAGGGATCTTTTTCATCCCGGAGGTCACCTGATCAACCGCTCCGGATTGGAGGTTGATAGCGATTTCAGGCCGGTCGACGAGAAGCAGCGCTTGGTATACCCAAACGTGTATGCCGCGGGATCCATCCTGGCCCACCAGGATTGGATGCGGCAAAAGTGTGGTAGCGGGTTAGCCATTG
>CAZXWJ010000422.1:0-2889 GCA_964644375.1 uncultured Desulfobacteraceae bacterium | reverse complement strand
GACATGGCGCTAAACTATCAAAAAAACCCACAGCAAGAATCAAAGGCAGACTTGACCGCATCTTCGGAGACGGTGAAAACCACCAAGATTACCGATTTCAGCTCAAGGCTGTTTTCGGTAGGCTGTTTTCGGTAAAGGTGTTGATAGGGGAATGAGATTGAAATAGATGGGGCTCAACGGGCTGCGACGATTTAAACTGTCCCCGGCTGCCCACTGCCGGAAATTACCCTCATCGATTTCTGGTTGTCGGGAGAGGAATATAAACCAGGGTGAGGATCAAGTCTGCCGTTGCCTCTTGGTAATATCTTCAGCCAAATTCTGTATTTGCTTTTTAATTCCCTTATCAGCGTTCATCTCATATTTCACTCTTCGCTTTTCCATGCCTGTTGCCGCAAGGACCCCCAGGATGGCGCCATGATAACTTTGCCGGCGGGAGATGACAAGGCTCCTGCAGGGCTCTCCGTTTTCCAGGTGAAATTGCCTGACGATTTTAAAGGCCGTCTTCACCCAGTTCCCGGTCTATCGGAATGCCGCATTTCTGAGCTCCCCAAACAGGCGGTTCAGTTCGGGCAGCTGATAGTGCGCGTTGAGACCGCTCGGGTTAGGCAATACCCAAAGCCGGGAATTGCCGATCATATTTTGCTGCGGCCCCAGGGTGACCTTCCTTCGAAAGGCGGTCCGAAAAGCCCCGAGACCCAGGATCGCAACGATTCGCGGTTCATACCGCCGGACCTTGCGCATCAGGAGGCGACGACCTCGAACGAGCTCTTCGTCATCCAGTTCCCGCGCCGTTGCGGTGGTTCGCCCGACGAGGTTCGTCAAACCGCACCCGTAATCGATGAGGTCCATCTGCTCCCACGGCTCCAAAAGACGAGGGGTGAAACCCGATCCGTGCAGGGCCTTCCAAAAACGATTACCGGGCCGAGCGAAGTGGCAGCCCACCGCGGCCGAGTAAAGCCCCGGGTTGATACCACAAAAGAGTACGCCAAGCCCCGGTGCAAGGATGTCCGGCAGTTTTCTCCCCCGGGCCGCCTGTATCTCCGACGGCGTCGGTTTCGCATAGGGTTTTCTACGCCCCCCTTGTGTCCTGGAATCAGAACCACCTTGAAGCATCACCTTCTTGGACCTTTCCCGTCCCTGGCTTTCGATTCTTTCATTTCACGGCTCCAAGCATACTTGTCACGAGCTCGGCCACGGCACCACTTCGCCACAGGTACAGGCCCATACCCAACCCGATTAAGGCGAGGATATAGAACGTTTTGTTGGTTCCGATATCGCAGGTGAAGAGTTTGACCACACAACCGATCATCAACAGCACAATAACGGCCATCACGATATTACCCGCATTCAACCATTCCATCAGTTCATCTCCCCTTTGAATTACAATTCTGCGCACGTCTGCGGCTAATCCTTCTTTTTTCTTTTACCGCGGATAAACCCAGACATATATTAGGCCGCCCCTGACAAGGAGAGGCCTCTCACGGGACAAGCTGGCCTGTCATGATCTATAGTGCCCTTCGGGCAGGTTCAGCAACATCCTCCTGATCTCCGCTCTCGAGTGCCTGACATTCACCAATAACCCAAGAGGGATGTTTCAGACCCTGGGACCGTTCACACGTTGTGACCACCTCAGGCCTTTCCTGCCGGTTGAACTGCCCGGTGATTATAACGTAAAGCCCCGGATATACATACCCCGGATCGCCTGATGAGAGTTGGGGCTTCTATTCATGCCGAAAAATTTTCGACTTGACATTTTCATGGCCGGCCACTATATTCTAAAAAGTGCATACAATAGGGAGTTACAACATGAAAGGTTTCATCAAGGTCATGAAGGCCCTGTCCGATCCCAACCGCGTAAAGATCGTAAAAATGCTCCAACACAAGACCATGTGCGTCTGTGAAATGCGGGCCGCTCTTGAGGTATCCCAACCGACGGTCTCCAAGCATTTAAAAATACTTGAAGATGCCGGACTCGTCTCTTTTCAAAAAGACGGTCTCTGGGTCAATTACCACCTCACGGACGGCGCGGGCAGTCCCTATGTTGCTTCCCTCCTGGGAAATCTCAGGCACTGGCTCGAGGACGAGCCCAAAATCTCCGAGATCATCGACCAACTCCCGATGATCCGACGGGAGGACATCTGCGGACGATAATTTTTTTTTACCACAAATATATCGTCATATAGGAATATGCGTATTCGGTTTTTCCCGTAAAACAACACCCCATTATCCTAAACAGCGGACTGAATTCAATGAAAGAAAGAAACAAACTCCTACTTATTATCCTGATATTCATCGGTTGCTATTACATCCCCTGGGGTCAGGAAACCATTCGACGGTCAGGCCTCGAGGCCTTTCTCATGCTCCAGGAATATGCCAGGCAGCATGTCCTGACCTGCCTGATCCCCGCCTTTTTCATTGCCGGCGCAATCAGCGTGTTTATATCACAGGCATCGGTCCTCAAATATTTCGGCGCCACGGCTCGAAAGATTTTGTCTTATTCGGTGGCTTCGGTCTCGGGAACGGTCCTTGCGGTCTGCTCCTGCACGGTCCTGCCCCTGTTTGCAGGGATCTACGCCAGGGGGGCCGGCATCGGTCCGGCAACGGCCTTTCTCTACTCCGGGCCGGCCATCAATGTGCTTGCCATCGTGCTGACCGCCCGCATCCTGGGCTGGCAACTCGGACTGGCAAGAGCCATCGGCGCCGTGCTTTTCGCGATCATAACGGGCCTGCTCATGGCCTTTATCTTCAGAAAGGATGACGCCGCCCGAACGGCCGGACAGATCTATCTCCCGGATGAAGAGGCCAAGGGTCGCACCCTGACCCAGGACGCCCTCTTCATGCTGACCATGGTCCTGATCCTGATCTTTGCCGCCTTCGCGCGACCGGCCC
>CAZXWJ010000421.1:0-2905 GCA_964644375.1 uncultured Desulfobacteraceae bacterium | reverse complement strand
ACCGCCATATCATAGAGGACCCTCGCCCAGAGATCCGTGGGAAAAGCGAACATCTTCTCCCGCATGCCCTTGATTTCCAGAAGTTTCTGAAAGACATCTTTGGACAGCACACCTTCCAGGATCTCCCGGTGCCGTTCAAGGCCGTCATGAAATTTCTCAAAGAGCTTTTTGGAGTCCACATCCACCTTGGGTGGCATTTCCACCTCACCGAGGCCGAAGCCGTAAATGGCCGTGGGCTTGCTGTATCTTACCCTGCTCCAGTAGGATTCAAAATGGGTCATCATGGCGAAAATGGTCCCTACGACCTGACGAAACATCGGCCCCAGGGCCGCTGCCGGATCCTTTGGTCGATGAATCTTGGGTCTGCCCATAAAGGACTGGCAGACCTGCGCCCCTCGGGTGAGGGCCAGGGTGGTCATCCAGATGTCAATGCCGAAATTTGCCACGGCCTCATCCCAGATACCACTCTCCAGGTAGGCCTTCGCCAGCTCGCCACTGAACCCGAAATCACCCCCTATGGGCTGGCGCACCCTTCTCCCGTAGAGGGCCCGCGATAGGGGGTAGGCGATTCCATTGGTGATCGTGCCGTCGAACTTGTGGCGAACATAGAGCGGCGCCACATAGGCAAAATCGCTGAAAAGGGGTTCACCCAGATGCTTTATCCACTCCGGTGTGATGCTCTTGAGGTCGGCATCGACAACAACGATGGCCTTCGCCCCCAGGTCCACGACCTTTTGGAAAAGGTTCTTAAAATTGTTGCCCTTCCCTTTAATCCCGGGAGGTGTGGAAACGTAGATTTTGGGAACCCGAGTCGGCGTGTCCAGGAAGGCCTGCTTTGTATTGTCCGGAGAGTTGTTGTCGCAGTTGATAATCACGGAAGAAATTTCAGGGAAATACGTCATCAACCCTTCACTCGCCTTGGTGGTCGGAAAAGCGATTGAATCGGCCTCCCTGTAAGAAGGGATCGCAACCACAAGATCAGCCTTTGTAATGCCTTCAGGATTTGCATCCTTTTCAAACATGTCAGAAAGAACCTCCCTTCAAATCTTGCAATAAATCGAGCACGGCGACATTCCACCCCCTAGGCCCCGTCTCCGAGGTGATCCGCACTCCGGGAATGTCCTTTTCAATACCAAGAAACCGCCGATCCGATCGAATCAAAACAGGGTTGTTCACGGCCTTGAGCATACCGAAGTCATTGGGACTGTCCCCAAGGCCGATGGCACATATTCGAGGATAGGTTTTTTTATACCATGAAATCAATTTCTGCACAGCCTCAGCCTTGCCGTTTTTACCGTGAAGATGGAAAAACCTGCCACCGGCCGATACCCTCAGACCTCGACTCGCCGCCGCCTTTTCGAGCATCGAGGCGACCCGCTCATAGGGTTTCTCCAATACAAAGGGCTCGTCGTACTCCCTTCTGGCTGCAAGCAGACAGGCCTCCCGATTCAAACCGGTAAGTCTCGAGATCTCCTCCGGGGGCATTTCGGAAAAGCCCCTTATCTTCCACCCCAACTCGTGCCGCATATCCCTGAGTGCCCTCACCAGGTTTCTATAGGAAGGGCCCAGGGGCCATACCCACAGGTTTCCCGCATCAACCGCCTTTGGGGGTGGTTCCCGGACGCTTTTTTTCGGAAAAAAGACGCCACCGCCGTTTTCGGAGATAAAGGGGGCGTTGAGGCCAAGTTCGATCCTCACCCTTTCCATCTCCGCCCGGGTTTTACTGGAGACCATAACCACGGGAACGCCCCGGCGACGGCAGGCATCAAGGGCCGGTTCAGCCGCTACCCAATCGTAGGTCTCGTGATCCAGCAGGGTCCCGTCCAGATCGGTGAAAATTATCATAAAGCGGGTATCGGCGTCCCGAAGGTCCCGACCATTGCGGGTAGGGCTCCCGACATCCTTAGGAGAATCGTCGCTTCTCATCCTCAACCACTTCGATCAGATCGAAAAAAATGCGAGGCAATTTATTGGAGACCCTCTCCCATGAAACGGTCTGAGGCGTCTCGAAGACACTTTGCTGGGCCTTTTCCTCAACCGCGAGGATCGCGTCGGCGAGCCCCCTTTCCAGAAAGGGGTTGAACTCCTCATGGGAATGCACAAATCTTAAAAATTTCTCCGTCATCCGATAGGGAGAGGTCAGCAGTTCACCGGCATAAACAATGGAATTTCTAAAGACATTTTTCACCAGAGACTCCTCGACATTCCGATCGTATTGCAGATTGCTGAAGGAGGCGTCGTCCGAGTATTTTTTGATCTGCTCCTCTGCCACGGCATTGTAGGTGATGGCCAGATCCCTGAAAAAGGTATCGGAAATCTCCAGGCCCTCCTCGATCACCAGGGCGTTCATGAGGGTGGTCACGATATCCACGGCCATTCTGTTGAGACCCTTCGTCCTGTCATCCTTTGAAACATCCTGATGTTTATGGTCAAAGGGTCGTTCGGAAAACATCACCTGAGCGGGATCGGAGGCCTTTCTATAGACCTCGATCAAGGTAAAGATCTCCACCCCCCAATTGGTGGCAAACCGCATCTTTTTCAGGAGATCCACGTGAAAGGCCACTTCTCCGGAAAGCTGATAATGAAAGCTCAGCAGAAAATCGATGAGGCGCAACATCTTTTCTTCTTTGGTCTCCGTGAACTTCCTCTTGAGCGAGAGCAGGAGGGGATCGAGAAGGAGGCGTTTGGCCCTGCCGTAAAGTTCCCGATCCTTGATGCGTGCATAGTAGGCCTTTGAAAAATCATAACCAAGGACCACGACGGGATAGAAAAGGCGATCGAGTTGCACCCGTCTGAAGGTTCGGACATCCGCATCTAAAAGGCCGATGGATTCCGCGCCCATCGCCATGGCGATGCCGAAGCTGAGGAACATGTTCTTGCCCTTGCCCGGCTCCCTGATATCGAA
>CAZXWJ010000420.1:0-2916 GCA_964644375.1 uncultured Desulfobacteraceae bacterium | reverse complement strand
GCCAAGGCCGTCATCGTCTATGACACCATGTGGAAGAGCACCGAGCGGATGGCCTGTGCCGTTGCCGACGGATTGAACAGAGAAGGAATCAGCGTCAGGGTCTTCAACATGAAGGCCTGTCACCGCAGCGACGTCATGGCCGAAGTTCTGGATGCCACGGCCGTCATTTTCGGTTCCCCCACCCACAATAACGGGGTTCTTCCCCTGATCGCGGACATGCTTCGGTACATGGAAGGCCTGAGACCCCAGGGGAAAATCGGCGCAGCCTTCGGCTCTTACGGGTGGAGTGGTGAATCGGTTAAGCACCTTACCAGGGGGTTGGAGAGTATGGACATGACGGTGATCGGCTCTTTGAAGGTAAAAAACATTCCCACAAGAGCGGCCATTCTCCAATGCGTTGAACTCGGGAGATCGGTGGGATCGGCCATCCATGAGCAATTGGAGAAAGAAGGGTAGTTCAAACAGGGGGTATCGAAAAAATCGATCCCGGATCGCAAGTGACCTCAGAGATATCGGTTTCGGTTCTCGAAGAAGTCTCTATAGATCCTGTAATGTTCCGTTTCCTCATAAGCGATCCTTTCCAGGGCATCGCCGTTGAAGCTGTAGATCGCTGCGCCGGGGCAGGCCATGAGGATAGGTGAATGGGTGGCAATGACGAACTGGGCGTGTCCCGCCGCGCTCATCTGCTTGAGGACCTCGAGCAGCTCCAATTGACTCTTGGGCGAGAGGGCGGTCTCCGGTTCGTCCACGATATACAGGCCTTTGATCCGGTATCGAGCCTTGAAATAGGACATCAGGGATTGGCCGTGAGACTGCGTCATCAGTGATTTTCCACCGAAATAATCGAGGATTTCCGGCCCGGCCGCGGCCCACTCATCCAGGTACTGGGCAAAGTAGCGAAAGACTTCGGACGAAAAAAAGGCCCCGGGCACAATGCCGTTTGACCATTCCACGTCGATGTATCGGTAAAGCTCCTCTTCGTAAGGATTGTTCTCAAACCTGGATCTGTCCGTGTCACGCCATATATGGATCCCGCACTTGTGGACCAGGGCTTTGAGCAGGGTGGATTTCCCTGTACCGTTTTCCCCGACAAAAAAGGTCAGCGGTGAGGAAAAGGCAAGCTCCCCGGTCTTGTGGAACAAGGGCTGATTGAAAGGATAGACCTGATCATTGGGAAAATTTTCCGGATGAAACGTAACCTTCGTGACATGCATAGACGCTTCTCCTTATTTCACGCAATCAAATCGTTATTCCTTTTGATAACATTTTGACAGAATGATGCCAATCATCTATTTTAGTCTTTCGAGATGAGGACCGCTCTATGGGAGAAACGATATGACATTGATGGAGTTTACCATGATCCCCCTGGATAAAGGGGCGAGTTTCAGTCCCTATGTGGCCAGGATACTCGGCATTGTTGACGAAAGCGGGCTGCCCTATCGCTTAAACCCCATGGGAACCGTTGTCGAAGGGGAGTGGGGGGCTCTTCTTGCCCTCCTCACCAGGTGCTTCCGTGCCCTTGAAAAGGATTCGGACAGGATCAGCCTGAGCGTCAAATTCGACCACCGCAAGGGAGTCGAAGGGGCACTGGACAAAAAAATCAAGAGTGTAGAAGACAAGGCGGGCCGCACATTCAAGACCTGACACCAAGAATTTTACAATGAATAACAAGAAGAGACACAATTTAAATGATCACTCAGATATACGAAATCCAGACGCCCGAGGAAGCAGAAAAGTGCATTGAGCTCGGGGTGGACCGCATCGGAAGCGTTCTGCTTTCCCAAGATATGTGGCGGCAACCGGCTATAAGAGACGTCATTCGCCTATCGAACGGCACAGGGTCACAAAACAGCCTGATCCCTCTCTTTGACGGGGACGACCTCTATAGGGCACTGGACTATTACAGACCTCATTTTATCCATTTCTGCGAAAATCTTACGGACCGCCAGGGCAGAGAAATCAAGCTTGAAAAATTGCTGCAGGCTCAGAGGGATTTGAAAGACAGATTCCCTGAAATCGATATCGTACGATCCATTCCCATCCCTTTGGAGGGGGCTTTTCCTGATTTTCCCTTTCTCAAAATTGCCCGCACGCTGGAACCCCTGAGTGATTGTTTCCTGATCGACACTTGGATCGGGGAAGAACCCGTGGAAGGCTTTGTGGGTATCACCGGCACGCCCTGTGACGGGGAGAGATCCCGTGAACTGGTTCTGCAAAGTGGCATTCCGGTCATTCTCGCAGGAGGCCTTTCACCTGAAAACGTCTACGAGGCCCTACTGAAAATTTTGCCCGCCGGTGCGGACAGTTGCACCCAAACCAACGCCACGGACGATCACGGCCGATCCATAAGATTCAAAAAGGATTTCAGGAAGGTCTCTCGTTTCCTCGATGAAATCAGAAAAGCGGAGAAAGTCCTTGCCCTTAAACGGGAGACCTTGACCGAAAAAATCACAAGACTTCAAGATGAACTCGGGGACCGGGAAGCCGCCCTTCCCGCCCATTCAGTCAGGCCGCACCAGCTCCTTGCCATTGAGGCACTTGAAGACGAAATTTCCGATTTAGAAAACGACCTCAAGGCCTTAGGTCAGTAAGCCCCCCAGGTCCACCCTCAAGGCAGGATACGAAGATAAGGCAGCGAAGTCAGCGGCCCAAAGTGCTTGAATTTCGATTTCGAATCCGTTAAACTCCTTTTGTATGATTAGGCTGGCTCAAAATAGAAAATCTTAAGGAATATGATGCAAAGAAAAGACTATTACGGAATTTTAGGTATCGCAAAAGACACCGAACAGGACGAAATCAAAAAGGCTTACAGGAAACTGGCCTTTCAATTCCATCCCGACACGAACGCAGGAGATCCGAAGGCCGAGGACAAGTTCAAGGAAATCAACGAGGCCTATGACGTCTTGGGCGACCGGG
>CAZXWJ010000419.1:0-2916 GCA_964644375.1 uncultured Desulfobacteraceae bacterium | reverse complement strand
TGGAGAGCTTTCTTCCTTTTCCGAACAGGTCGATGTCATGGGGGCGACGGCGGACGGGGTTCAAGGCGCCCTTGACTATGTACACGGTGATCTGTGGAAGTGCTTTGAAAATGCGAAAGCAATAATAACTTTGCTCCTGGATGAGATCACGGCGGGGCCGGAATACACCTTACCCCTTCTCTACGACGGAACCTATTATTCCACCGAACTGCCCCCCTCCCTCTTTGAAGGGCGGAACCGATATTATCTGGTCTTTGAAACGGAAGCGGATCCAAAGCCTGTCCTTCAAGCCCTGGAAAACATTTCCAAGCTGAGTTCACGGCAGCAGCTCCCGATCCTCATCGCCCGTTCTCTTCCGGGCATAGGCATCGAGCATCTTACGACACCACCCCGGGAGCTCCCCCGAAGGACGCGTACCCTCTATTGCCAGATCGACCACCATCACGATCAATGGGATCAGGTGCAAAGGGACCGCAACATCGCACTTTATTGGGATGCGGCGCCTGAGGATCTCAAAGTTGAATTGATGGTCGTAGGGAGGACGTAACGATGCGATTAATTGATTGTTTCATGGACTTATTGGCCTATGTGACCTACTTTTTCAAGTCCGTGCAGGCCCGACAACCTTCCTTCGATCAAGTGAGGGCGGATATCGATCGTCTGGTGTTAAATTGCGACGCACGGGCCGGTGAGGGCAACATATCCCGGGAAGATTACGACCTCGCTCGTTTTGCCATTTTCGCCTGGATTGATGAAGGCATGTTGAGCTCCGAATGGCATGAAAAAGGGCAATGGCAGAGGCTGCAACTGCAGCGCATTCATTTTGAAACGACGGATGCGGGAGAATTGTTTTACGAGCGGTTGAACGGCCTCGGACCCCACCAGAGGGACGTGCGGGAGGTATTCTACCTTTGCCTAGCCATGGGATTTACCGGCCGTTATATCAATGAGGGCGACGGGTTCCTCCTGGAACAACTCAAAACGTCCAACTTAAAGGTCCTCATGGGTAGTTCTTTGGGACTCCCTTCCCTTGAAAAAGGAGAGCTCTTCCCTGAAGCCTATCCTCAATCAATAGATGCCGCGGCCCCGAAGCGTTCCCGGTGGGACCTCTCCCTGATGATGTTGTTGGGCATCGGTTTTCCCGTAGTCCTCTTTGGGGTTTTGTTTTTTATTTATCGGTTTGTACTGAGCAACATTACTGAAAACCTCCTGAGTACGGTGGCATAAATGAAGCAGATTTTTCTGAAAACCCTGAAGGTTGCCGTTCTTATCTTTTTGATCGTTTTCCTTGTCGCCCTTGTCTTCGCCCTTGTCTTCTATCTGCAGTGGAAGTGGTGGGTCGGGATCTTTATACTCATTGGACTCTTGGGTATAGGAATCGGGCTGTATGTTTTGAGGAGGGTCATGCTCCGTGGGCGCGAGAAACGATTTGTGCAGGAGGTCATCGAACAGGACGAATCCTCCCAAAAGAACCTCCCGGATCATGATAAAGCGGATCTGCAGGAGCTTCAGGCAAGATGGAAGGAGGCCGTCACGGCCCTCAGAAAATCCCACCTCAAGAAAAGGGGAAACCCGCTATACGTCCTGCCCTGGTACATTGTGATCGGAGAAAGCGGTTCAGGAAAAACGACGGCGATAAAAAGCGCACGGCTGTCTTCACCCTTCGTAGAGGTGACCCGAACGTCCGGGATCTCAGGGACCCGAAACTGCGATTGGTGGTTCTTTGAACAGGCCGTCATTATCGATACGGCAGGCCGGTACGCCATCCCCGTCGATGAAGGGCGGGATAAGGAGGAATGGCAAAAATTCCTCAGTCTGCTGGCTAAATTCAGGAAGAAGGAACCCCTGAACGGACTTGTGGTCACGGTGCCTGCCGACAAGATGGCCTCCGGCCGCCCGGAGGAACTGGAGGAAGAAGGCAGGGGCATCCGCCGCCGCATAGATGAATTGATGCGGGCGCTTGGTGTAAAATTCCCCGTTTACGTCCTGGTGACGAAGTGTGATCTCATCCAGGGAATGACCCGGTTCTGCGATGCCCTTTCAGAGGAAACACAAGCCCAGGCCATGGGGATGATCAATGGCGACCTCACAACCGATGCGGAGGGATTTACGAAACGTGCCATTCACTCCATCAGCGAACGCCTGCGAGATCTCAGGTTGCTTCTTTTTCACAAATCCCGGTCCAGGGCCAATGATCCCGGTCTTCTCCTTTTTCCTGAGGAATTCGAAAGGATCAAATCGGGCGTCGATGTCTTCATGAAGGCCGCCTTTCAAGAGAGTTCCTATCAAGAAACACCCATTCTTCGGGGCCTTTTTTTCAGTAGCGGAAAACAGGAGGGAAGCCCCTATTCCCATTTCCTGAAAGAACTCGGATTGATCGATGAAGGGGAAATGCTGCCCGGAACAAGCAAGGGACTTTTCCTGCACGACTTCTTCTCACGCATCATGCCCTTCGACCGGAGCCTTTTCATCCCGACGCGACGAACCCTGGAATGGAGCAGATTGACCCAGAATCTGGGACTTGCAGCATGGTTCGCCGTCGCCGTGGCCCTCTGTGGCCTTTTGAGTTTTTCCTTCGCGAAAAACCTTAAAATTCTCAGAGATGCCTCTCTGGAAATCTCCAAACCCGTGGTGTTGCAAGAGGATCTGGTAGCGGACGTCGTTCATATGGAACGATTTCTAAATGCCATTTTGGTCCTGGAAAAACGCAACAAAGACTGGTGGATTCCAAAATTCGGTTTGACCGCAAGTGAAGATGTCGAAAACGATCTCAAGGCCAAGTACTGCGAGCGATTCAAACGGGGATTCCTCGTCAAATTCGATGAACATATCTCCAAGACGATGACGGGTTTTACGGCCGGCACTCCCGATAGGCCCATGGGGGAACACGTGGCCCATCTGGTAAGGCGGCTCAAC
>CAZXWJ010000418.1:0-2927 GCA_964644375.1 uncultured Desulfobacteraceae bacterium | reverse complement strand
AGCCTTGAGCCTTGAGCTTCTTTTCCTTCCGCCCGAGGGGTCGTCCTTATTTTACTTTTAATGGTTGACATATTTCCAGAACTGTGTAAAATTTTGCAACATTATAGATAACACACTTATATGGGGACACCAGGCGATCAAGGGAATTCGAGATTTGATTCAAAAGATATCGGATACGGCATTTAATGTCCTTATTTTGAGGAAAATAGTCATGTTTTGAATCCGATTCGTTGGAATAAGAGAAAAGAGTCCAAGAGGCTTAAGATAAGCTAAAAGGCGCTTTTTATTAAATACAATGAATATGAAATAAGGAATTCATAAGGAGAAAGCCATGATGCAAAGACATAAAAAATGCCATAGAATCCCTGTATTTCTGGCAATGATAGTCGGAGTATTCCTTATAGGCAACCCTTCTCCAGCGGCATCCGCTGAAAAAGCGGCGCCATCCTCCCTGGATGCCGCAACGATACCCTATCGTATCGGCCCCAATGATCTCCTCTATATCTATGTGTGGAAAGAGGAGGAATTGACTCAGGAAATTACGGTGATGCCTGACGGCAGGATCAGTTTCCCCTTGATCGGGGAGGTGACGGCCCAGGGAAAGACCGTTACCGAGCTCATGAAAGATTTGACCGGGCGTCTAAAGGAGTTCGTAACGGTTCCTAATGTGGCCGTCATTGTCAGGGAGAGCCGCAGCCGAAGGATTTATACCATCGGCAAAGTGGCCAACCCCGGTCCTTACGTTCTTGTACCGAGCATGACGGTCTTGCAGGCCCTATCGACGGCCGGCGGATTTGCCGAGTGGGCGGATGAAAAGGGCATTTTAATCATCCGGAGAGAAGGGGGCGAAGAAATTCAGATTCGTTTTAATTATAAAGATTTCATTTCCGGAAAAAGCGCTGCGCAGAATATTCTCCTTAAGCCCGGGGATACGATTGTGGTGCCGTAGGCTTGCCCTAAAATGACAAATGTCAAAATCCAAATGCCAAGTGAATGTCAAAGCCTAAATTTACAAAAACAGCGCCAGATAAAACCAAGAAGGGTGAGACTTACGACCTTGAGGAGAGGACGGCCCTTTTTGGTGAAAGTATTATCGAGTTTGTAAAAACCCTGCCGAAGAATGTGATTAACAATGAACTTATACGTCAAATTGTCCGGGCTGGTACCAGTGTAGGGGCAAACTACATGGAGGCAGACGGGGCAGAGTCGAAAAAAGATTTTAGACACAAGATCGCAATTTCTAAGAAAGAGGCAAAGGAATCGAAACATTGGCTGAGAATGATCGCTAAAGCGAATCCCACCCGCAAGGATGAATGCAAGGTCCTATGGCGTGAAGCTCAAGAATTAACCCTCATATTTTCGTCGATTCTTTTGCCAAGGAATGTAAAACAGATAAAAGATTGATTTTGAGCTAGAAAGCGGGGACTGTAGGCGATCAGGGTTTTTTTTGCATTTGAGCTTTGGAATTGACTTGAAATTTGAGCTTTGGAATTTGAACTTTTCAAAACTGTCCTTTCACCTTTCACCCAGGAGCGGAGAAATGAATATGGAAAATGCATTGATTAGGGCAATCAGGCTTGTTTCTTTTTTCTTTATGGTGGCTTGTTTACTGTCTCCGCGACCCTCTTTTTCTCAAACCCACATCGAGCTGACCCCAAGTATCTCCGTAGGCGAGACCTATGATGACAACATCGACCTGGAGGCGGATAATGAGAAATCTGACTATATCACGACCGTCTCCCCGGGTCTCGAGCTTCACGTTCTGTCTGAAAAAACGGATTTCGGACTCCGTTATGCGCCGACGTTTGTCTGGTATGCGGACTACGACGACAATAACACGACCCGGCATTCGGGAGCCTTAACCTTGCTGCAGGATTTGTCCCAAAATTGGAGGCTTGAACTGAGTGATACCTATATCCAATCCGAAGAACCCATTGAAGAGACCGAAGGCATAACCGGTGTTCGCCGAACACGGAATACATACCAGAGGAATGCGGCTCATGTTGACTTTCGTTATTCGTTCGGGCCTGAAAATGTCCTGAACTTCGGATACCGGCATTCCTTGCTCGAGAATGACGATGTGACCCTGGATGACAGTACCGAACAGAGCCCATATGCATCCATGACATACTGGTTCAACACTCAAAATGGTATGGAATTGAGCTATTCTTATGTCACTTTGGACTTTTCACGTGACGACAATTCCATCCCGGGCGATGACTACACCGGGCATGCCCCGGGTATTCGCTACCTTCGTCGTTTCAGTCCCCATTCAACGGGTTTTGCAGGCTACACCTATACGACCCGCAATTTTGACGGTGTCACCGAAAACTATGACGTCCATGATGGGTCCGTAGGCATCGAGCATGCCTTTTCCCCGGAACTTTCTTTGACTGCAGACCTGAGTTACTTCATACGAAAAAGTGAATTTTCAGATGATGACGATGGGCCGACCTTTCATGCTTCGCTGGTCAAGGGCTTCGAGAGGGGGAGTCTTACGTTCGGGGGTGACGGCGGTTGGGATGAGACCTATATGGATGCGGAGGACCGGGGTTTTACGAAGTTTTGGGGCGCCATGACGAGATTGGAGTACCGACTTCTCGAGTCGTTGAATGGCCACCTCGACGGTTCCTACCGGTGGGAGGAGGATGATTCGAATATCGTATCAAAGACATGGCGAGGGAATTGCGGGTTGAGTTGGGATTTCCATCGGTGGTTCTCTCTTGCTTTGGACTATACCTACACGGATCGGGATGATGATATCGATACGGATGATTATGCGGTCAATCGAGTGATGTTGAGATTGACGGGAAGCCGGTTGTTCAGGTGGTGAGGGGTTTCAGCGCCTTCGGCGCTGAAGCTGGAATGTTGGAATAGGGGAAGATTGGAATGGAGAAAAGCGAATAAACCCATGAACTATGGAGCAA
>CAZXWJ010000417.1:0-2934 GCA_964644375.1 uncultured Desulfobacteraceae bacterium | reverse complement strand
CTTTTGAAGTCTTCGGGCATTGTCCGCCATGCCCTCCAGGATGAAGCCGTGAAAACGTTCGCAGGCCCATGGATACCCGATGCGGAGGGCCTCCAGAATAACGAGGGGTTTGCCCAGTTCCACGGCACGTTCCACGGCCCTCTGCAGGCCGTAGTTCCAGGTCACTCGCCGGTTTGCAATCATCCAGTAGAGGACAAAATCTCCCCGGGGATTGATTGGGACGTCATTGGCCTTGCGGGTGCGATGGGTGGGTACGGAATTCCTGATCATAAAACACTCAGGGTATCGGAGTGAAGGGAAAAGCGTTCCTTTTTCGCGAGAGGCGCGGCATCAGCTGTCGACCGCCGGCCCTTCAAAACAGCCTTTTTCTTGGAATGCCTCATTCCCCATATGAGCGTAGCTTTTTGAAAAAAGATTGCCATGACCAGCCTATAGCTGAATGGTTTTCAAAAACCTATCAGTATCATTCCTCCGATACTCCCGTCTCTACGAGCCTTGGAGTTTCTCAAAATAGGCTTCTTTTATGCCATCCAGGAGCAGAAAAGACCGAATCTTGATACACAGGATCTCCGCTTCGGGATGAGCCATAAATGATTTTAGGTGAGGGTGTCGCTCCAGAAGCCTGCTTCGGACAAGATTTTTTTTTGTTTCGTCCTCAGTCTTCTCATAAAATCCGTCCACGGTCATGGCCTTGGCCTCCGGTCTTCGTGCTCCCGTGTGTTCTTCCCTCGTATCAATGAGCAGGCTGACGGAAGGATTTTCGGTCATGTTCCTGAATTTGGTCGTCTGACCGTGGGAGACCATGTAGATTTCACGACAATCGTCGTCGGTCGCATAGGCCATGAGAGAACAGTGAGGCGTTCCCTCTGAAACCGTTGCCAGAACGCAGGTATCCTTTGCCTTGATGAGGGCCTTCATCCGGTCAATCATAGGGGTGTCCTTTCGGGGACAGATCGCCATCCCAAAGTTGCAACCTTGTGGCCTCTTTAATGCGCATGTTATTTAAGGCCCGTTTCGTTACTGCAGGCCCTGTTAAAAATTACCACATCAACCCATTGAGGGAAAGGTATTTCCGGAGAAAGCCTTTTTATGGGCGGGGAGTGATGAGGTCACCCGGCATGATACGAATTTCACGTTGCTCGGGCAATCCTCGCCTGGTATATTTAGTATATACATAGAACAACGGGATTCTTAAAACCGCATGTTTTTATTTCGCACAAAAATTTATTCTAAATCAGAATTATCTGTTTGCGTGTCCATGGCTTCAGCCGTGTTCCTTTTTTCCCGGTAAAGGGGGAGAATGCCCGCGCTTTGGTGCACTTTAGTTCGTCCTAGAAACCCTTGCTCTCTAATGCAAGGTCACGGTTCAGAGGCTTTGCCATCTGAGCGACTTGGTGCCCGATATGAGGTTTCAGGTGTCAGGCGCCGTACATTTTCTCTAGCGTATTGCGAGTTGTATGGGAGTCGGTGGGGCCATTTGTCAGTTCATGACTTGTTTCTATTAATCCTATTGGGGTGAATTATGGGAAACCGAATAAAAATCGGCATCAGTTCCTGCCTGCTGGGAGAAAAGGTCCGATATGACGGGGGTCACAAACTGGACAGATTCCTGCGAGACACCCTTGGGCAATATGTGGAGTATGTCCCCGTATGCCCGGAAGTTGAATGCGGTTTTGGCATTCCCCGTGAGGCCCTGCGGCTCGTAGGGGATGTCGCCTCGCCCCGCATGGTAACCTCCCGCACCAATCAGGACTATACGGAAAAAATGAGTGCATGGGCCAAAAGGCGGGTGGTGGAGTTGAAAAGTGAGAATCTCTGTGGCTTTATTTTTAAGAGCAAATCACCCAGCAGCGGGATGGAGCGGGTCAAGGTCTACAATGACAAGGGCATGCCTGCCCAACAGGGTGTGGGCCTGTTCGCCAGGGCCTTTATGGAGTACTTCCCCCTGATTCCCGTTGAAGAAGAGGGAAGACTTCATGATCCGAAATTGAGGGAAAATTTTATCGAAAGGATATTTGTTCTCGAACAGTGGCGGGAAGTTTTTTCGGGTCAACTTACTGCGGGAAAGCTGGTGGCGTTTCATAGCCGTCAGAAACTGCTTGTGCTATCTCACAGTCAGAAACATTATCGCTTGATGGGGAAGCTGGTTGCCGGCGCCAAGGGCATCCCTGTTCGTGATCTCTTCGATACTTATGAGAGACTGCTCATGCAGGCCCTGAAGCTCAAGACCACTCCGAAGAAAATTGTAAATGTTATCCAGCACATGATGGGTTATTTCAAAAAGGTCCTGTCACCGGATGAAAAGCAGGAACTCCTGGAAACCCTCGATGAATATAGGGCAGGATATGTTCCACTCATTGTTCCTATCACGCTGATCAATCACTACGTGAGAAAATACAAGGAACCCTATCTCGGTTCGCAGACCTTTCTTCAACCGCATCCGGTGGAACTGCAACTCCGCAACCATGTCTAGTGAAGGTACAAGGCCTAAGGCATGACGCTCAGGACGGTCTGAGCAAGAGACCCTTCCAGCACCTTGAGAAATAAATCCTGTTATGCCTCCTCTTTTATGATGCCCGCCCTGAAACGCTTCGGCCTCGGAAACCCTGATCAATCATCAAGGCGTCATCTGCTGCGTTGCCTTCCTTCGTTCCTCCTTGCGACGTATAGCTCGTGCCCATCCGGGAATGAAATTCGGGCACGCGTGAGTTTTCAATTCAGTCCCGCCATGGCGGGATTGCAAGTTCAAGGAAAACGAGAGGTTGCGCGGAGACGTACGAGCAGTAAGTCGCACAAGAAACCTCGCAGTTTGACGCGGACCTGTCCCGTCGCAGGCGGGGAATTTCGAAAAAGGGCCATTTCTGGATGAAAACTAGCTCGTTCCCATCCGGAAATGAACAATTTTCAGGACTTAGGAAAAAAGCGAGTTTCGCC
>CAZXWJ010000416.1:0-2935 GCA_964644375.1 uncultured Desulfobacteraceae bacterium | reverse complement strand
CATGGGACAAAAGAACGTCATCGCCGTGGACCCGGGAATTCGCACCGGATGCAAGGTCTCCTGCCTGGATCGCCAGGGGAAACTCCTGCATACTGATACCATTTTCACCTTCAGATCGGCCAGGGAAAAAGCGGTTTCGGGAGACACCTTTTCCGCGTTGTGTCGGGAATATCATGCGGAGGCCGTGGCCATTGGAAACGGCACGGCTGGACGGGAGACCGAGGCCTTTGTCAGGGGTCTGGACCTCCCTAAAGAGATTCAGGTGGTCATGGTCAACGAGAGCGGTGCATCGGTCTATTCAGCGTCGGAGGTGGCCCGGGCGGAGTTCCCGGACCTCGATGTGTCTTATCGGGGGGCGGTCTCGATCGGCAGGCGGCTCATGGATCCCCTGGCAGAGCTGGTGAAGATCGAGCCCAAATCCATCGGGGTCGGTCAGTATCAACATGACGTGAATCAGCACGATTTGAAGGACCGGCTGGATGACGTGGTCATGAGCTGCGTCAACGCCGTCGGTGTTGAGGTCAACACGGCCAGTGAACAACTCCTGACCTATGTGTCGGGGCTGGGGCCGCAACTGGCCCGGAACATCGTGGCCTACCGTAACGAACAGGGCCCTCTGGCCTCCAGAAAGAACCTGAAAAAAATCCCGCGTTTGGGCCCTAAGGCCTTTGAACAGGCCGCGGGATTCCTGCGTATCAGGGACGGCGAGAACCCCCTGGATGCCAGCGCCGTTCATCCGGAATCCTACGCCGTGGTGGAGAAGATGGCCGGGGACCTGGGGTGTACGGTCCGGGACCTGCTGGAAGACGAATCCCTTCGAAAAAAAGTCGATCTCACGCGCTATGTCACGGAGACCGTGGGGCTCCCCACCCTGAATGACATCATGGACGAGCTGGCCAAGCCCGGCCGGGACCCCCGTAAAGAATTCGAAAATGTGAAGTTTGCAGACGGCGTGGAAACCCTTGAGGACCTGGAAGCGGGTATGCGGCTCGCAGGGGTGGTGACCAATGTCACGGCCTTCGGCGCCTTTGTGGATATCGGCGTCCATCAGGACGGCCTGGTCCATATCAGTCAGCTTGCCGATCGGTTCGTGAAGGATCCCAACGATGTGGTCAAGGTAACCCAGAAGGTCGAAGTGACGGTTATGGACGTGGATCTTGCACGAAAACGAATTTCTCTTTCCATGAAGGAACATCCTGAGCCGCCCGAAAAAAGAAACGACCGGGTTCCCGGGAAACCCGGGAAAAAGGAAACCGGATCGCGGTCGAAGAAACAGGCGCCAAGCCCCTTTAACAACCCCTTTGCCCAGGCCTTGAAAAAGCACTAGGGTTTCCGGTTTCGGTTTCATATGAAAAACCAAGGTCCTCTTGGACCAGCTCAGAGGTCAGTGGCTTTGCCATCTGAACAACTTGTTGACTCATAGAGGTTTCAAGTGTCGGGAGCGCAGGGGCTGAGTCTTTGAAGCAATATGTTGCTAAAACAGGGCAGGGCACTGTCGCTGCCCTGTTTTGATAACCGTTGCCTCATGTGGGGCACAGTGGGTGAATGTAAGCTGAACCGATATGTGTTTCCGCAGAACGGGTTGAAACCTGAAACCGGTTGGAGCAAAGGTGTTTTGTAAGTCATACCCTCCGGACCTTGATCATGGCCGGGCCCCCTGGACCCGGATATTCATGAAGCCATTTCCAGGTTGACTATGGAAGTAATTATGTATATATTTAATTGTCTGTAGATAAATAGGCGGTAGACGGCTGCAGACGATTTTTCCCACCCATTTCAATCACTTCAAACTCGAATCGAAAAACGTTATATGATCGTCGTGTTGATATGAACGTTTCCTTTTACCAACCTCATCGGGGATGCTCCTCAACCATTGATGCAGCCCTCAACGGATGGGCCTTTGTAATGAAAAATTGAATCAGACCTTCGAGAATTTTCCGGGCGTTCCGGATCGGCAATTTCGGACCATGAAAGGAGACCAGGAAGATTATGGACTTTTATTCTTTTGTCGAAGGCCCTCTCCTATGGGTCGCATTCCTGACCTTTATCGTCGGCAGCCTTATGAGGGCGGTCCTTTTCTTTGCCATCGCGCGGAAGATGGACAAGATCGTCTATCAGCATTTCAGTTGGAAGTATGTCTTGAGCACCTTCGGTCGCTGGTTGCTGCCTCTTAACAAGAGTGTGGCTAAAAATCCTTTTTTTACGATATCCGGCTATCTGTTCCACATTTGCCTTATCGCGGTCCCCCTGTGGCTTTCCGGTCATATTACCCTCTGGGAGGAATCGCGGTTCGAGTTCTCATGGTGGAGCATGCCGGACGGATTGGCGGACTGGATGACCCTGGTCTTTCTGGCCATTGCTCTTTTCTTTTTGCTGAGGCGCATTTTTTCCGCTGATATTCGCCTGCTATCAACTTTTTTAGATTATCTGTTGCTGGTTGTCGCCGCGTTGCCCTTTATGACGGGGTATTTCCTCATGCACGGAACCCTGGACGGTATCGGGTTTCTAGGAGACAACATGCTGCTCATCCACATCCTCACCGGGGAAATCCTGCTCATCCTGATCCCTTTCACCAAGCTTTCCCATTTCATCCTCTTTTTCTTCTCCAGGGGTGCCACAGCCATTGAATTCGGCCGTCGGGGATATTCCATGTGACGGATGATTCGCATGATATCGATATCAAATACTGAAGGAGCCTTATGATGAGCGATGAGATCAATTCCAGGGAGATCATGGATTTCTTGAAACCGAGAATGGGAGCTCGCTTTAAGACCTGGCTCAGTATCTGCGCCCATTGCGGCCTGTGCGCGGACACCTGTCACTTCTATCTTGCCAATGACAGGGACCCAAAGATGATTCCCGCGCAGAAAGTGAAATTTCTGACCGACATACTCAAGAAAAAGGGAAAGGTGGACCGGGAGTATCTGCAGCAGGT
>CAZXWJ010000415.1:0-2946 GCA_964644375.1 uncultured Desulfobacteraceae bacterium | reverse complement strand
GAATTCGGAGCGGTCGTCATCGTGGCCTACCACCCGATGATCGCCCCGGTCATGATCTACGAACGCTTTGAGGCCTATGGGTTGAAGTACTCCCAGCCCGTTGGCGTCTGGCTTGTTTTCATCTGCCTGACCCTTTTTCTGGTCCTTCGAATCTTGACCTTGCACAGGAAGACCGAGACATGATTCGCATTGAAAACCTTCATATCAATCTTCCGGGATTCAGCCTTCATGATATCTCTTTGCACATCAAGGAGAACGAGTTCTTTATCCTCATGGGGCCGACCGGTTCCGGAAAAACGGTTTTACTGGAAGGTATTTCAGGGCTGGTGCCCGTAAGGCGCGGAAGAATATCTATCGGTGGCCGGGAAGTGACCGCTCTGCCTCCTGAAAAGAGGGGGGTCAGCCTCGTTTACCAGGACCATGCCCTGTTTCCCCATCTCACGGTCGAAGACAATATCCGCTACGGTCTGCGATACCACCCTATCGACAAAAAAGAGGGCAACAGGCGCCTCCATCGCCTCGTGGAGACACTGGACATATTGCCGATCCTCGAACGCCTGCCCCTGAACCTGAGCGGCGGGGAAAAACAGCGCGTCGCCCTGGCCCGAGCCCTCATCGTATCCCCCCAGATCATACTCCTGGATGAGCCCCTGTCCGCCCTGGATCCGGGATTCAGGGAAGAGATTCGAAATACCCTTAAAGACCTCCAGCGCTCCTCCGACACCACCTTCATGATGGTGACCCACGACTTCGCAGAGGCCCTGGCCCTGGCCGACCGCGCCGCCGTCATCAACAATGGAACGATAGAGCAAAGCGGAACCATCGATGATATCTTCCTGAGACCTCGATCTGCCTTCACGGCCGATTTCGTGGGCATGAAAAATATCTTTGAGGGACAGTTCACGGATAACAGGGTCCGGGTTCAGGATCTCGAGATCAAGCTCGACCGGCCGTTGCATAAAGGCACAGGCCATATTGCCATTCGTCCCGAGGATATCCTCATCGGGCCAAGGGCCCTTCGATCCAACACGGGAAATAATTTTGAAGGCAGGGTTAAAAGCATTACCGACCAGGGCTTTACCTATGAGGTCCAGGTGGGGGTTGGGGGTGTGGTATTCAAATCCCTGATCACCAAGAAGGGGCTCTATAAGATGGGGATTCAGGAAGGGGACAGCATTCCCGTCGGTTTCAAACCTGCCTCGGTCCACAGATTTTAAAAATACACCTTAAACTCGGCAAACAAGAAGTGGGGATAGGAACCGAATTCACTCCGGATGTCCGTCAGCCCCATCGCGTTCGTCTCCGGCCGGCTTCCGAAGTTCAGACCGGCACCGGCAAGGAGTTCCGAATTATTCGAAACGGAAAACACCAGACTCGGCTGTACCACCAGGGACGCATCTGAAAGAGAATAAATCGCCGTGACCTGACCGATGACAAGGGGCGTGAATTCGTAGGATGACAGGAAACCCGCAAGGTGGCGTCCAAGATGCTGGATGGCCCCGCGCTCGATACGCACGGCGGCCACGTTGAAGTCGTGCGATTCTCCTGCGCCGTTGTAGAGGTACTCCGCTTCCAGGATAAGGCTGCTTTCGAATCGCCTTCCCAGGCCGATGACGGCCATGACATGATCTTCGAAGAGATACCCCCGAAACGGCGGATCGAGGGCCGGGCTGTCATGGGCCAGGAAACAAGTGGTCTCTGTCCGCACCTCCACGCCCTTGACCTCACCGACCATGCCCACTCCGAGCTGATACCCGCCGTATATCTTTCCCCCCTGAAGGGCCACGTCCCATCCGTGGGTATTCATGAAAAAACGCCCGAGCACGGACGACCCGTACCAACTCGCCTCAAACGCCCGGTGGCTGTTCACATAGTTGCCGAAGGCATCCAGTTCCCGGCCGAGTACACCTAGAAGCGTAAACCCTGAAAAATCTCCCAAGGGGATGTCGATTCGCAGGGCATCCACGCCGGGCTTATAGTCCCTGTCAAACTGATTGGGATCAAAGGGAAGGTAGACATCCAAGGGATTCCAGAAATGGGCCTTTCCGAAAGTCACGGCCTGTCGTCCCAGGGTGATATCCACCGGGCCCGGGGACATCCTGACATTGAACCGATCCAGCCACAGCACGGCCCGTGCATCGTCCCGTGTCCACCATTCCGAGGCCTCATCCAGGGCACGGTACCGCAATTTATCGCCCGCGACGTCGATACCGCCTTTCCCCTGGCCTTGTCCGGATCCGGAAAAATAGGTCAGGGCCTGGACCAGATGGACTTCATAGGAGAGATCTTCCTGAGGCCTGCCGGTTCCCGTGAGGCGGAGGATGGCCTTGAAGTATTCGTCGGTCTTTTCATGGCCGAAAAAGGGCGCAAAATCATAGTTTCGGAAAAGCCCTCCGATCGTCCTGAGACTGCCGTCGAGACCAAAGGCCTCGTCACTGTTCCCCGTGATGGCTGGCACCGGCGACGACCAGAAAAACAGGAAGCACAGGATCGCAAATGCCGGGATAAGGCCCTTTCTTTGCATCCCCCGGCCGAAAGGGTTTTTCATGTCACACGCTCCCGATTATATAGAGGCTTACCCCACCTGGTAAGATCAGGGTGCCTGCAAGCAAGGCAACGCTGATAAAACTGCGGAATTCAGGATGTCCCTTTTTGATGAAATAGAGATGGATCGTAAAGGCGAAAAGTTTCCATTCATGCCAGTATGCGGAGTCGATCTCATGGTTGATGAGAAGCGTGGCATTGATCAGATAGATCCAGAGCAACAATTCTCACATGGGTACCCTCCCAGCAACACAAAAACCGGCAACTTTTTAGATTTTTTAAACACGTTTGATTATGGTTAATTTTTAAAACACCTAATTTCCACCACGAAGGACATGAAAAGCATGAAGGGTAAGAAATCATAAAACTACTTTTTACCTTAAAACCCCTGTGGTCTCTGTG
>CAZXWJ010000414.1:0-2971 GCA_964644375.1 uncultured Desulfobacteraceae bacterium | reverse complement strand
ACAGGAATGAGGATGCGGAAACCATCATTGTAACCCAGGGCAGTTTCGGAGAAACCGTGACGCTGGTCGTCGACGCCCTTCGGGAAGAGGGGGCGTCCGTCGGTCTCGTGATGAACCGGCTCTGGAGGCCCTTTCCTTTTCAGGAATTTCGGGAGGCCCTCCGAAACGCAAAAAACGTAATCATCATCGACAGGGCCATTTCCAACGGCGGGCAGGGAGGACCGCTGGGCATCGAACTCCGGTCCATTCTCTATGGATCGGCCAATCAGCCCAGGGTCACCGATTATATTTGCGGCCTGGCAGGAAGAGACGTCACTGTTCAGGACTTCAAGAACATGTATTACAAATCCATGGAAAAGGCAAAAGGCAGTCCTCTCGAAGAAGACTTTGAATACTATGCGGTAAGAGGGAAATAATGGAACAGACCAATGTCTACGCCTACAAGTTAATTACCAGGAAAGATTATTTTTCACCCGGACACAGGGCCTGCCAGGGTTGTGCGGAGGTCCTGGCGGTGAGACTGGTGTCCAAGGCTTTGGGCAGAAATGCCGTGGTAGCAAGCGCCACAGGGTGCATGGAGATTGTGTCATCACCCCTGCCCTTTACCAATTGGAAAGTTCCCTGGATTCACGTGGCCTTCGAAAACGCTGCCGCCGTCGCCTCCGGAGTCGAAGCGGGCATGAAGGTGCTGATGCGAAAGGGCAAAATCCCCAAAAAGAAAATCAATTTTCTGGCCATGGCGGGCGACGGCGGAACGAGTGACATCGGGCTTCAGGCCCTGTCAGGGGCGTTGGAAAGAGGACATGATTTCACCTACATCTGTTATGACAACGAAGCCTATATGAATACGGGTATCCAGCGGTCCTCATCCACCCCTTTCGGGGCCGCCACGACAACCTCGCCCGCAGGGAAAGTAGTGCCCGGACAGGTGACCTGGAAGAAGAACATGCCCGAGATCGCCGCAGCCCATAACATTCCCTATGTCGCCACGGCGTCACCCAGCTATCCCATCGATCTTATTCGAAAGGTCAAAAAGGCCGCCCGAATTGAGGGGCCGTGTTACATCCATGTCCTGTCCGTCTGCCCCACGGGCTGGCGCATGCCACCCGAGCTTGCCATTCAGGCCGGCAGGCTGGCGGTGGAAACGGGCGTCTTTCCGCTCTATGAAGTGGAACAGGGCCGATACAAATTGTCGGTGGAACCCAAAAAGCTCAGGCCGGTAAACGACTACTTGAAAATTCAGGGACGGTTCCGACATCTGGATGAGAACATGATCGAGAAGATTCAACAAAGGGTTGTAAGAGAATATGAAAAATTACAGAAAAAGGTTAAAATGACTAAGAGGACCTAAATGGAACAGAAGGCTATTGATCTTTTGCTGAAGAAGCATCATCATGAGCAATCCGCCATCATTGCTATCCTGCAGGACCTCCAGGGAGAGGAAAACTACCTTCCGGAAGAGGATCTCGAATATATCTCCGAAAAACTGTCCATACCTCTTCCTAAAATATATAGGATAGCCACCTTTTACAACGCCTTCAGCCTCAAGCCCCGTGGAAAGCACCTTGTCAATGTCTGCATGGGAACCGCCTGTCACGTGAGAGGAGCAGAAAAGGTCCTTGATAGGCTGAAGGTGGAACTCGGCATCGATGTCGGGGAAATGACAAAAGACGGGCTTTTTTCTCTGGAAACGGTCAACTGCCTGGGCGCCTGCGCCCTCGGACCTATTGTTGTGGTGGGTGATGACTATCACGGCCAAATGACAAGCGCAAAGGTCAGGTCTACCATTCAGAAATACAAAAAAGTCGCTAAGGGTAAAAAATGAAAAAGATTCGTGATCCCCTGGAACTCGAAAAAGTCAGAGCGCAGATTCTGGAAAAACGTGATCCTAAAAGGCCCTGCATCGCGGTGACATCTGGAACGTCCGCCAAGGCTTACGGATCCGAAAAGCTTGTAGAGGCCTTCCGAGCAGCGCTAAAGGCCCACAGGTTATCACGCAAAATAGACCTGAGGGTAACCGGCGGCCAGGGCTTTGACGAAAGAGAACCTCTGGTCATTATCCACCCCCGGAACATCCTCTACCAGAGAGTCGATCCTAAGGATGCGGAAGAAATCGTCACCGAAACGATCCAAAAGGATCAAATCATCGAGCGGCTCCTCTTTGTCGATCCCAAGACCGGAGTAACCATCCCAAACAAAGATGACATCCCCTTCTATAAGGGACAGATGCCTATCATCTTCGGCGATAACGGAAAAATCGACCCCACAAAAATTGAGGACTACCTTGCCATTGGCGGCTATTCCGCCCTGGCCAAGGTGTTGACCGAAGAGACCCCGGAAGGGGTCATCGACATCATCAAGAGATCGGGCCTGAGGGGGCGGGGAGGCGGCGGTTTCCCGACGGGCGCCAAATGGGAATCCTGCCGAAAAGCCCGGAGCGAAAAACGCTATGTGGTCTGCAATGCGGACGAAGGAGACCCGGGGGCCTACATGGATCGCGGGCTTCTCGAGGGCAATCCCCACCGTGTCTTGGAAGGAATGATGATCGGGGCCTTCGCCATCGGTTCGGACGAGGGATATCTCTACGTCCGTTATGAATACCCCCTCGCCAATGAACACCTTCAGATCGCCATCAAACAACTCAGACAATACGGTCTGCTCGGAGAGGACATACTCGGTACGGGTTTCAATTTTGATATCAAGGTCAGCAGGGGGGGAGGCGCCTTCGTCTGCGGGGAGTCTACCGCGCTCATGGCCTCGATCGAAGGAAATGCAGGGGAACCCAGGGCGAAGCACATTCATACGGTCGAAAGCGGTCTTTGGGGCAAGCCCACCAATCTCAACAACGTGGAGACGTGGGCGAACGTACCCTTGATCATCAATAAGGGTGTGGACTGGTACACCGCCATCGGCACAAAAAACAGCAAAGGGACCAAGATCTTTTCGCTGGTCGGCAAGGTCAACAACACAG
>CAZXWJ010000413.1:0-2995 GCA_964644375.1 uncultured Desulfobacteraceae bacterium | reverse complement strand
CGATGGCGGAGGCCAACACCAGGGCCAGACCTGATCCCAGAAACACGGTGAGTTTGCTCTGGGGCGAGTTGGATGCATAGAGGAGTGTCGCGAGTTGGGTTTTGTCGGCGATTTCTGCAAGGAAAACCGTTCCGAATACCGTCAAGAAAAGCTTGAAGTCCATGTCGTTTAACGTCCTTTCATCTTTGATGCGCATAGCCACAAATATCAAGAAATACGGCACCGGGCAAGGACATTACGGGGTCCCTGATCCACCATCAATGCATCACCTTGCCCTGCACGCTGCATCGAGATCTACGATGCGATACCCCCGCCGTTAACGAAATTTTCGACAAGGCGAGGGAGTTTTCGATTTTTCATCAAACCATCATCCTTGACTTTTGATATCCGCGGGTTCTACCCTTGAAACCCTCTGCCCTTTTTTGATCGGGCCTGAAGGGGGTCCATGACATGGAAGCAAATCCCTGGCACAGGGTCATGAAAAAAATCCGATTTTCTGTCCTGCTGATCCTGATTTTTCACAGCCAGGTGTTTGCCGGGTTATCCGTTTCTCAAATCGTCGAGAAATGCGGACCTGCCGTCGTGACGATCACCGCCTTTGACAAAGAGGGGCTTCCCGTCTCTTATGGGAGCGGCTTTTTCTTGAGTCGAGAGGGTGATCTGGTCACAAATCGCCATGTGCTTTCAGGGTGCCGGCGGGCGGCCGTTCGGACACCGAAAGGAAAAGAGGGCGCAATTCTTTATGTTTCCAAAGCGGATCCCCGTCTGGACCTGGTGGTGGCCAAGACCTCCTTCAGGGACACCGCGCCTTTAATCCTGGGGCACTCCGACAATTTATCCGTTGGAGAAAAGGTGCTTTGCATGGGAAACTCGCGGAGCCTTCCGGGTGCACTTTCGCTCGGTGAGGTGAGTCATATAAGAGATGTGGGGGCGCATAAATTGATACAAATGACCGCACCGATCCTCCCGGGGTGCAGCGGTGGGCCTGTCTTCGATTCCCATGGCCGGGTCGTCGGCATTTCGACGGCCTTTCTGAATTTTGCCCCGAATCTGAATTTCGCCCTGGCCGCGGACAACCTGAAATGCCTGACATCTGTATGCATGGATCTTGACGAACTCCCCGAGATGAAGACCAGACTCGAAGCCGTTGTGCAAGGACAGACGGTGGTTGACCTGTGGATCGGGGAAAAAAGCCCTATGGCCACCGCTAATGGGGAAATCCCTGGAGGCGCCCTTCCCTCGGGACGCCGTGATCCCGGGATTTTGAAGGAGGGCAGGAATGCCCCCGGAACGGTTTATTTCAAGAATGGAAAGAGGTTGCTTTGTGACAGGGCCTGGAAACAGGGAAAGGTCATATACCTCCTCGTTCATGGGAAAGGTTTTGTCCTCGGTTACGAACAGGGCCGAATAGAAATGAAAAAATCCTTTGTTTTGCCTTTTTAGGGAAAGGGCATTTTTCCCTCAATGGGGCCTGCCATAGGAGGGATTGATTCTTCGGGATTCCTCTCTATGATCGCATGAAAGGAGAAGCGGAATATTCCAGTCATTTTTAAAGTCTTTGTTGTCTTTTCTTTTGTCTTGCTGCTGAACAGGCTGCGTCTCCAGCTAAGCCTATCCCTTTTCGCGGGAGCCCTGATTCTGTCGCTCTGGATGGGTCTGGGCCCCACCCGCTGGCTTCGAATCGTCGTGCTTTCGGCCACACAAATGCAAACCATCGGCCTGCTCGTGGTCGTGGTTCTCATCTTGATCATGAGCCGGGTGATGAAAGAGACGGGCCACATGGATCGGCTGGTGGAGAGCTTTGCGCGTCTTTCCAAGGATGCCCGAATGGTGGGTTCCGTGATGACGGCCCTGATAGGATTGCTCCCCATGCCAGGAGGCGCCCTGTTCTCCGCTCCCATGGTGGAGACCTCACTTCAGAACCACTCGGTCAGCAGAGAACAGAAGACCATATTCAATTACTGGTTTCGCCATATCTGGGAGTACTGGTGGCCCCTTTATCCGGGCGTCGTTCTCGCCGTGGCCCTTCTGGATGTGGACACCTGGCGCTATATGGCCGTGATGACCCCCATGACCCTGTTTTCCCTGCTGGCCGGGATCATCTTTGTGATCAGGCCGATAAAGAAGCTGGAGTCCCCCCGGAAAGGACACATTTCATGGGCGGGAATCAAGGCCTTTCTGTGGGAAATCATGCCCATTCTGATCGTTGTCTTTGGCATCCTGCTCCTGGCCGCGCTGACAGGCGTTTTGAATCTCCTGGGTCTTTCGATCAAGATTCCCGGTGCCCTCTCCATCCTTCCGGGCCTTGCGGCGGCCATGATATGGGTGTGCAGGATCAATCACGTCTCTTTTCAAAAATTCGGGATGGCCGTTCTGGACAAAAGGCTTCTCCCCATGGTCTTTCTTCTTTTGTCCATTATGGCGTTCAAGGGCACTATGATCGATAGCCGGGCCGTCGTTGAGATCCGGAACGAATTGATGGCCTACCATATTCCCGTGATCCTGATCGTGATGATCATGCCGTTCGTCTCGGGGCTGATTACCGGGATCGCCATCGGATTCGTGGGGACCTCCTTTCCCCTCATCATTCCCATGTTTCCGTCGACTCCGCTCCTGGACTATCTTTCTTACGCCGCCCTGGCTTACACCTTCGGGTATATGGGTATGATGCTTTCACCCGTTCATCTCTGTTTCCTTGTGACGAAGGATTACTATCACGCAAACCTCCTGAAGAGTTATCGTCACTTAATCATGCCCGTCTTCATGGTCCTGACGACGGTTACGTTTCTTTTTTTCATCATCAGGACACTTTGATCCGGACGGTGCAACGATGACTCGTCGCGGACTTTCGGTCCGGGGCTGGCCGTCACTTCCCCATTATTTCTGGAGAATAGGCGGAAATTATGATAAATATAAAGATTTTGAAATTATGGAAAGGGAGGTAAAATGGATCGCACAGCCAAACTAGTCATTGACGGAAAGACCTATGAGCTGC
>CAZXWJ010000412.1:0-2999 GCA_964644375.1 uncultured Desulfobacteraceae bacterium | reverse complement strand
AGGTATCAGGTTTCATGTGTCGGGTGTCTGGTGTGAGGTGTCAGGGTTTAATGAAGACTAATTCGTGCTCATCCGGAAACGGCTATTTTCGAATTTGGGCTATCAGCATTCAGCTATCAGCGAAAACCCTGAAGAAACAATTCATTGGGCTGATTGCCGACGACTGATGGCTGAGCGCTTCTTACAAGGCAACGGAGCTTATTCCCTTTTGGAAATCCTTGTGGTTCTGGCCTGCCTCGGTGTGTTTTATATGGTCGTGGGTTCGAGGTTTGGGGAGGTCACCAGGGATGCGGGTGTCACAATCGCCCTTCAGGAAATGGCCTATATCAAGGAGGCCGTCAGGGACCACTTTTATCCTGATTTGGGCGTGATACCGCAAGACCCCGGAGAAGATGATCGGTCGTGGTATGCAACACGGTTTTTGTGCCTGCGGAACGACGGGGAAGGGAACCCGGAATACGAGGATATGCTCGCCTTTCTCACGAGCCTCATGGACGAGGACACCGCCAAAGGCAAGCTGACCTGGGACCGGCACTATCAGAAGGGGTGGAGGGGGCCTTACCTGGAACAGGACATCCGGGAACGGATCGATCCCGACACCTCTTACGGCTTTCCCCTCATTACCACGCCATGGGCGGATGTGTGTGAAGAACTCGCGCAGCAGGCCGAGGATTCGGGAAATGAGGAAGAAGCTGAACGCATCAGGAGAGGTAAATACTATTTTATTATTGTAGACAAGGACGATGACTATCGTTCCTTGAAAGAGACGGCACGCGTCGTCTGCTTTGGCCCGGACGGGAAGGACAGCGGATCCTATTATAAAGACTTCGATCAGGAAGTCCCCTCGACACTTGCGACGGCGGAAGATTTGAGAAAGTTGCCGACCTGTGACCCGAATGAGGAAGACAGTGACTATTGTTACGAGACCGGGGACGATCTGGTGGTCTTTATTTTTGGTGGTGGCGCTACGAGAAAGCCGGAAGGCTGATGAATTCATAGATAGTTTGGTCTTCACCACCAAGTACACCAAGAGCACGAAGAGTTATAAGAATCTATAATATATTCGCTTCGTGTACTTTATACTTTTCGTGGTTTACCAAAATTTATGCTTGATGGTGTTTTTTACGAGACCCTCAAGGTTGATAATCACCGGATACTGATTCAGCTGCGTGCTGACGTCGGAGCGGATAAGATAGAAAAATTAAATGATATTCAGGCGGTTGAAGACATCAAAGCAATTGATTGGGATTCATCTGGACAGCGATGAGATCAAGGTTCTATCCCTGAGACAGGAAACGGAAGGATGCACGGTTCTCGGAGCAGTCCGGACGAAAAGGTCCGGTGGGGACCTGATTGCCGACCTTGAGCGGATCTTTAAAGGAGACGTCCTTTTCAGAGGTCAAGCCGTTCTTGTTACAGATGATGTGAAGTTCCTTTCCAGTGATCTGGGTGCAGGCGGCGGAGAAAAACTGTCGGAAGAGAAATTGCTGGCTGCGGCCAGCTGGGAAATGGAACCCTACCTGGATTTTCCCCCTTCCGATGGGCTCTTCGAATGCAGTCTCCAGCCAGAAGCGAATGAAGGCGAGACGGTTCCTGTCCTGATTTCAGCGATTTTCAAAAAAAGTTACGAGACCATTGCCGGGGTGTTGAAGAGGGCCGGACTCGACCTCGTAGCGGCTTATGCCCCACAGGCGGCGGTGGCGTGTTTATCGGATCTTCCTGAATCAGGCAAGAGCAAAGTTCTGATTGATTGCGGGGAGGAGAGCGTAAAAGGCGTCCTGCTTTCTGAAAATGGTCCGGTGGTTTTTCAGGATAGTCCGATTACGCCTGGAACGAATCCGTCCTCGGAGATGATTCGGGACATGCTATACGGGTTGGGGGCACAAGGGCCGTCTGAAACCGAAATTATTCTTTCAGGGAAAGCCCTTGACGAAGAGCTGCTGGAAGACCTCTCCCTGGAATTCCCGCTGGCCAGGGCATGGGGCGTTGGGGATATCCCCGGCATGAATCTCGATACCGTCGTTGTGAATTTCGGCCCGGAATATGCCCTGGCAGCCGGCGCAGCCCTGGCGGGTATGGGCGTTTTCGGGAAAACGATTCCCAGCGTGACCGACCGCGTGCCTCTGGGCAAAGCAGTGGTCCAAAAGATCAGGGAAAACCGGCGTTTTATCCCGGCCGCCGTTCTGGGCTGTTTCGTTCTCTGCCTCGGGGTACACTACGGTTACACGCAGCTCCGGATTTCAAGCTACAACGGGAAGATCCACAGCCTGGAGGAGGAAAGAAAAAATCTGGAAATCCCACTTGCGGAAAAGAAAAGGCTAAAAAGCGAACTCACGAAAATCGAAGAGAAAAGGGCCTTTGTCCAGGACACGCTACCCGCGCAAAACCGGCATATCCTCGTTCTTCTCACCGCTCTTTCTGAAATGATTCCGCCTGATGTTGTCGTGAATAAAATCGATCAACGCGATACCAGGACCTTTTTCCTTAAAGGCAACGCCTATCGGGGGAGGGCCATCACGGACTTCAACAAGGCCCTTTCTTCGCTTGAATCATGTGCCGGTGCGTTTTTGGTCAGCGTCTGCCGGACGGAAAATGCTTCAATCGCAAGAAGTAAAATACTTCCCTATGATTTTACGATCAGGGTTTTGTTTGGATCGGAGCAGGATTCGTAGGTTTGCCTGATGCGGGGGCAGGTATTAGGTAACAGGTGTCAGGTATCTGGTAACAGGTGTCAGGTATCTGGTAACAGGTATCTGGTAACAGGTATCAGGTGTCAGGTATCAGGTGTCAGGTAACAGGAAACAGGTGTCAGGTATCAGGTGTCAGGAAAAGCTTCTCAATGTTGAGGCGTTAAGCTGAAAGCTGAAGCCTGACATTCCGAATCAGAGAAATTAGCTGTAAATCAAAAATTGTGGAAGCCGAGAAGGTTTTGGGTGACCTGCTTCGATCAATGCGCGGATAGCGAAGGGTTCGGAAGCTAATAGCCTTTAGCCTACAGC
>CAZXWJ010000411.1:0-3006 GCA_964644375.1 uncultured Desulfobacteraceae bacterium | reverse complement strand
AAATAACTGTCAAAGGCCCACCACAGAGACACTGAGGGCACAGAGGTTAATTTTCCTTTTTACTTTCCGTTGAGAGGACGGAAAGTAAAAAGGAAAATGCCCTGCGGGCCATGAAACCTTACGGCGCAGCCGCTGAGGGTTTTCTATTGCCGGCCTCTCACCGGCAATAGAAAAAATTCTCTTCTCCGTGGGCTCCGTGTCTCCAGGCACGCGCAAGCGTGACGGGTGGTGAAAATACCCCATTTAATGCGTGGCGATAATTATGAAACGATACATCTGCATTCACGGTCACTTCTATCAGCCACCCAGGGAAAATCCCTGGATAGAGGCCATTGATCTTCAGGATTCCGCCCATCCCTACCATGACTGGAACAGAAGAATCACGGCGGAATGCTATGCCCCCAATGCCAAGTCCCGTATCCTGGACGATCAGGACCGTATCGTACAAATCGTCAACAATTACGCCAAAATCAGCTTTAATTTCGGCCCGACCCTTCTCGCCTGGATGGAGCTCAATGCTCCCTCGGTCTACGAAGCTATCCTGGAAGCGGACAGGCAGAGCATGGAAGACTTTTCCGGTCATGGCTCGGCCCTGGCACAGGCCTATAACCACATCATCATGCCCTTGGCGAACCGCCGGGACAAGATCACGCAGGTCCGCTGGGGCATCCGTGACTTCGAACATCGATTTCAACGAAAACCGGAAGGCATGTGGCTCCCCGAGACGGCGGTGGATCTGGAGACCCTGGACATCCTTGCAGATCAGGGCATTCGTTTTACCATCCTCGCCCGGCACCAGGCCCGCAGGGTCCGTCGCACGGAAGAAGAAACCTGGCAGGATGTGAGCGGGGGAAAGATCGACCCCACCCGGGCCTACAGCATCCGGTTGCTTTCGGGACGGTCCATGGCCCTCTTCTTTTACGACGGGACGATTTCCCGCGCCGTGGCCTTTGAAAAGCTTTTGAACAGCGGAGAAACTTTTGTACAGCGCATCCTGGGCGGATTCTCCGAAAAGCGTTCATGGCCTCAGCTGGTCCATATTGCCACGGACGGGGAAAGCTACGGGCATCACCATCGATTCGGGGACATGGCCCTGGCCTATGCCTTGCACAACATAGAGTCCGAAAATCTTGCCCGTCTCACAAACTACGACCAATACCTGGAAATGCATCCCCCCACCCACCAGGTAGAAATCTTCGAGAAAACGTCCTGGAGCTGCTCCCACGGTGTGGAGCGATGGCGGAACCATTGCGGATGCTGCACCGGTGCACACCCGGAGTGGAACCAGAACTGGCGAAAGCCCCTTCGGGAAGCACTCGACTTCCTCAGAGATGCCGTCGCCCCAGACTTTGAGGAAACGGCCCGCCGGCTTCTCAAAGACCCCTGGGAGGCCCGCAACCGTTACATCGATATTGTTCTTGATCGATCCACAGAAGCGCTTGATGCTTTTTTAACGCAGCAAGCAGTCCGTGATTTGGTCCCAAACGACAGGCAAACAGTCCTGAAACTTCTCGAGCTCCAGCGCCATACCATGCTCATGTACACCAGTTGCGGATGGTTTTTCGATGATCTTTCCGGTATCGAGACCATTCAGATCCTTCAGTATGCTGGAAGGGTCGTCCAGCTTGCCCGGGAAGCACTGGAAATGGATCTCAAGGAACCTTTCCTGAAAATCCTGGGGCAGGCCCGGAGCAATCTCGCGCAAAAAGGGAACGGCCGACAAATTTACGAGGCCCATGTGGAATCGGCCGAGGCCGATCTCAACAAAGTCGCCGCCCACTATGCCATGAGTTCCCTTTTCAAGGATTATGAAAGGCACTGCTCCATTTATTGTTACATGATCGATCGAGAAGAATACCAGACCTCCGAAAACGGCAAGGCGAGGCTTATTCTCGGCCGCACCCGGTTTACTTCTCAAATCACGATGGCATCCGCCCTTTTGAGCTTCGGTGTCCTCCATTTAGGAGACCATAACATGACCTGCGGCGTGAGGGAATACCGGGGACAGAAGGAATTCAAACACTTGATAGAAGAACTTCAGGATATTTTTAAAGACGGAGATATCCCCGAAACGATTCGTCGTCTGGACAATCAATTCGGTCCATCCATCTATTCCCTGAAATCTCTTTTCCGCGACGAGCAGAGAAGAATTTTTGATTTGATTCTGGAACCAGCCCTCGATGAAGCCGAGGCGGCCTACCGTCACCTATTGGAATACCATACACCGTTGATCCGGTTTCTCGAGGATTCCAAGAGCCCTCTCCCCCGGGCCCTGTCCATGGCCGCCGAATTTGTTCTCAATGCCGATCTCAAACGGGCCGTCACACTGCAACCGCTGGAGCCTAACAAAATCAAGGCACTCCTAGAACAGGTTGAATTATCGGACTCCCCTCTCGAAAAGGAGACCCTGGAATACGGGTTCCGGAAGACTCTTGAAGACATGGCCGATAACTTAGCGCAGGATCCGACAAACCTGCCATTGCTCGAAATCCTGGACTCCGCCCTGGCCCTTCTGAGGGACCTGCCTTTTCAAGTAAACTTGTGGACCCTTCAGAATTTCTGTTATCATATCCTTCAGTCGACTTACCCGGGTCAGTTGAAATCTGCCGATCAAGGCGATGAAAATGGAAACCGGTGGGTCCAGGTATTTTCATCCCTGGCGCAAAAACTCTCGCTTAAAATCCCCTGACAGGGGTCGGGCAAGAAGGACTGAATATAAAAACAAGAAAAGGAATTATTAGTTTAAGATTTCTAAAAAATGAAGGTTCTTGGTCATGGCAATCTCTTTTCAAAAACGAGGGCCTAACGGGAAGCTCGATGAAAACGGGGCAACGAGGGCGGCGATGAACCTCGGGCAGACAACGCTCGGGCAAAGACTTGCATGGCATTGTGGGAGAGGCGCTTCGCCCGCCTTGGCGAAGATCTTGTGCGGATTCCCGGGCAGCGTTTTTTCGTTTTTGAAAAGAGATTGTCATGACCCGTCCATTGCTGAATGCGTTTCAAAAG
>CAZXWJ010000410.1:1313-3008 GCA_964644375.1 uncultured Desulfobacteraceae bacterium | reverse complement strand
ACCCAACCACGCCGGCTATACCCCGTATGCGACCGTTGATAATGTTGTCGTTCAAAGGGGTGTAAGATCCCCTGAAGGTCCCTCCGAGATGGTAGTTGATGGATTCGTAACTGAAACCCGCAATCAGATCGGTCGTCTGATCGGGGATCATAATCTCTTTTTCCCTGTTAGGGAAATTCTCGATGGCCGTCTTGACAATCTTCTTTGCGTCTTCAAAGGCGGTGTGCTCATCGAATTCGATATGGATCGTCTCCCCTGAGGCGATTTTCGCCCTGGGATTTGTGGTAATGACCTTGGTATGGAAACACTGGGCTACGTTTGCGATATTCTCCATGATACACTGGACGTCCACCACCATGGCATCTACCGCGCCGGTGATGATGGCCAGTTCCTGCTGGAGAAAGTTCCCGGCCAGAGGCACGCCGTGACGCATCAAAAGTTCATTGGCCGTGCAGCAGATACCGCTCAACTGAATCCCCTTGGCCCCCTTATTCTTGGCCAGTTCCACCATTTCCGGCAATTCCGCCGCCTGCACGATCATCTCGCTCAGGAGAGGTTCGTGGCCGTGAATGACCAGGTTCACGTGGTCCTCTTTGAGAACCCCGAGATTGGCCGTGCTCTTGACGGGATACGGACAACCGAAAAGAACGTCCTGAAGATCCGTGGCGATCATGGAACCACCCCAACCATCGCCAATGGCGGCGCGGCTGCACTGTGCCGTGATGTTTTCATAGTCCTGATCCACACCGATATGGGTTCGATGCATGATCTCGACAATTTCTCGGTCGATGCCTCGAGGCACCACTCCCAGTTTTTTCCAAAGCTGGTATCTTGCTTCGGGGGCCCGTCTTGCCGTACAGACCTCACCGTCTTGCTGACCCCACTGGGCCAGGGCGTTTTCGCCCACTTCTACGGCTATCTCATCAATATCACGATCAAGGACCTGTCCGTTTTCATCCTCCACTGTGATATCTACACCAAAGTCAGGGGCGATCTCGAGGAGCTTTTTCGTATCCCTGATACGGTAGTCCTCCGTCTCCTTTCTGGCCGCAGCCAGAAAAGTCTCCGCGACCCCACGGCCGTGATCGGAATGAGCAGCCGCACCCCCTGCCACCATCCTCGCAAAATTTCGAGCCGCGATGGTTTGTGGGGTGGCTCCGCACAGACCCTTGCGCGTGTCCTCTCCCTCGATACCGCCTTTCGGCAGGGGGAGTCTACAGGGACCCTGTGAACAGTTCTTACAGCAGGTCCCCTGCACACCGATATTACAGGGCTTCATGGTTTGCGCACGATCAAAAATCGTTTCTATTTCCAACTCGCGCGAACGTTCGATCATCAAAGCGCTTGCCGTGTCTATCGTCAACTCCGACGGCTTCGGTACCGCCTTGGCTTTCGATGCAACCGCCTTTTTCTTGACATCTTCTGTCGACATTCCGAGGTTCCTCCTCTTTTTCTATTTTAAGCTTACTTCGATTATATGCGTTTATGTATACGATTGAGACTCATAACGAGCTTATCAACAAGACCAAGCTGCTCGCCTGCAGGCGTCTTCGCCGTCTTCTCGGCTTTTTTTGCCATTCGCTCGGTTTCAAGCTTTTCCCTTTCCTGTGCCCTTTTCAGCCGCAGGGCCTGCAATTCTTCCTTCTCTCTGGATTTGGCTTGGTTTTTTTTCAGAGCTTCCGCCTCGGCCTTGGC
>CAZXWJ010000410.1:0-1213 GCA_964644375.1 uncultured Desulfobacteraceae bacterium | reverse complement strand
GCCTTGGCTTTCGCCTCTTCCTCGGCCTTGGCTTTGGCCTCAGCTTCGATTTTGGCCTTGGCTTCGGCGTCCGCTTTCGCCTTGGCTTCTGTTTCGGCCTTCTTCTTCTCAGCCTCTTCCTCGGCCTTGGCTTTCGTCTCGGCAGGCTCGGCCTTCGGCTTCGATTCAACCACCTTTTCTTCCGCCTTAGGGGCTGCTTTTGGTTTTTGCGCCTTTGGTTTGGCCTTGGGTTTGGCCGCAGCCGTTTTAGCCTTAGGAGGTGTGGCCGCATCAGGAATCGTCAGGTCCGGTTCGGGGGATAGAGCCACCAGATCAGCTTCCTGGAGGTCCAGCCTCTTTGAGATCTCCCCGACATCTCCTGCCATGCCTCCGTTGATCATCAATTCGATAAAAGACCTGATAAGCCTCACACTCTCAGGGTGCCGCAAGATAACCACATCGGCGCCCGAAAGCAGATAGCTCACGGCGGCCGTTGTCTCCATCAAGATGCCTCGCCTCTCGGGATCGCCGAGGGCCGGAACATCTTCCAGGCTCTGACCGGCCTCCTTGCATTTCCATACCTCGTTGCCGATATTGGAAATCATGGGGACCTGCAGTTTATCGTCCTCCTGGGTAAGGGCGGCCATTCTAATCCTTTCCATCACGGAATAGGAATATTCCATCCCATATCCTAAACCTCCCGTCGTGGGATCAATGATGATTTTATTGGACTGAACACCAAGATTACCTAAAAGGATATTAAGTTGTTTGGCTAAATTGACGTCTATGGGCGAAGAGGACACAATCGTATGCCCGTAACCCAGGGCACTGGCGCCCACCCCTTTATGGTTGCCTTCTTCAATGGGAGAGAGGGCTAGATTCATTCCTTGGCATTTTTCAGAGATGACCTTCAGGACTTCTTCATCTTTCTGATTATTCGCAGTGCCCCACAAAACCACAGGGACCTCCACCGCATCCGCAACTTTTTTAGCCGCCTCAGCCGCTTCTTCTGCACCCCTGTCCATGCCGTTGGGATCAATGCTCTTCATTTGGAGTACGATGATATCGGCTCCGTACTCATCGACGCACTTCTTTGCCCAGTTCTCGGGCGAAGAAATGACATCTTTAAAGGGCTCAACCGCTGCGGCAGGCCATTCCTCTGAAGGATCATAATCCCAAACCTCCATGGCAATCTTCGGAGAATTGGGCATTTGACCCTCAAAGAGATGAAAGG
>CAZXWJ010000409.1:0-3022 GCA_964644375.1 uncultured Desulfobacteraceae bacterium | reverse complement strand
ATGTTCCGCATCCTGAAGGCATCCAGGAAAAGATCACTGATCTTATTGATGACCGTATCGGCGATGATAGGTCCGCCGGCTCCTCCTTTATGAATGACGATAAATCCGGAGAGTTCGAGAAGGCGAAGGGCCTCTCGGATGGTTTGCCGTCCTACATTGAATTGGGAAGCAAGATGTGCCTCGGAAGGAAGTTTGTCTCCGGGTTTGAGCACCCCTTGAAAGATAAGGTCCTTGATATTCATCGAAACCTGCTCAAAGGCCCGTCGACTATGGATTGGACTGAACAAATGATTTTTTTCAGGCATGTGCCCCTCAAATGACTCGTTTGTCAGACAATCTGATAGAACTTTAGAGTCAAAACGCATGACCTGTCAAGGAAAAAAACAAGGGTTTGGCTATCCCTTGGACCAAAACGGGACCAAGAATAGATCATGAAAAGATGACATCCTATGGGGGGTTGAATCTACGCTGCAGTCGGGGTCTCATCCATTTGTCTGTATGAGGAGATGAAATTACGGAGGTTCTCGGCCTGTGTTTCCATGAACTCTATCCACAGGCTTAGGACCTCCCTCCCTTCGCTCGTAATATGGTACACCCTCTTGGCAGGGCCCGATCCCTCTGTCGCCCATTCAGATCTAACCAATCCATCTTCCTCCAACTGGCGCAGGTGCCGATAAATCATCCCGGGCGGCGCCTGCCCCTGCACAAAACCGTACTTCTGGATATCCTGAATCAATTCATACCCATAGGAAGGTTTCCCATAGAGTCCCAGAAGAATTGAAGGCTGGATGTATCGTTCCTTTTTACTTTGGAGCTTATATGCATTCGTTTTATCGTGATTTCCCATTTTCCTTGACATATATCCCTTAAGGATATATAATTCAATTAAATCGTTAACCTCTTAACACCTATCATCACACGTAAAGGAAAGGAGCATATCATGGATTCCCAAATTTTTGTACGAGAAAGACGAAAAGTCGAAAAGGGCGAAAGGAAGCCCCGCTTCAAGGTCGTCGGCGTGAGTAAAGGGGATTTGAAGCTTTACACAAAACATATTCGCAAACAGGAACTGGACCAAATCGCAAAGTCAACGGGTGCTCAAGTGGTGTATCTCGAAATCGATAAAAAGGATAAAGTCAAATAGACTTTTCAGGATTTCACTTCCTCTGCGATGACCTGCCTGCCCTATTCCTCTTTGTAAATGATTGTTCCGACATGCTCACCATCCAGTGCCGATAGGATGTGCTCTGGATGGTGAAGTGCGTCTATAATCTGCAGTTCCTTGAGGCACTTTGATCTTTGGAGGAGCGACAAAATGGGTCGTTCAATAATGAGATCATCCAGATCAATCTCAAGGAGTTCGCTGGCTGAGACCCGGTCATAAAACCGCAGGTCTTTCCTTTCCGCCTTTTTAACCTTTTTGGGGTCGCACTCGAAAAGGCCTTTCTCGTCCTTGAGAAAAATGAGGGATCGTGCGCCGATGTTTTCCGCCAGGAGGAACGCCCCGCAATCGGTCCTGTGGGGGGGGATAGAGCCGAATTCCGCCGGATGTTCGAAAAACCCGTAGGGCGGGATGGCATAGGTGATGGGAAGATAGCCGAGCTGGCAGAACATGGTCAGCTGTTCCAAATTGTCTCCGTGCCCGATCTTCACGCCGCCATGTTTTGCGAGGAGCACACTGATCATCTCGGCGTTCTGCCACGAAACCTTGTCACCGAGCTTTGAAAGTACTCCCGTGGGCATACCCAGTTCCATGCCGATGCTGTAGACATGCCTGGCCCTCGTACCACCGCCGGTCATGAGGAGGAGTTTGTGCTTCTCTTTCGCTTTGACAAGGATATCTAAAATGGGGAGCACCGCTTTTGCGCCCCGATCAATAATACTCTGCCCCCCGATTTTCATCACATTGATCTCAGGGTGCATGTGAAAGTATTCCTTTGCTTCGGTCTTGTGAAGCAGCTCTTTGCTCACCAGAGACTCGCCCATGAGATTGGAGTCCACGTGAAGTCTCCCCTTGTCACCCTTTTCTTTGATCAGTTTTGCCATAGCTGACACTCCTTTCCATTCACTTGATAAGGCACAAATTAAATGATTCTCATGACCTATTCACGAATGAAACTTGTGCTTTAAAAGGTTAAAAGTCACACACGACCAGATTTACCTTCCTAATGAACTTCCCGGATAACGCGGCTCACCGAAGTCGTAACGACAACATAGGGCAACCATTTTGTTCTGTAAAATTGAGTGACGAGTGCACGGGCCTTGGGGGCCTCTTCCTTGATTGAAACGGCTTCACAGTGCCGATTTTAATATGCAGGGTATAATCGACGGGATACTATAGGATCTTTTTTTCTTCGCTTTAGAAGTGGAACGGGATGTGAAGGTTCACCGGAAATCAGAAAGACCCACAACCGGAGGTTAGAACAACAAGATTTTCGCCCGTCGTATTTTTTACTATAATTGGGAGGCGTTCAGGTTGTCAAGGCCAAGGATTTGAGCCAAAGGACTATTTAAAAACTCAACGTGCCGATGGATGTGACGATGGATCTGGCTTTCTATAACGATTAAAGAATCTAAATCGGGGGACCAATTTTGTCATTTTCAATCAAACCTGCAAAAGGCAAGGTCGAATCTTCATCGAATGGACCGTTTCATGCTGGATCAATTCACCGTGTATTTCTCTGTCTCAGGGGTCAAAACCCTGGTATTTCTTCCTCCCCTAATGGCCTTTGTCGTTTCTTTCTTCACATCTATGGCCGGCGTGTCCAGAGCCTTTCTTCTACTTCCCTTCCAGATCAATTTTTTAAATTTTACCACCCCGGCGGTGAGTTCCACCAATTTGCTGTTTAACATCGTGGCCATACCGAGCGGTTTATACAGGTATATAAAGGAAGGACGAATGGCCTTTAGGGCTCCTTTTCGGTGCCGGCGGTCTTTTGGGCATGCATTGCGGCGCGCGTCTACAAAAATATGTACCTCAAACTCTCATTAAGTTACTCTTGGGATTCGTTATAACTTTTGT
>CAZXWJ010000408.1:0-3065 GCA_964644375.1 uncultured Desulfobacteraceae bacterium | reverse complement strand
TTCACTTCATGGGGGCCTCAACCCCAAAGGACGGGCCGTCGGCAGGCGGCGCCATTGCCCTGGCCCTGGCCTCGGCCCTTAACGAGCAAAAAATTCGACGAGATGTCGCCATGACCGGTGAAATTGATACTCACGGTCGGGTCACCGGCGTGGGGGCACTGGACCTGAAGCTCGAGACGGCCTATGCCGCAGGATGTAAAACCATGATCATTCCCGAGGAAAACCTTCAGGGCAAAGACGGGATAGAGCGATTGCCGGAAACACTCAAACAAGAACTTCAGATTCTCACGTACAAAAAATGGAAACAGGAACACGATGCCTTTGATTACAGGCGACATGCACTCCAGGTGGTGTCCGTGGAGCATATCGCCCAGGCAGCAGATATCGCCTTCATCCGTGAAGAGGAAATCCGCGCGCTCGAGGCACTTTTTGTTTCCCACGGACGTTCTACCGGAGACGTCCTTCGAAACAGATCCGACAAAGAGGCGGAACATTGTGTGTATGCGCTCTATTGCAAGGCGCCTGAGGAATTAGAATCGGGATATCCGGATAAGCGTTTTCAAAAGATCTGCAGGCATTACTTTTTACTCCGGAAGGGATTAGAGGATGAAGACCTTAAAAGACTTTCTCAAAAGCGACAGGATACTCGCATCGTTGATTTTGACCCCTCCCGCGAGACCCTGTGCTCAGTGATCGAGGAAATAGAAAAAACCTCCCTCGAAGAGGCCATCACACCCTGTTCTGTTTCCGTTTCAGCTCCATTCTTCTTCTTTAAGCGAGACGGTATACGCCTCAACGATTTCAAATCATTGCGACTCTTTGCCAACAACTACACAACGCACGGGGTCAAAATAAAAACAAGCAAACCCCTGCTCAACCGTGTTTACGGTTATCTTGGGGGTCTGGATACCGAACTGCTGAATGCCTGCCCTTTTCTTTCAAGAGAAAAGGATATCATCGTGGTGGACCTCGCCTTTATCCCTGAAAAATATCGTCTCGATATCGCCCGCGCCGAAAAAATTTTGAGATCCTGTCTGGGGCAATGGCTAAAGGCGGTTGAAGATATCACCCGAACGGCATGATGGAGGTATCGGGGCTATGGCCCATCTGGCGCCTGACCGCGCATCATCCAACGCAGTAAAAAATCCTGACCTATCACAAGGATCTGTGTCGCCGTGTTGAAGGAAGAGGCCAGACCCTCCACCCTGTCACAGATTCTCTGGAGAATGCCGTTCGTCACCCACGTGCCGTCCCTGCGGATCAGGGCCACGAAGCAGAAGCCTTCTCGGGCCTCCAAATCCAGATATCCGTTCCTGACAGGAAAGGAGACCCAGTCGGTTCGAGTGATGACGGCTGTGACGAGTTTGACCACGGAAAAGAGTTCTTCTTCCCCTTCCAGGGGGATTTGAGGGACCGCCCGGCAGAACAAGAAGAACTTGACGGGCATGGCCATGAGGGTGTTCATGAAAAATTCGAATCGGAATTTACAGCGACTCCAAACCCCCATGTTTTTCCCGGGAATATTATCACATCGGCATGAGACAGCATGAAACAGATTTAATATAGCACCTTCCTGGGGATTGATCCACTTTTTGGGGTTCAGTGAACGATCTAAAACCACCAAAAATTCAAACGCTCCAGGACAGAACCCATACGCATCGTCTATCTCGTTATACGGAGAAGGACGTGGCTTTGATTTACACCAAAAAGGGGTTTTCGGTTTGCGGGACCTAGTCGTCGTAGAACAAATCGATCCCCACAGGGCCTCCAAACCTGATCCACCATCAAGGATATACGAATTAGGCGGTGGATTCAGGTTCGAGGTCGAAGGTTGACATCAAGGCTCTCGCTGATGCAGTGTGTCACGATGAACCTTCTTCAAAAGCCATATTGGACCCGCGAAGGAGTCATGAAATGAAAATTGAAATGGGACTTGACTTGGACGGCATTCTGGATATGCCCCCCGGGTTACCGCCAGTCCAACTGGTACGCCCGAGGTCAAAGATTTGTTGACTAAAACATTTTCAATTCTCACCGGTATAACCCATGTCTCAACTCGGGGCCGAATCGGACCCGTACTTTTTGCAGATGAGCACAACCAAATGCCCAATATTATTTGACAAACGGTCTCATTTTAAAGCAAACTGGCCGGGACACACTCACTAACGAAATATTTGATATTATCAAAAGAACAAGGAGGAAGGGGTATGAAAGAAATCGACGAACTTCAATTGCCGGAAGATTTGCGTTATGCGGATGATCACGAGTGGGCCAAGGCTGACGGAGACAAAGTAAGAATCGGCGTTGACGATTATGCCCAGGACCAGCTCGGCGATATCGTTTTTGTAGAGCTGCCTCAGGTGGGTGATTCCTTTGCCAAAGGCGACGAATTCGGCACCGTGGAATCGGTCAAGGCCGTCGCGGAATTGTTCATGCCCGTGGGTGGGGAAATTCTGACCGTAAACGGGGCACTCGAAGAGGCCCCTGAACTGCTCAACAAGGACCCCTACCAGAAAGGTTGGATGATCGAGATCAAACCGGCTGACCCGGCGGAAATGGAAACCCTCATGACCAAAAACGTTTACATTAACATGTTGAAAGGATTGTAAAAATGCGATATCTGCCCCATACCTCAGAGGATATTGCATCCATGCTGAAGGATGTCGGGAAGGAAAATTTGAACGACCTTTTCGCCAGCATTCCCGAGGACTGCCGTGTTTCAGGTGATCTCAGACTGCCGGAACCCCTGACGGAATGGGAATTGGACGCGAAACTGTCGACCCTCTCCAACGCGATGGGCGTCTCCCCGGATTCCAGAGTCTTTCTGGGGGCCGGCAGTTATGAACACTTCATTCCGGAATCCGTAAGCTATTTGCTCAGCCGCTCCGAATTCGTCACTGCCTACACCCCCTACCAACCTGAAATAAGCCAGGGGACCCTGCAGGCCATCTATGAATTCCAGACCCTGACGGCCCGGTTGCTGGGAATGGAAGTGGCCACCGCGTCTCATTATGACGGCGCGACGGCCCTGGCCGAGGCCCTGCTCATGGCCATACGGGTGTCCC
>CAZXWJ010000407.1:2775-3072 GCA_964644375.1 uncultured Desulfobacteraceae bacterium | reverse complement strand
GGCCGTGCCGGCTGGCCATCGCCGCAATGATGCACGGCTCCATGCGAAGCCCCCCTGCGGAGGTCAGGGATTTGATTGATAGAACGAGCCTTATCCTTTTTTTCAGAGGTGGGGGAGGGTGTCGGGAAAAAGGAACAGCAGGAGGTGGCTATGCCGTTATGCAAAAAAAATCAGGTTTTCTCCCTGCTTTTTACTTGAAGGTAAATTGTATTCAATAGATATGTATATATGGTCAATGCTACCATTACTATAAAAGCATTAATAATAACTTCTAGTAAATCAAATTCTCCATTCCAA
>CAZXWJ010000407.1:0-2703 GCA_964644375.1 uncultured Desulfobacteraceae bacterium | reverse complement strand
TTTTTTGTACCCTCTCCCCGATAATATACCGACTGGTAAAACGTAAAATATAGGAAACTGAATAGCCTGGCCAGTAACAAAATCCAAAATAAGAACTAAAATTAAAAGCAGAAAGGAGAAAATCAATACATTTTTTTTGTAAAAATTATTGATTATTGAAATTAATTCAGTTGGCATTATATCTCCTGCAATTTGAAAATTTATCTACAAAAATGCAACTATCTAGTATTCCTCTTTCAAACGTGGCGGGGGCTTCACAATTCGACTTGAACGTAACCAATCACAGGGTGGCCAGTCTCAAGCCGCGGACCTGATCCATTCCAGATCAGGTTGTTGTTCTTTGAACGAAGCATTCATTGCCTTCACGAGCACATGAAAAGATGATTTGCCGTGCAGGCGGCAGGTCTGCCGGAGGGACACAATACGCTCCACCCAGCGGTTGCCTTTCTCGCTGTTGGTGCCCTGGCTGCGTTTCCGCCAGAGCACGGCATGGCGGAGCATTCGTTCCCCGAAGTTGTTGGTGGGCTCCACGCCCTCCTCGAGCAGGAAAGTGAACAGCGAGTCCATCTCCGCATCGAGATGGCGGACAAGCTTCCCCGCTTCGCTGTCGGAGTCGATATACAGCGCAATCAGCCGGTTGAACCGGGCATAAAATGCATGCCACTCCGCTTTGGTCGGCGGCGCCTTGGCCATTTTGCACAGGCGGCGCAGTTCGTCCCTGGCCCAGGCTCCGCATCGGGCCAGTTCCGGCTCCTTCCGTTCGGCCAGCCCCACGGCCCTGCGGATCAGGTGGGCCAGGCAACTTTGCCGAGCATGCACCCAGTTTTGGTACAGCCGATAGCCGTCGCTGACCAGGATGCCTTGCCAACCTCCCACCAGGGCTTCAAAGGCGACCCGGGAGCGATGGGTGTGGACCATGAAGAAGGCGACCACCGGACTGGCCATAACCCAGAGCCAGTTGAGCTTACCGCTGTTTTTCCAGGTGGTTTCGTCGACATGATTGACGGCCACGCTGCGGGCCTTGTCCCTGATCGCCTCGTAGTGGGGCAGGATGGCCCGGGAGGCCCGATCGATAATCTTCTGGATCGCCCCGAGGCTGATCGTGCAGCCCAGCACCGAGGAGCAGAACGATTGGATAGTCTGTCGGCTGTTGCCGTCAATCCCGCCGATCTCCGCCACCAGGGCGCAGAGGCGGGGGCCGAAGCCGGTTTGCCATGCCGTCGGTACGTAGCCCTTGCCCGTTTTGCCGCAGGCGGTGCACGTGCCCTGATAGAGGATGCAGTGGATGACCGTCATCACGATCTCGGGCAGCTCGATATGCTGGTGGGTGTAATAGGGTCGCAACGCCGTAAACGTGTGGCATCCGCAGGGACACGGGCCGGGATGGATCGCCTCGGTCCTGGTCGGCGGCATGAGCTGCTGGCGGTGGCCCTTGTGGCCTTTGCGTCCACCAGGCTTGCTCTTGTTGGGCTTGGGCGCGTTTTCCTGGTACGGCGAGTCGGAAGAAGGCGGCTTGTTGGAATTGGCCGAGTTCCGGTCAAGCCTGACCCGGAGCTGATTGACTTCGGCCTCCAGTTCCTTGATCCGCTGGTCCTGCCCGATGATATGGGTCAGCAGTTTGCGGACAATCAGGCGCAGGGCCGAGGGCGGCAGCTGTTCCAGTTCGGCATCGCTGAGTTGCCAGTCCAGGGCGGTGTATTCCGGTTCAGCCACGAAGTTCCTCCCGGAAACGCCTGGTCAGCGGATAGAGCCACACCGCCTTCACCGGCTCGGTGCGTTGATTGCAACGGTCATATTTACCGCGACCGGTGGTCTCGCCCACCCGCGCCCAGTTGGCGGCCCGGTAACAGGTGCCCTGGAAGCGGTCCTTTTCGACAAAGGTCTCCAGCAGGCAGATGGGCTCACGGTAGAAGGCAAACCAGTCGCGCTGCAGGTGGCGGATATTCAGAGCCAGGACCTTGGAGGCCAGGTGGCGGATGTTGACCCAGGGCAGAATGAGGAAACGGACGTTGTTGACCACCTTGGCCAGGTTGCGTTCCCGCTGGTCCCGATCCCAGCCGATCAGCCGGTCGCGGGCCGCCACCTTCCACGCGGCGGAGCCCCAGCCAAGGCAGGCCACCAGGCGATCGTCAAGATAGGCGAGATACTTCAACGAGGCGCCGACGATCCAGGGAGAACCCAGATAATGATGGCGGTCAATCAGGTAATCCCACACCCCTTCATCAGGGGTTTGGCGCACCATCTTGATTGTCAAAGAGCCAAACGCGGAAACAGCGCCGGCCATTTCCGTGGTGTCCATTGTGAAGGAACGGCGATCCGCCCGTCGCGGAAAACGATAGGTCTCCTGCAGACGAGGCGGCAGGGCGAGTTCGCCTTTCTTCTCCAGGGTCAGCAGCAGGCTCCGGCAGGCCATGTCCTTCAACTGGCCGTTGGCTTGCCGCCATTGCCAGCGCTGGCAGAGTTCCCGTGAGATCGCCGACCGGCCGTGATGCCAATGGTCGGCAATGACCTGACGGATTTCTGCGACATCGTTTTCGGTGAGGCTGCGACCCCGAATCTGGTGCACAGGTGCTGTCGTCTCCATGACAACACCGTAGCAAAGGCTGGCTCATGACGCCAGTGGAAAATTAAACCCTGTGATCAGTTACGTTGCCATCTCTTTCAGGCCGCCTTGCAGGAACTCGGTTCCAAAAGGGCGCTGTG
>CAZXWJ010000406.1:0-3082 GCA_964644375.1 uncultured Desulfobacteraceae bacterium | reverse complement strand
GGCTGTCGGTTTCCAGGGCAGACGGGCGGATGAGGCCTTCTCCGAAATCTTTGATGTTTTTGTAGTACAGTGTCTTAATGAGCATGCCGCTGGCAGCATAGCATCCAATGGCGGTCGGCACCAGGGCCTTTTTGTCCACCCGCATTTTCAGCCGGTCATAGGCCACCGAAGATGTCTTGGCCTTCAGATCCAGAATATACTCTTCGCCCTTGTCTTCAATCTGTTGAACATCATATTCGAGGCCGTAATCCAGGCGAAGAATGTCCGAGTTGTTGAAAACACCACCTACCACCGATTGCAGGCTGGTGATGCGCAGGGGCTTGCCCACGTTGGGGATATAGAGCCACATGTTTTCGCCAAGGCGCAAGGTGGATCGCCCCTTTTCACTGGCGGGTGAGAGAAACAGGGCGATCATTCTGTCTTGTCCTTTTTTAACCGTGTAAAGGACAAATTCCTTTTTTGAACCATTCGGCTCAATATTGATGAGTTTTCGATACATTTCATAGGATTCGGGCTGAAGGTTCCTGTCGACCAGCCGAAGGATTTCATTGCCGTCCAGCGCAACGGCCGGAAGGGCAAAGAGAAGAATCGCGGTCGCTTGAAGCCATAAACCTACAAAAAATTTAGCGGTTTTTGAGCCATTCTTGCACCACATCATGCGCAACTCCTTTTCTTTCTATATATTCGACTTGGTAGTCGGCCAGCCCTTGTTTCATTTTACGCCCAACATTTTCGGAAACGAGAAGGGTCGTTTTTTTATCGGCAAGAAACTTTGCCGCGCTGAGACCCGCTCCGCCGGACAAATCCTTCGATGGATTCTCAACGGCCTCGAGAAGCTTTCCATTGCCGTCAAAGAAGAGAAAAAAAGAAGCCCTCGCCGCCAGTCGGCTTATGGTCGCTGTCTTTGCCTTGCTGTCGGCGGCGACTGCAATCTTCACCGTATCGGCAGACAGGAATGCGGGAAGACTGATGAGTAGAAGCGGCATCATCAGGCCGATAAGTCGAATTTTTATCTTGGTCATATTTATGCCTCGTATCTTCCTTACATTGTCAGTTTCATTCGTTAGTTTTTATCCAGAAATGATCATTCCCTGACTCGCGCTATCAGCGATCAGCTTTCAGTCCCGCCATGGCGGGACAAAAACCTTTAATAAACAAGTCATTCAGCTGATCGCTGACGGCTGATGGCTGACCGCTCCATCCTGAAATCTCTGATTTCTGGATGGACACTAGCTAGACATGACGCAGGGCCGTGATCGGATCCATTTTTGCCGCCTTGTTGGCGGGTTGCAGGCTGCCCAGCACGGCAATCGCAATAACAATAGCCACCACAGTGAGCACTTCACCTGCGTTAATTGTCGGAGCAAGCTGTAGTCCGGTCTGCCGTCCGAAATCAAAGCTGATTTTCGAGGCGTTCAGAACGCCGATCGTGATAAGGCTTATCACCAAGCCGATGACCGTACCCAATACCCCCAGCAGAAAGCCCTCGGTGACGAAAAGGGCAAGAATCTTTCCCGGCCTGGTGCCGATTGCAGCGATGGTGCCGATCTCGTTGATCCGTTCATAGACCGCCATGATCATCACGTTCATAATGCTCACCAAAACAATGGCCACCAGCATGATTTTGATAAAAAAGGTCATGAGGTCGATCATCTTGGCAATATTATAAAAGGGCGAGAGTTTTTCCCAGGTGTGAACCTCAAAAATAGGCTGGCCCTGCTTGTTTTGCAGTGATTTGAGTTTTGCCTGCAGGCGGGTGAATGTTTTTTGCAGGGCGTCGATGTTTTTCAAGCGGATGGCTATTTCACTGACTTCCATGTCCTGCATACGAAGCAATTCCCGGGCATCATCCAGGTGAATGACCCCGTCACGGCCGCCGGGGCCGGAAATGCCTTCTAGAACGCCCCGGACGATGAAATTTTTTCCGTTCACCGATCCGTCCTTGTTGGTCGCTACAAGCACAACGGCATCCCCCACCTTGACCTGCATGCCTTTGGCAATAAGTTCCGGAATCAGGATTTCACCGGTATTCAACAGCCCTTCCTTCTTTCCTTTTATGATCCGATCGGGGAGCAAGGGAACAATACCCGTTTCCCTGCCCGGGTTAACGGCGTTGAGGCGAATGCTGGTCGTTTCGGTAAAATTGCTGAACATGGCGCCGAATTTGATGCGCATGGAATAGGCCTCCACCATGTCTTCTTCCGCGAGCATCTCTTCAATCTTGGCAATCTGCTTTTCGGTCAGGTTTCGGTTGAGCGGCAGGCTGTCAATGGAGGCCAGATACCCTTTACGGTGCACCTGAAGGTGGCCGAGCATGGAGTCGGTGATTTGGCCTATCATCATGGCCTTGAAAGAACCGGAAACAGAGACGAAAAGAAGCACTGCGACCACACCCAGGGTAATGAGCATGGAGGTCAACAGGGTGCGTCGTTTATAGCGCCGCAGGTTGCGGGCCGCGAGTTTGAGTATGTTAACCATGGCTTTCTCCATTCAGGGCATTGCCTTTCAGTAACTTGCCATCCTCGATGGTAAAGATGGTTTCCGCATTTTTTACCACCTTGGGATCATGGGTGGAGAAGATGAAGGTGGTGCCAAACTCGTCCTTCATCTGTCTCATGAGGGAGATGATCCGATTGGCGGTCTCCCTGTCCAGGTTGGCGGTGGGTTCATCGGCCAGCACCAGCTTTGCGTTGGTAACGAGCGCCCGGGCCACGGCAACCCTCTGTTTCTGGCCACCGGAAATCTGACTTGGATACTTATCCGCTTGATCGCCCATACCGACTGCATCAAGGAGAGAGCTGACCCTCTTTTTCCGTTCACGGGGCGTCCATTTTTGCACCATCAACAGGGGGTATTCGACATTTTCAAAGACTGTCAGCACCGGTATCAGGTTAAAGTCCTGAAAGACAAAGCCGATATTCTTGCCTCGAAAATCAGCGGCCTGACTTCGATCCAGGCCGGCGATGTCCTCACCAGCTACGGTCAGGCTGCCGCCGGTTGGTGGATCAAGGCAGCCGATCATGTTGAGCAGCGTGCTTTTGCCGCTTCCGGAAGGGCCGATAAACGAGACAAAGGAGGCCGG
>CAZXWJ010000405.1:0-3106 GCA_964644375.1 uncultured Desulfobacteraceae bacterium | reverse complement strand
CAGATCGAAGGAAGGACCCAGGTCCTCTGGCCCCCTCACTGTATTAAGGGAACTCAGAATGCCCGTATCCTGGTGGACAATAACCTTTTTCTCGCCGTTGTGAAAAAGGGTCAGGATACCCGATATGACAGTTATTCCGGGTTCCAGGACGACGGCGGCGCCAAGACGGAAATGGATAAGATTCTCAAGAGAAACATGGTGCGAAAGGTCGTGGTGTACGGGATTGCGACCGATTACTGCGTCAAAGCAACGGCCGTCGATGCGGCACGTGCCGGTTTCAAGGTGATTGTCGTGGAGGATTTGTGCAGGGGCGTGGCCCCGGATACCAGCACAAAGGCCTTGGAAGAGATGAAGGCCGAGGGGATTACGGTCCTCGAAACCCTGGATCTGAAAAAAATAAAGGAACTCTAAACCACCACAGAGGCACGGAGGGCGCAGAAAAAGGTACTGTTTGGTTGCGGCCAGGGGCACTCAGTTGGTGTAATCCATAGACATATAGGTAAAGGAAGACTACCGGAATGAAGAGCTATAAGCATATCCCGATAAAATTTACGATAAACGGGGAACACGTATCCCTGGAGGTTTCTGCGGACGAAACCGCCCTTCAGGTGATCCGCGACGGTCTCAATCTCAAGGGCACCAAGGAGGGATGCGGCATAGGAGAATGCGGGGCCTGCACGATCGTTGTGGACGGGAATAGCATGAATGCCTGTCTCATGCTCGCTGCGCAACTCCATGGACGAGAAGTCCTGACCGTCGAGGGATTGGCGAAGGACTCCGAATTGCATCCCATCCAGCAGGCATTGATGGATGGCCACGCCGTTCAGTGCGGTTTCTGCACCCCTGGATTGCTGATGAGCAGTTATGTCCTGCTCAAGAAGAACCCCCATCCGGATCGTAGGGAAATTATTGACGGTATCTCGGGCAATCTGTGCCGTTGCACGGGATACCAGCAGATCGTGACCTCGATCGAGGCGGCGGCGGAGCGGTTTGGCAAGGAGAAGGCAAAATGAAAACGGATGTGGAATATGTCAGGCCGGACAACCTGGATGAGGCCCTCGAATTTTTGTGGAATTACGGAAAGGAAACAAAAATCATTGCCGGCGGGACGGATGTCCTCATTGATCTGCGGGCCGGGAAACTGCGCGCAAAATATCTGATGGATGTATCACGACTCGATGAAATGGCAGGTATCGAACTCAAAGAAGACGGGCTGTCCGTCGGGTCCGGTGTGACCCTGTCTGAAATCCATGACACGGAGATCGTGGGGCGATATGCCCCGGCTCTACAAAAGGCCTCCTTCAGCTTTGCGAGCAAGCAGATCAGGAACATGGCGACGATCGGCGGCAATGTGGGTAACGCATCCCCTTCGGCCGATACCGTTCCGCCGATGATCGTCCATGAGACCGTGGCCGTACTCCGGAACATCAACGGGGAACGGAGGGTCCCCATCGAAGAATTGTTCGCGGGACCTTACAGGAGTGCGGTCCGCTCGGAAGAAATCATTGCATCCTTTCTCTTGAAACCGGCAGACGGCCTGCACGCCGATTTTCAGAAGATCGGGAGGCGAAAGGCCCTGGCCATTGCCCGGATGAATATGGCCCTGCTGGCCGGAAAAGACGGGGAAGGAAAAATAGATTTCATCAGAATTTCCCTTGGATCGAGTACCCCAACACCCATTCGCGTGAGAGAAGTGGAAAAATTTCTTCACGGTAAGAGCCTTGATGGTAATACTTTGGCCGAAGGAAGTCGCTTGATGGCTGAAAAGATGATTGCGTTATCGGGAAGAAGACCCTCGACCGTGTACAAGGAAAAGGCCGTTCAAGGCCTGTTTTCAAAAATGTTATATCCCATGGTGTAATATGAAAGAAGAACTGAAAACCGTTGGAAAGAATTTTGAACGTTACGGTGCCGTAGAAAGACTGAAAGGGCAACCGATCTTTTGCGCGGACCTTGAGCTTGAAAGTCCGTTGACCCTGAAGGTCCTGAGGAGTACCCGTGCCCATGCGCGAATCGCCCGGATCGATGCGGACAATGCCCTCAGAGTAAAGGGCCTTGTCAGAATTTTCACGGCAGAGGACATTCCGGGGAAGAACATCACAGGGATCATCAATAAGGACCGTCCCCTTCTGGTACCTGACAAGGTTCGTTGTGTGGGGGACGCCATTGCGCTTGTTGCGGCCGAAAGCGAAGAAGCGGCCGAAAGCGCCCTTCATGCGATCACAGTGGACTACGAAGATCTCCCCGTTGTTCGGGACCCCGAGGAGGCCTTGAAGGAAGGGGCCCCAAAGATTCATGAAAAGGGCAATCTCCTTTTTTCGCGAAAGATAAAAAGGGGAGATGTCGACAAGGCCTTTGAGCAATGTGCGGCTGTGGTGGAGAAAACCTACCGGACCTCCTTTGTGGAACACACCTACCTGGAGCCGGATGCCGGGGCCGGGTACATGGATGAAGACGGGACCCTGGTCATTGCCTCTTCTACCCAGAACCCCCATTACGATCACAGCGAGGTGGTCACCCTCTTGGGTGTAGACGATGAAAAGGTCAGGGTGATTCAGGCGGCTACAGGCGGGGGCTTTGGTTCCAAGCTGGATCTCAATGTGCAGGGATTTATCGGGCTGGCCCTCTATCACCTGAAAAGACCCGTTCGCTATGTCTACACTCGGGAAGAATCCTATCTGGCGACGGCCAAAAGGCACCCCCTTGCCATTGCCATGAAGACGGGTGCGGATCGATCGGGAAAACTCCGAGCCATGAAGACGAGGATTCTGTGCGACACGGGGGCCTACGGGTCCTACGGCATTGCCGTGTCCTCGAGGTCTGCGGTGCATGCCACCGGTCCTTATGCAGTCGAAAATGTGGAAGTGGAAGCCCCTTGCGTTTACACCAACAAGCCCTTTGCCGGCGCCATGCGAGGATTCGGGGCGCCCCAGATGGCCTTTGCCCATGAGTCTCAGATGGATCTTCTGGCCGAGAAACTTCACATGGATCCCTTTGAAATCAGACGCATCAATGCGCTGAAGGTGGGATCGACGACCGGTACCGGGCAGGAATTAACGGCGAGCGTCGGCATCGGAGAGTGCCTTGATGCCGTCCGGACGGAATA
>CAZXWJ010000404.1:0-3128 GCA_964644375.1 uncultured Desulfobacteraceae bacterium | reverse complement strand
AAGCGATGTACCCCAAGTCCAGGAGACCGGCCAGTCCCACGACGATATTGAGTCCGAGGCCGAGGGCGATATAGATCAGGACGTTGATTGCGACATCCTTTGCATAATTGTCCGTGACCCATGGCAAAATCAAGGCGATAGCGACTCCCGCCAAGATCATGCCTTTCTTGGGCACTTGGAACGGTAACCCCTTTTTGAACATGGCCGGTTTGAAGGAACGTCCCTTTAGAGTAGACTGGTAAACCATGACCAAAATTCCACCGGCAGCCAGAACGCCCATGACCTTCAGGAGCCGTCCCCAGATGAACTGACCTTCATTGATCGCCAACATCGGAAAAAGCAGGATGAAGGCCCATATCAAAAATACGACAAACTTAAAGGCTCTTTTCGCCAAAATTCTAAACCCTCGTATCATCCACCTGGACACCCATGATGCCCGTTGGCCTGAAATACAAGACAAGGATGAGGATGATAAAAGCGAACACGTCCTTGTATTCGCTCGCAAGATATCCTGCGGCAAAGATCTCCACCATGCCGATGATCATTCCACCGATCATGGCACCGGTCAAATTGCCAATGCCTCCCAATACGGCAGCGGCAAAGGCCTTGATACCCGGAATGAATCCCATATCGAATCTTACCGAACCATAATAGAGGCCGACCATGACACCTGCCGCGGCAGCCAGGCTGGCGCCTATTACGAAGGTAGTCACAATGGTTTTGTCCGCATTGATGCCGAGAATGGCACTCATCGTTCTATCCTGGGCGGTCGACCTCATGGCCTTACCGAGTCTTGTTCTGTTTACGAAAAGATTGAGTGCCACCATGAGAATCACGGAACCCACCATTATGAAGACCTGCATGTTCGTGATAATTGCCCCGCCGATATTAAACCCCCCGGAGGTAAAAAAATGCGGATAGGCCTTGTCATAGACTCCCTGGCACAGCATCATACCGTTGGAGAGGAAGATCGACATGCCGAGCGCAGAAAGGAGCAAAGCGAGTCTGCTCGCACCCCTCAGGGGCTTATAGGCAATCCTCTCAAGGGCCATAGCAAGAAAGGCGCAATAAAACATGGCAAGGAAAAAGGCAAGGAACAGCCCCATGATAGGGTGCCTTTCCAGCACGCCACGGGCCTGGAGAAAAGAAAGGGCAATGACACCGGTGTAACCGCCTGCCGCAAAAATCTCACCGTGGGCGAAATTAATCAACTGGATAATGCCGTAAACCATGGTGTAGCCCAAGGCAATCAATGCATAAATGGCACCAAGGGTAAGCCCGTTAATAGTCTGCTGCAGGAAGACATCCATGCCTTTTACCCGACCAAGCGTTCATTCATTCGACGGCCCGGCTTAGCCGCCGGGCCGTATACTTTAGATGTGTTTTACAGGTCTTTTCCAGACTCCGGGTCCCAAAAGGGGACGAACTGACCGTCCTTCACGAGCAGGACCTTATAGGTCGAACCGCTATCACCCTTCGAGTCAAAGGTGATGAATTTGGATGCGCCCTGCATCTTGATCGACCGAATGGCGTCCGCGATTTTATCCGGATCGTCGCCTCCAACCTTGGCGATGGCCGAGAACAGAATGTTGGCGGCATCAAAGGCGTAGGAGGAGTAAGAGCCCGGTTCACCATATTTGGCGGTATAGGCATCCAGAAAGGCCTTTACTTCAGGGATATCCTTGCTCGGGGGTTGCCCGAACGTAAAATAGGTTCCTTCACCCGCCTCTTTGGCGATTTTCAGGTAATTGGGATGATAGACTGCATCCTCGGACATCAGCTTTGCGCTCAACTGCAGTCGTTTGGCCTGAATGGCCATGAGATTGCCCTCGGGGTTATACAGACTCATATAAAGCACATCGGGTTTCTTAGCCTTGATTTTAGTCAGGATACCGGAAAAATCCTTGTCGCCCTGGTTGATGTGCTCCCTGGCAACGACCTTGACCTTGTCCCCAAGGGATTTTTCCAGGTTGTCGGCAAGACCCTGGGTATAGGTGGTCTTGTCGTCCACAATGGCGATGGTTTTGATGCCGAGCTTGGAAATAAGAAATTTTGCGGCCGCCTTGGATTGGTCGTCATCCCTGCCGCATACCCTGAATATATATCGAAAACCCCGTTCCGTTACCTTTTCGTTGGTGGAAGCAGGGGTCAGCATCAAAACTTTTCCATCGTTAAGGACATCGGAGGCGGGGAGGGTTGCGGAAGAGCAATAGGCCCCCACCAAACCGACGACACCCAGGTTCACAAGCTTGTTGGCGGAAGAAACGGCCTGTTTTCCGTCACAGGCGGAATCTTGTGGATAGTACTTAATTTTGTCATATCCGGGGATGCCTCCATTCTTCTCCCATATGGCGATGGCCGTTTCAACGCCCTGCTTGATGTCATTGCCGTCCGCAGCATAGGGCCCTGTCAGCGGACTCATGGAGCCTATCTTCAGGGTCTTTGCAGCGCCTAAACAAGGATAAAGTAATAACCCACATACAATAACTGCCGTTAACAAGCTCCTCAAAGATTTCATCATCTGCCCCTCCTTTTTATGAATGTTTATCGCCCCAATGGACACTCTACTCTTTTCCCTGACTTCCCAGGTACGCCTCAATAACTTTTGGGTCTTTTCGAATTTCAGAGGGTGTACCCTCTGAAATTTTCCGTCCATAATCCAGAACCACAATACGGTGGCAGACACCCATAATGACCCGCATGTCGTGCTCTACCAGCAAGATATCTATCCCTTTGTCAAGAATGGATTCAATCAGCTTCATGAGTGCCAGAGACTCTTGCGGATTCATCCCTGCAGCAGGCTCGTCCAGCAGCAGGGTGCCGGGCTGCGTGGCAAGGGCTCTCGCGATCTCGAGGCGTCGTTGCAATCCATAGGGAAGATTTCCGGCGGGTTCGTGGCGAACGGCATAGAGACCCAAAAAATCCAGTATCTCCTCCGCCCTCTCCCGGCTTTCAATCTCTTCATTTTTTTGGGCTTGACTGCGAAAGATTGCCCCGACAATTCCGACCTTTGTTCGGCAATGAAGTCCGGCCAGGACATTTTCTAGTGCGGTCATGCCCTTGAACAGCCTGACATTCTGGAAGGTTCGGGCAATGCCTTTTTCGACGATCTGGTGTGGCAGGAGATT
>CAZXWJ010000403.1:0-3134 GCA_964644375.1 uncultured Desulfobacteraceae bacterium | reverse complement strand
ATCATGGCGATACCCAGGATTTTTTCATACCACTCGAGCGGCGTGATCAACCTGAAACGTTCCACCATGACCCATTCATAATGGGTCAGCAGATATCCGATACCCAGAATTGAGAAAAAAATGAGGGCCCAGTCCAGCCCGTTCGGCAAGGGCCTGCCCTTTTTCTTTCCCCAGCCGTGAACCAAAAAGACCAGGATCAAACCAAGGCAAAGATGGATGCTCCTTTGGATCAGGGCATCAAAGGCCCCGAACAGGGCCGTGAAAATCTGAAAAACCGCAAGTGTCACGGCCACAATTGCCGCGACCTTCTGCGACCAGTGCCTGGACGTCCAAAAGTCCTTCCAGTCATAGACTTTCATTCATTCACCTCGTATAAAATCCAGCGGCAAATACTTTATAAAACCGTCCTCACGATCAGGTCCCCCGTCACCTCCCTTGCAGGCCGCAGAGGTATGGGGCCGTCACAGAACACTATCCCTACTTTTCACTATCCTGAGCGCCCCAACATGAGGATTTATTGATACCTCGCCAGACCTTCTCGGCGGTAAGGGGGAGTTCGAAAAATTCGCAGCCCGTTGCCCTGGAAACGGCATTGCGGATGGCCGGAGCCGTGGGGATGAGCACCGGTTCACCCAGGCCTTTTGCCCCGTAAGGTCCTGTCGGTTCCGGATCCTCCACAATGATTGTTTCTATATCGGGGATGTCCATGGCCGTGGGGAGCAAATATCCGTGAAATCCCGGGTTCTGAATCGTTCCGTGCTCCCGAATCACCTGCTCCATGATGCCGTAGCCGACCCCCATGGTTACTCCGCCCTGCACCTGTGCCTCGATGGTGTTCGGATTGACGGCCCGGCCCACATCATGGGCTGCGACCACCCTCAACACCTCGACCTGACCGGTCCCGCGATCAACCCTGACCAGGGCGGCCTGGGTGGCAAAAGCGTAGGTGCCATAGGGGGAGCCATAACCAGAATCCGGATCCAGGCCGGTCGTGTCGGGATCGAAGTAACCCTCCGTCCGAAAAGTCAAACCCTCACGCTGCGCGCGTTCAAGCAGGTCGGAGAGCGCGAGTTTGCCGGTTCCGCCCTCCGCATAAAAATGCCCATCATCGAAGCGCACCGTTTCGGCAGGGCAGCCAAGCAGCCGTGCCGCGCAGTTTTTCCATTCTTTTCTGAGTGCGCTTCCGGCCTCATACAGGGCTCTTCCCACCACATAGGTCAAACGGCTTGCCGTGGACGTTCCGCTGTCCGGTGTCACATCCGTGGCAGGTTGTGTGAAGCGGATTTTTCCGACCGGTATCCCCAGCCGTTCCGCGACGATCTGACTCAGTGCCGTTGCGGCCCCCTGTCCCCCGTCGGTTATTCCCGCCAAAAGCCCTACCGTGCCGTCCTTCCGGCATTCCAGGGTGACCTTGGCCGGATTCGGGATGCCGGTGGACCCGATACCATAGAACATGGAGGCCAGTCCCCACCCGTATAGATACCTCTCATCGTTCCGAACTGATCCCCGCTCGTCCTTTCGAATCAGACGAACGACTTCATCACAGGTCTTCTCCAGGCCCACGCTGTGCTCCAGTCGCTGCCCCGTGATGGTTCGAGAACCCTCTTTGAGAAAATTTAGTTTTCTGACGGCCGCGGAATCCATGCCGAGGCTTGCTGCGAGAAAATCCATCTGGGCTTCATGGGCAAAGGCCGTCTGCGGGACCCCGAACCCTCTCATGGCACCGGCATTGATATTATTGGTATAGACCAAAAAGGCATCCACGGAGATATTGGGCACTGAATAGGGTCCCACCGCATGAACGGCGGACCGGGACAGCACGGAAGGACTGAAACCGGTATAGGCCCCGGCGTCGGCCAGGATTCTGACCTTGGCCGCGACCAGTCGCCCATCGTTTCCTGCGCCCAGGGTATGCTCGATGATATAAGGATGCCTCTTTGTCGATGAGATAAAGGACTCCTCCCGGGTATAGACCATCTTCGAAGGTTTGCCGGTCAGATGGGTCACCAGGGCACAGTAAAAGGCCGGTGAAATGCCTGACTTTCCTCCGAAATACCCACCGACCGTCGATAAGACGAGCCGAAGATCCTCCAATCCCAGATCAAGGATAGATGCCAACTCCACATGGTCCGCATTGATGTACTTACTCGGCATCCAGACGGTCAGTTTTCCATCCTCATAGGCCGCCAGGGCTGCCTCCGGCTCCATATAGGCATGCTCGATCATCTGGGTGCGATAGGTCTTTGAAATTACGATATCGGCCGATTCAAGGGCCTTCTCGGCGTGGCCCGAAACAATGGATCGAACCTTAACCAGGTTTCCGCCCTCGTGGATTTCAGGGGCATTCGAGTCCATGGCCTCTTCAATCGTCAAGACAGGCACCAACTCCCGAAGCCGAATCGCGACATGTTCCGCCGCCTCTTCCGCAGCTTCTTTGGAATCAGCCGCAACAACGGCGATGGGATCTCCTACGGCATGGATCTCGTCCTCACAAAGGAGCAATTCGTCCTTGATCCTGGGACCGACCCGATTGCTGCCGGGGATGTCTCTTGCCGTATAAACGCCCTTTACGCCGGAAATGTCCAGGGCCGGGCCTGCGTCGATCCCTTCGATCCGAGCCCTGGGCACGCGGCTTCTCAGGACCTTGACCCAGAGCATGCCCGAAGCGCTATAATCCGCGGCATATCGAGACCTTCCCCTGAGTTTATCTTCGGCATCGATCTTTCGAATGGAGCTTCCAACCGTTCGCCTCATGGGTCACGCTTCCTCTCGATTCTTCTTTTCTTTCGGCCGGTAAAAACTTTTATTTTTGCTCAACCGAACGATGGCAGATATTTTCTGATCAGCGCTTACGATATCCTTGACCTCTTCCCTTCTGAAATAAGACCCGCAGAAGGGGCAGTGAAATTCCACTTCAAGAGACAGCAAGGAAACATCGCCATAATATTCTTTGAAACACCTTGGGCACTTCAGAGTAAAAATATCCATCTTGGGTCCTTTTCTCTCTATTCACTCAAATAGTCGTTCAGAGATATCTTTTTCCATACGTCATCGGGTACCGATCCTTTCCGGGGGAACGGTCGATCCAATGGCCTTGTGGCATCAATGATCATCCCGCTCCCCTTGATTTCGCT
>CAZXWJ010000402.1:0-3135 GCA_964644375.1 uncultured Desulfobacteraceae bacterium | reverse complement strand
TGACCAGCATGGAATTCGAGCGCATTCTGTCCGCCTCCGGCCCCTACGAGGGGCATCTTGTAAGGCCCTCCGATCAAAAGGTCCCGGAAAAAATTGCCTGGCTTCAATGTGTGGGTTCAAGGGATATCAACCGTTGTGATCACGGCTACTGCTCAGCGGTCTGCTGTATGTATGCCATCAAAGAGGCGGTGATTGCCAAGGAACACAGTGCAAAGGCATTGGATGCCGCCATTTTCTACATGGACATGCGAACCTATGGCAAAGACTTTGAAAAGTATTATAATCGGGCCAAAGAGGAAAGCGGCGTTCGGTTCATTCGATCGAGGATTCATTCCGTCAGCCCGGAGGAAAACGGTGACCTGACGATTCATTATGTGCTGCCTTCAGGGGAGATCAGAGAAGAAACTTTCGATATGGTCGTCCTCTCGGTTGGACTGTCACCGTCAAAAGACGTGAAAGAGCTTTCCGAACGGCTCGGTATCGAATTGAATGCCCATCAGTATGCCCTGACCGGCAGTTTCAGCCCGGTTGCTACCACGCGAGAGGGCATCTACGTCAGCGGTGTTTTTCAGGCCCCCAAAGATATCCCCCAATCGGTCATGGAGGCCTCGGCCTCAGCCGAAGCCGCCACCCGTGACCTTGCCGCCGCCCGAAATACGATGACCAGAACAAAAGAATTACCCCCGGAACTGGACGTCTCCGATCAGAAGCCCCGTGTGGGCGTATTCGTATGCAACTGCGGCATCAATATCGGAGGCATAGCCGATGTCGAGGCGGTGAGAGATTATGCCCGAGATCTGCCAAATGTCATCCATGTTGAGGACAACCTCTTTACCTGTTCCCAGGACACACAGGACAAGATGAAAGAGGCTATCAAAGAGAAAGAAATCAATCGGGTGGTGGTTGCATCGTGTTCGCCCAGGACCCATGAGCCCCTCTTTCAGGAGACCATTCGAGATGCCGGGCTCAATAAATACCTCTTTGAGATGGCCAATATTCGGGACCAGAACACCTGGGTCCATATGAATGACCCGGAGAAGGCCACAGAAAAAGCAAAGGATCTGGTCCGCATGGCCGTTGCCAAGGCTTCCCTCATTGAACCCCTTCAGCAGGTCATGCTGGAGGTGCGCCCTGCCCTTCTCGTGGTCGGCGGCGGTGTGGCCGGAATGGAAGCGGCCCTTGGCGCGGCGGAACAGGGTTTTCAGGCCTATCTTGTTGAAAGATCAGGGGAACTGGGGGGTATCGCCAGGGGTTTGCGTTCAACCTGGAGGGGAGAAAAAGTCGGGCCCTATCTGGCGGAACTCATTCGAAAGATCGAAAACCATCCAAAAGTGCAGGTCTTTCTCGAAACGGTCGTAAAAGATACATCCGGCATTATCGGCAATTTCACCACGACCCTGTCTGCACAGAACGGTAAAGGCAGCACAACGGTGGTCGAGCACGGGGCGACTATTCTGGCCACAGGGGGGGAAGAATACAAACCGACCGAGTACCTCTATGGGCAGCATCCAGGTATTTTGACCCACCTGGATCTCGACAAGACCCTCTTGAACGACGACGAAAAGGTCAAAAGCGCCAAAACCTTCGTTTTTATTCAATGTGTCGGATCCCGCATCCCCGAAAGGCCCTATTGCAGCAAAATCTGCTGCACCCACAGCCTGGAAAGCGCGTTGACCCTGAAAAACATGAATCCCGATGCCGAGGTGTATATCCTCTATCGTGACCTTCGGTCCTATGGGTTTAGAGAGGATCTATATCAGGAGGCCAGAGAAAAAGGGGTCATTTTTATTCGATATGACTTGGAAAACCTTCCCGAAGTCCTCGCCGATGATCAAAACAATCTCTCACTGATTGTAACAGACCACGTTCTTGAACGACCCATCAGAATATCCCCTGATATCGTAGTCCTTGCATCAGCGATTCTTCCAAATAAAAACAAAGATTTATTCGAATTATTTAAAGTACCCGTAAACGGCGAAGGTTTCCTGATAGAGGCCCATATGAAGCTGCGGCCCGTGGATTTTTCTTCTGAAGGAATCTTCATGGCCGGATTGGCCCACTACCCAAAACCCATGGATGAGACCATCACCCAGGCCAAGGCCGCAGTAGCTCGATCCATGACCATTCTCTCCAAAGAAGGCATCATGGTCGGTGGGGTCGTCGCGAAGGTGAACCCGGATCGTTGCGCCGTCTGCTTGACCTGTGTGAGAACGTGCCCCTATGGCGCGCCGAGTATTGGTGAGGAGGGTTATGCGGTTATTGATCCCGCAGAGTGCAGAGGGTGCGGAGCCTGTGTGGCGGAATGCCCGGGCAAGGCCATAACACTCCAGCATTTCACCGATGAACAAATCATTGCCAAGACAGATGCCCTCTTTCAGGCATCGTCTTCCTCATAAGAGCTACTGCATTGGTTTTATGCCTCACAAGAAATCATCACATACAGGAGGAGATATGGCGGACTTTGAACCACAGATACTCGCATACTGTTGCCAGCATTGAGCTTACTCGGCTGCGGACCTGGCAGGTTCGATGAGGCTCTCGTATCCGAGTAGCATCAAGATCATACAGGTTCCCTGCACGGGACGCGTTGATATCATCCATCTCCTCAAGGCCATTGAAGACGGCGCCGACGGGGTGTATGTGGCCGGCTGCCTGGAGGGAGAATGCCACTTTATCAACGGGAATCTGAAGGCGAAAAAAAGAATCCAATATGTGAAAAAAGTCCTTGAAGAAGTGGGCCTGGACTCGGGAAGGGTAGAAATGTTCAACCTTTCAGCAGGTGAAGGGAACAAGTTTGCCGAAATCGCCAATGAGATGTTCAATCGGGTTATGGAACTTGGCCCCAGTCCCCTGGGGATCAAGCATGCCGCTTAATGAGGTGAAAAATGATAGTTGCCGACAGAAAACCGATCAATGAAATCCTGGACATGGTCAAGCGCTGCAACAAAATCCTGGTTGTGGGGTGCAAAGGCTGCGTCACGGTATGTAACGCAGGGGGGATCAAGGAGGTCGGCATTTTGGCCTCCATACTCAAAATTGCGCGAAAAAAAGAAGGGCGTCCCCTGGAGGTGGACGAAAAGACCATTGAAAGGCAGTGTGACCCGGAGTACGTGGCACAACTCAAGGACATGGTCG
>CAZXWJ010000401.1:0-3137 GCA_964644375.1 uncultured Desulfobacteraceae bacterium | reverse complement strand
GGATGATGAAAGGCTCGAAATACCGCTGGTTCTTCAGAAATCCATAGAGAGAAAAACGTACGAGCATAATCAGTTCCCGTTAGGGTTTTATGGACGATGACTCTCCCCACTTTTTTTAACGAGATGCGCCTAAGAATAGCATAAAACTATTCGGATTTCCGAGGGAAAACAAAAAGGCAGGGACCTTGTCGCCCCTGCCTTTTTCAAGGTTAACTGATTGTTGTTTTTCCAACGGTGTCACTTATGAGGTTAAGTTGATAGTTACCCTTTCAACGCGCTTCCAGTCAAAAAAAATGGTCTGTTTTTTCTTTTTTCGGCTATCCCCTCCCGATTTGAAGGAGATTTTTCGGGAATCATTCGAGGTGCCACCCTCCGAGATCCCCATGCCAAACACGTTATGTGAAATGCGGATTTTAATACGTTGTCTCCTATTTTCATGATTTCCTTTCGTTTGTCCATGGGTAGAAAGCCTTATTTTGCCGTGAAAAATTCCCGTTCTCGGGGGATGCTTTCCCGACCATCGTGGATGAGGATCGCACTGGATCGGTTATTGATAGCTAAAACCTCCACCTCTGGTGGAGGACCCGTTTAGGTCTTACCGTTCCGGATGAAAACAGCAAAACAAAAATCGAAGCACGAATGGGTATAAAGACTCCTTCGAGGGGGTTACCTGAGGCCTCCTGCTCTACGGGCGAAGCCTCACTCAAGGTATCCTTGTCTTCCAATGTCTGTCCTATTATAATCCGTTACTTGGAACGTCTCAGCTCTTCAATGCGACGCGCATCGCTCTGAAAAGGCCGGGTCGCCGATCGGGTGGCACAGTGACGGCCCCTCTCCAGGCTGTTTGTTTGAACGGCCGGGGTTACCTCGCACCCGGTCGTCTCCGCTGACTTGCGTGTGGCAAAGACCGGCAACTCGAATAAAGATCAAAGGAGGTCAAGGATGAAGAAAAGGATTCATATTCTGGAAGGAGACATTACCAAACTCGAAGTGGATGCCGTTGTCAATGCCGCGAACAACTCCCTTTTGGGCGGGGGCGGTGTGGACGGCGCTATCCACAGGGCGGCCGGTCCCGAGCTCCTGGCAGAGACCCGGACGATCGGTGGGTGTCCCACGGGTGAAGCAAGGGTCAGCAGGGGCTATCGTCTTCCCGCCAAGTGGGTCATTCATACGGCGGGACCCATTTGGAGAGGAGGTCGAAAGAACGAGGACAATCTCCTGGCCGATTGTTATCGAAACAGCCTGGTGAAGGCTCAGGAATTGGGACTGAAGAGCATCGCCTTTCCCTCAATCAGCACAGGGGCCTATGGATTTCCTCTGGAACGGGCCACGGAAATTGCCCTGAAAGAGACCCGGAAGTTTTTCGAAACCGACGAGAACCTGGACGTGACCTTTGTCTGCTTCGGTGAGAGGGCCTTTCGGACCTATCGGAAAATTTTTGAGGAGGTTTTCTGAGGCTGGCAAGGGAAACCTTTTACCAGTTCTTTCAAGGGCCTATGGCTTCTTTTGCCTGATCTTCTGATAAGCCTTTTGCATGGTCCGGGCCAGCACCTCGACATCCACCGGTTTTTTTAAATAGGCAAAGGCCCCCAGTTTCATGCAGGTTTCCTCATCTTCCTTGGAGCGCTGCCCGGTCAGGATGATGACCTCCACGTCGGGGTGCTCTTTCTTGATTCGGCGTAGCACCTCGATCCCGTCAATTCCCGGCATTTTCAAGTCCAGCACCATGACCTCGGGTTCCTCCCTGTCCACCAGGGATAGGGCCTCTTGCCCGTCATAGACGACGGCGGTATCGAAATCCTTCAGCAATAAGCGTTCCGAGAGGGTCTCGACGTATTCCCGCTCATCGTCGACGAGCATAATTTTTGAGGGCTGCTCCAGGGCCTGGTGGCGATAGATGTCGCTTTTGTGAAAATTCGGACCTATCTGCGTCTCGACCTCTTTTACGCCCGGCAGGGTCATGGCCAGCCTTTTCAGTTCCTCTTCAAAGCGGGAGAGCCTGAGCACATGGCGGTTTATGGTCAGTAAAATGCATCCTTTTCGGCAGGAAACCGATACATCTTCCCCCTTTCTGCCAAGCGTGGCTTCCACCTCAACGGCCAGACCAAAATCTTCAACAGCCTGCCTGGACGTCATGGTTGTCTTAAGGATCTCCTTTTCCAGGTTCTCTGTGATGAAGTCCACGGCCTCATTTACGCACTTCTTGTCCATGGGAATGACCATGTCGTAGAGTTCGGAGTTCCAGGGGCCCTTACGAAAAAGACGCCTCGTCCAGGCGGCGGCCTGCCTGTAATCCTTAAAAATGGCCTTGCGGGCGGCCTTTTCCGTAAGTCCGTGATGCTCCCGGGCCTGTTTTATTCTGTAGGGTTTGTCCGCTATGAGACAGACTTTGAGTACATGGGTGATGTCCTCGGGAATCAGATGCCCTGAAAGTCCCAGAATAACGATCGGGTCGTTCTCAATGAGTTTTTTGGCCAGCACCAGCTTAAGGCAGGTCACGGCATTTTGTTTCCGGCGCGTCAATTTTTCGAAAAGGGGCCCCCCGTGGGTGAGAGCACACTCGAATTGTGTTGGGGGTTTGCGGAAGTGACGGGAGGCTTCCTCGACCAAATCCTGATCGTTAAAGAACTTGGCGCCAAGTCTCTCGGCGAGTTTGCCGGCCACGACGGCGCCCTTACAAAAGATTCCGCTGAAAAGGCTCGTTGAAGGCATAAGGGTTCTCCCTGGTGCTGGGTTTTGTCAATTAATCGGCATCTGACCCACTCTCACATCCTAAGGGGGCTCCTCCTCACAGGTCACGGGGCAATAAGCGATCAAAGGGCATTTCTCTACGTTCGCATTCCTGTGGGTTGCCGCATGGATGGTCTGTACGGCTGTCTCCAGGGTGAAAAAGATGTTGTCCGCACCGATTTTTTCATAAAGTCGTGTCCTCTTCATAACATCCAGGGCATTCGTCTTGAGGCCGCTGAAGGATATCCCATACCCTGCACTTCGTAACCGCTCTACAATAAAAGACAGGGACTCCTCTCCGGTGGCATCCATCTCATCAATCCCGCTTGCCTCGATATGAATGTGATTCAAATTGGGCATCATGAGCCGTATTTTGGCGATTTGATCTTCAAGATAACTGGCGTTGG
>CAZXWJ010000400.1:0-3138 GCA_964644375.1 uncultured Desulfobacteraceae bacterium | reverse complement strand
ACATCGACGCCCCTGAATTTCTCGATATCCTGGCGGAGAATAGGCTGTTTATAAGCAATGATGGACAGGGTCTCCATGGCCGCGCGGGAAAGCCTGTTGGGAGAGGTCTGAAGCATGTTGAGAATATATAGTCCATATTCTGCATGGGTCCTGAGTTGGTACCCTTCGGCGACTTCCTTGAGGGTGAAGCTTCGCCCCATGGCTTCGTATTCGTATGTCAAGACCTTGAGAGCACCCCTTATTTCGCTCACTGAAGCTTCGGGGAGGCAGCCTCGAATATCCTTGACGCTGATGGGCTTATCGGAAGCGAAAAGAAGAGCTTCAATGATGAATTTCAGTGACTTAGCCATGGCTGTGATCCTCAGGCTCGTTGAATCGGCTCTCGAGTTGTATGTCCCTTTCAGAGTCGGGTTGAATGGCCCGAAGTAGTCCTGTCTGTATCAATTCCAAGAGAGCCAGAAAGGTCACGACCAGTTCGGAGACAGTGTATTTTTCACTGAAGAGTTCACGGAAATAAAGCCTTCCTTTTTCTTTGAGGCGTTCGAGAATATAGGTTGTTTTGTCCTTTAAGGACCAGTCCTCACCATCGAAATCCAGCATTACCTCGGTGGATGATTGTTCTTCGACAATCTTTTTAAAGGCATCGATGAGCTGAAAGAGGTTGACCTGAAGGAGGGGTTCATTATCCTTGAACTGGTCGGCATAATCCGATGGCAGACCGCGCGCAAAAACATCCCGCTCCAGCAGGGGCCGGTCTGAGAGCAGTTCGGCCGCCTCCTTAAGCTGAAGGAATTCCAGGAGAGGTCGAGCGATTTCATCTCTTGGGTCCTCTTCCTCATCGTCATCCGAGCTGGGGAGAAGCATCCTTGATTTAATGTGCATCAGAGTGGAGGCCATCACCAGGAATTCGCCCGCCACCGTGATATTGAGGGCCTTCATCATATTGAGATAGGCCAGATATTGGTCGGTAATGAAGGCGATGGGGATGTCAAAAATATCCACCTCGTTTTTGCGAATCAGGTGGATGAGGAGATCCATTGGGCCCTCAAATATTTCCAACTTGACTTCGTAATCGTTACTCTTGGTCATTGTTGATCAATAGGTTGGCCATTCCCTTCTATACATCCGTCCATTACCAAGACATTCCGTTATTTTTTTATCCCATGTTATCTGTCTTGGCAAAGCTTTTGGTAAATTTTCAATTAATTATTGAGTTGCCCGAGGGTGTTCTTTGCCTTCCTCCGTTAAAAGGCTTCCGAATTTGTCCTTCACAAAGCGGATTTCATCTTCCCTGGTTCTCAGGGTACTGTTCAGTCTGATTTCAAGTAAGCTGTCAAGGATGTCTCTGTAAATGGGACCCGGTTGAAAACCCATGTCCTTGAGATCCTTACCTTTGAGCCAGGTCTCTGCACCTTTGAGACGGGTAAAATATTTTGAAATTAGCCGTCTGGTGGGCCTGTTTTTAGCCCTTGCCATCATGTAAAGCAGAATGTCTGTATCATATTGGGAAAGCAATGTATAGAGATCATAGTTGCTGTTTTCTTGGAATCTGTAAAGTTTGTCCAGGGCGCGGCTGACCTCTGAGCGCTGAGAGGTGATCCGGTGGGTTTCCACCTCACCAGTCTGCATGTGGAGTATGACATCCTTGAGAGACTTGGGGTCCAGGCCGGATGTGAGCCCATGCCAATAAACCTTCCAGGGTTCGTAGGGATCATCCAGATACAGGTTGTCAAACCAGTAGAGAACCCCTCGGATTTCCCGCATGAGTGCGCGCAGATCGTCGTTGAAATTGATTTCCGGGGACAGGAACTGGAGCAGGTCGAATTCCGCTAATCTTTCGATGGCTCGTATGGGTTCCTTTTCCATGAGAAGGAGTCGGATCTCCAGAAAAAATCGTCGCCCGGACAGGGCCTTGAAGCAATCGATATTGACGGCATTTTTCATGAGGGCAAGGGTCAATTTACCGATTTTGAATCCGAACCGTTGTTCGAAGCGAATGGCCCTGATCACGCGTGTTGGATCTTCCACAAAGCTGAGATTGTGCAGCACCCGGATGACCTTTTCTCTGATATCTTTGAGCGCGGTGAAATGGTCCACCAGGGTTCCGTAATCCCGTTTGTTGAGCTTCACGGCAAGGGTGTTGATCGTAAAGTCTCTCCTGTAAAGGTCCATCTTCAGAGAACTCATTTCCACATTTGGCGGTGCGGCAGGGGATTCGTAATATTCAATGCGGGCCGTTGCCACGTCCACCTTGAAACCGTCTGGAAAAATCAAGACCACGGTTCCGAATTTGCGATGGCTTCTGACCTTTACCTTATGATTTTCCGCAAACGCCCGAGCGAATCGTATACCGTCACCCTCGATCACGATGTCGATATCCAGATTATCTCGCTTCAAAAAGACATCCCGCACAACCCCGCCGACCAGGTAGGCATCATAGCCGAGCATATCGGCCACTTCCCCGAATTCTTTCAGGAGTCTTATGATGCGCCTGGGCAGGCGTTCTTTGAGCATCGTTGCAGCATTTTTTTTTCTGTTGAACTGGACGACATGTCTGGTTTCGTAAAAAAAGTCAGGGATGACCGGACCGCCTACCAGGATATTCAGGAGATCCGTCCGTGTAATCACACCAACCACCTTGTCATCCTCCAACACCGGCAGGATTCTCAGTTTATTTTTGATAATCAGTTCTTGGACTTCTTTAAGAGGGGTGTCAGGTGTAACGGTGGGGACCTCGATGTTCAAGTAATCCTTTACCGTTAAATTTCCAAGCCCTAAATATACGGCTTTTTCGACGATTTGTCTGGTGATGTATCCTGCAAGTTTCTGATGGTCATCAAGCACGACAAGGACGTTGATGTTGTATTTTGTCATAATGGTGGCGGCTTTTTCAATTGCCTCATCGACCGTTATGTGAATGACGGGTGACGACAGCATGTCCCGAGCCTTTTTCTGTGGCTTTATATGGCTCCTCAGGAGGTAGTCGAGAGATTTTTCCGTCTGGATGAGGGTTCTGTTCTTGATAGTGGCGGATGCCGCCTGGGGATGGCCACCTCCTCCGAAGGCAAGGGCGATTTCAGCGGCATTGACCTCCTCAACTCTACTGCGGGCCACCATGTAGATTTTGTCTTCCATCTG
>CAZXWJ010000399.1:0-3153 GCA_964644375.1 uncultured Desulfobacteraceae bacterium | reverse complement strand
ACGGCACGATTTTTAACGACAAGGTACCCCTCATGGCAGGCGCCAAGGTGCTCAAGGCCAAGACATACGGCACGAACTCCAAAGCCGATCTGGAGGTGCCGGCGACTCCGCAAGAAATCGTCGACTTCTACAAGCAGGCCATGACCGAAAAAGGCTGGAAGCCAGGCATGTCCATGGTCATGGGGGATAAGGGCGTCCTTCAGCTTATGGGCAGTGCAGGACAACTGATCATCAAGGCGAAGGGACAGGGGCAAACCTCGAAGGTCAACATGGCCCTCATGGGGCAGTAAAGAATCCGGGCCCAGAGGGGCTGGCTTTGGCGGAACGCCGGAAGGTTCAAGACAGGAACACGAATATTTGAAATTGCGAACCTAATGCAAGGCGCGATGGTAGACCCTATCGTCTCCGAACTAGCCCTGAGGATCATGTTTTCCATGAGAAAATAACTCTATGGTAAATCGATGAAATATTTCGCAAGCAAACATAATGAGGTCGCACCATGAACAAGAGCCGCCTGACGGGGCTCCGAATACCCGTGCTCATGACATTGCGCCTGCTCCTTATCGTGTTAATCATTATGTCGGCCTCAGCCCATGCCGATGAACCGGAAGAAACCCTTCCGGTCAATCTCTCCGTTGATGTCCGTTGGGACATCGATGAGGTCGACAGTATCCGCAAGGGGCATTTCAGGCTGAATGCGAAAAGCACCCTGAACCTCGATCGAACCGGCAGCGGCCTCGATCACAAACCCGCACTTACGCCTCTCTCCTTGAGATACAAGGGCAAAACCTTTACGGGCAGTCTCCACTTCGAGGAGACGCTGACCCAAAAGGACCCCCAGCCGCCTGATTGTCCCCCGCTTCTTGAAAAATACAGCGGCTCAAGGAGTTTTTCTTATTCTCCCCCCATAGAAGGCTATGATTCCATCAACCTTCTGTTGCGCCGATTCGGCATCGCAAAGAGCCAGCTCAAATCAAAGGTGTCGGGGGTGGGCGCGCAACAATTCCTGGCGCAGTTGCAGTCCCAGATGGGCATTCCACCCAGTTATTACGAATTCGGGGCCGGCGGCGTTTCGGGGAAACACACCATACCGGGCAAAAAACGCAAGACGGAAAACGGGCAGTGCCGCTATGAAAAGGCGGAAAAGCAAGTATTCATGAGCGTGATCGGGCTTCGATTCCCGATCCCTGAACAAGGCCCCATGGAGGGCAAACAGACCTGGCAAGCGAAACTCGATGGGCCGCCCAGGAATTTCAGCATCAAACTCTCCCAGACAGGTGTGGGAGATGAGAAGCCCTTTCGGCCTGAAAACGCAGGTAAGGGAGGGAACGCCACTTACACCATCTCCTGGAATTTCAAGGAAGTCTCTCCTGAATTACGGATCTTGGTGAAAAAAGAAGACGGGTGGAAGGATATTACAGGCGAGAGTGATGAAAAGGTTTGTGTCGGACAAAAGGTCTTACTGAAGTACGAGGTATATACCGCGGGAGGGGATTCGGCATCTTCGACGCAGTGGCAGATATCCGGGATGCCCGATCTTGTTATCAAGGACTGGAAGGGAAGTGAGGAAGGAAGCAAAAAAACGCCTTTCACTGAAGGGGATTGCCACGATCAGACCGTAGAGTTCGCGTGGGTCGACGGTTCTTTTGAAGGCCAGGAACAGAAGATTACATGTACGGCAGAGGTAAAAGGAAAAACTCTTACCGCCGATACGACCTTCAAGGTTTTTAAGCCAAGGGCCAATATTGATATCACCGCTGCAAAACATGTCGCATTCGCGTTAAGTAGTGACAAGGGTTGCGAAATGGTTCCGGGTTCTCCATCCCTGGAACTGAAAAGCAGGGTCATTATGCCTCAGCCTTTTAGGGATCGGCGTTTCTGCCTCTTCTACATTCAATTGGTTCAATGCAACGCATGGGGCCTTAAAAGAGATTCCTATCCCCTCTATGAGTGGATGAATGATGTACACGAAAAAATGCTGGACGGCGCATTTCCTTACAACGGCTATCACTGCGGTATCAACCTCTCATCGTTTGTTATGAGGGACACGCCGGGCTTTCCCCTATCGGCGATGGCGTCAGCCTATGCGCATATGGAGTTTGTGACTTACTTAATGTTTATGCCACCATATCCTGAAAGTGACGCCGGAATAGCGGCCGTCCCATTGAAACGTTTGAAGTGGCAATGGACAGGGGCTGCGCAGGCCGTCGGCGAGAAATTCCCAAGCGATCCTCCTCCCTGCGGGTGGGGGCATCGTATTGTCGGAGATGAGGCGCCCGCTAAAAATCCTCCCTTCGCCTTTGACTGCAATATATATCCTGAATGGGAGGAAACGAAAGTCAAGAGCGCACTGAAATCAACTAGGGAGTTTACAGAAGACAGGGAAGAATTGCCGCCGACAAAAACAGACTGGGGGATTAAAAAATAGCCTGGAAGAAATCATTTAAAAGACAACCCAAAACTGTTGGACATCATTGGATATATTCAAGGAGGACGATAATATGCATCATCGATGGGTCTTGGTTTTCTCATTTTTCAGTTTTGTGCTTTTTCCATTTTTGGTACTTGCCGAAAGTGACTCCATCTACGACAAATGCAAGGACCAACCCAGAGAACCCTGGTGCTATCAGGAGGAGGTCGAAAGAATCGGCGACCCGGACCTGTGCGAAAACATTCTCGAATACTGGCCCAAGGCCGACGGGGTGCATGGCTGGTGCTTTTACAGGTTGGCACTGAAAAATAAGGATTGCTCTTTGTGTGATCGGATTCAAAACGGGGATATCCGTAAAATGTGTATATTGGATGTTTGCAAGCCGGGGAAATAGAAGTATTAAAAGGTTCAGGGTTCAGAGGTTCAGGGTTCCTGCCTTCGCATTGAGCTTCGACGCGACAAGCAGGGTTGGGAGGGCTTATCCGCCTCGGTCGGGTTCAGTCTTGAATCGTTGAGGAAAGGTATTGCCTTTTTTCAGTTTCTTCTAATTTTATGCACTTTAAGTACTTCTTCGTGCTCTTCATGTCCTTTATGGTGAATATGGTTTTTCTTCACTTTCATTCAGTTATCTAAGGAGACCCGAGAAATGAGTACACCCACATCTGCTCCCCCCAAATCCCCACAGGGGGATTCAAATGAAGTCGCTGTCGATTCAATGGGAA
>CAZXWJ010000398.1:0-3162 GCA_964644375.1 uncultured Desulfobacteraceae bacterium | reverse complement strand
GTTCGTTGGGTTCGTTGGGTTTGTCGTTTGTTGGGTTTGTTGGGTTTGTTGGGTTTGTTGGACGAAGCCGCTACGCGGCGGAAAACAATCTCAAATCGGTGTATACTCCAATTTTTGCCCAATTCCGGGCACCTATTAAAAAGGAGGATACACCATGGACCGAAGCGAGACAAACCGATTTGATAAACTCTATCAACGGCACCTCACCTTACTCAAACTTCAGGGCAAAGCTCAAAAAACCATTGATGCCTATTCCAGGGCCGTACGTCGAATCCGTGACTATTTCGATTGCTGTCCGGATCTATTGACCCTGGAACAACGAGAAACTTACTTTTCCAACCTCGTTGAATCCCATTCCTGGAGCACCGTCAAGGTTGACCGAAACGGCCTGCAATTTTTCTGGAAGCATGTCCTTCAGCGCGACTGGCAGTGGGTGAACATTGTCAAAGCCCCCAAAGTGCAATCCTTGCCTGATATCCTCACCATCTCCGAAGTTGAACAATTGATCGGGACTACAACCAAATTACGCTACCGGACCTTCCTGCTTACAACCTATTCCATGGGCCTGCGCCTCGGCGAGGCTCTTTCATTGCATGTGGGCGATCTTGACAGTCAACGAAAACAGGTGCATATCCGGCGCGGAAAGGGCCATAAGGATCGTTTCGTTCCACTGCCGGATCTCACCTTACATGCATTGCGCGCCCTGTGGTGCAAACATCGCAATCCATGCTGGTTGTTCCCCAATGCCGTTGGTTCCCCTGAGCGTATTCAGAAGGCCACCACCCACATGGATCGTGGCGGTGCCCAGGCCGCCATGAAAGCGGTTGTGACCCAGTGCGGGATTAAAAAAAAATCCACATCCACTCCCTTCGACACAGTTTCGCCACTCATTTACTTGAACGCGGCTTAAGCCTTCGTCATATACAAGCCATCCTTGGCCATGCCAGCCCAGCAACAACCGCACGTTATGCTCATCTGACCGATGTCACTGAAAAAGACACCCTGACCACTATTAATGCGCTGGTTAACACTCTTCATGTCGATTTAAAGAAGGTGTGATCATGGAACTGGCCACTATTATCAATCAATATTATGACGGATTTGTAGCAAAATATGCTGATACTCTATTACCTGGCCATCTGAAGGCACTTAATGCCATTCGCCGTTGCCGCACACCTGATTCCGGTGAAGTTGTTGTGCAGTGCACTGAATGTGGTCGCACACTGCGGCAACCTATGTCATGTGGGCACCGCAGCTGCCCCAAATGCCAGAACCATGAAGCCAGTCAATGGATCGACCGACAGCAGGCCAAGTTGTTGCCAGCTCCCTATTTTATGGTTACGTTCACATTGCCCTATGAATTAAGGACATTGGCCTGGCGACATCAGAAATCTGTATATTCCATTTTGTTCACTTGTGTCGCCGGAACACTTAAGGATTTTGCTTTGAATCCTAAAAACCTGGGAGCTGAAATAGGTATGAGTATGGTATTGCATACCCATAGCCGGAAACTGGATTATCATCCTCATATACATGTGGTGCTGCCAGGTGGCGGAGTCGATAAACGCTCAAAACAATGGAAAAAGAAAAAAGGAAAATACTTGTTCAATAAAAAAGCCATGGCTAAAGTTTTCCGCGCCCGTATTTTGACGGCTTTAAAACAAGCTGGATTTTCCATCCCCAAAGGGGTTCCCCCAAAATGGGTAGTTGATTGTTCCTATGTAGGGAAAGGAATCAGCGCCTTAAAATATTTGTCTCGATATTTATACCGAGGCGTGATCAGTGAAAAAAACATCGTTTCAAACCAAAAGGGTCATGTGACTTTCAAGTACATCGAAAGCCGTACCGGCAAGACGCAATATCGAACACTCAAAGGCGAGGGCTTTTTACGCCTCATCGTGCAACACGTTCTTCCCAAAGGGTTTCGCAGAGTCCGTGATTATGGATTTCTTCATAGTAATTCAAAAAACTTGCTATCTCTGGTGCAATTGGTTTTACAGGTTGTGCTTAAAAAAATAGCACTGCGTTCAAGGCCTGTTTTTAAGTGTTCCCATTGCCAGTCTCCAATGGTTATTATGGGTTTTCGTTGGCCTGCGTGGAAATCAGGATAGATTCCATTTATGAAACAGACCCGCAGTTCATTCGAGCAGGAGGGCAAAATCTTTTCATGGAACATTTTCCTTTTTATCAGCCTATTGATAGGTTAACGCCCCCGCTCGCCTTGAAAAAAGTGTGAATCTTCGAAGAACACCTCCTGCCCTTTTCCAAAAAAAGATATTTCCTTATAAAGAGACTTCGGGCTCGTCCAACCAATCGGATAAGATTGTGGCTACGCACAATCTATCCTTATTCGTTATAAGATGTTAATTTTTCATTGTTATTTATTGGGTTGACAATAAATACCAAAAAGCGTACATTATGTACATTAGTTACAATCTGTACGTTTCATACCGGTTACTTTGGAGGTGATTAGAATGTTAAGAAAGATCAGCACTGCAGACGCCAGGAAAAAATTGGCCAATATCGTTAATAGGGTTGCCTTCGGCAAAGAAGCTTTCGTGCTCACAAGACGTGGAGAGGCACTCGCCGCCTTGGTCTCGCTACAGGACCTGAAATTGCTCCAAGAGATTGAGGATCGCATGGATGTAGACGACGCATGGAAGGCCCGGGCCGAATCTGAGGAAACGGTCTCTTGGGAAGAACTCAAGAAGGAGCTTAGTCTGTGACTTTCCGTATTGAGTTCACCAAATCTGCGGCAAAGGCTCTCAAGGCAATTCCCAAAACAGCTCAGAAAAGGATTGCAAGAAAGATAGAAAGCTTGGCCGAAGGCACTCCCGAACCAGCGAAAACAAAGATGAAGGGGGATAACCCGTTTCATCGAGTGAGAGTTGGAGATTATCGTATAATCTATGAAATCCAAAATAAGCCCCTCTTGATACTCATCCTCAAAATTGGACATCGCAAGGAAGTATACCGGGGTCTTTCTTAGATCCCAACCTCTTTCTCGTTCCTACCATCCCACTCTTATAACGCACCGAATCAGTCGCCGCGTTTAGCGATCGGCTGAATTCGCTTGTTAAGCATTGTATCAGCTTAATTTATTTGCGGTACCATATAACTGATGACGACATACCGCAGCAATTTACCCGCAGTAACCAAGAT
>CAZXWJ010000397.1:0-3182 GCA_964644375.1 uncultured Desulfobacteraceae bacterium | reverse complement strand
CTGGGTCGTGGCGTTGTTGTCCATGTATATCGTTTTCATTCCTTCACCTCCTCGACGACCAATTCAGGCCACACCATTTCCCGAAGCTTGGTTTCCACAAAATTTGTCAGGGTCAGTTCGGAGGCCTTGCAAACGGCGCAGGCCCCGCGGGTCGCCACCAATACACGATTTCCGATCACATCGATGAGATCGATGTCTCCGCCGTCATGCTGCAGGGAGGGTCGGATGTCGCGTTCGAGTGTCTCCTCGATCATTCTGATTTTCCGAATATTTGAAAGTTTCGGCCGAGTCGCGGGCCTTTCTTCCTCTCGAACCTTGGCAATAAGCTCCCGGATGGTATCATGGCAGTTTTCACAGCCGCCGCCGGCCTTGGTGTAGTTTGTGACTTCTTCAACCGAAGAAAGATTGTTTTCTCTGATGGCTTTTTCGATCTCGATGTCGGTAACGCCGAAGCATTCACAGACGATCTCCCCTTCCTGTTCCTTTTGGGGCTCTCCCTTATAGTCTGCAAGCGCCGCCTCAAGGGCCTGTCGTCCCAAAACAGAGCAGTGCATCTTCTCCTTGGGAAGCCCGCCGAGGAAATCCGCAATTTCCTGGTTGGTGATTTTTTCGGCCTCTTTCAGCGTTTTTCCCTTGAGCAGTTCGGTTAGGGCGGAGGCCGATGCGATGGCACTGGCGCAACCAAAGGTCTGAAATTTGGCGTCCTCGATCTTACCCTCATCGTCTACCTTCAGTTCGAGTTTAAGGGCATCTCCGCAGGCCATGGAGCCCACTTCACCGACCGCGTTCGCGTCTTCCAGTTCCCCGGCGTTGCGGGGGTTGAGGAAATGATCCTTCACTTTATCCGTATATTCCCACATGGCGTTCCTCCTTCCTGTTGAAGACCAATGAGGTTAAAAAGGTCCCGAAGCCACCTCCCCGGCAAGGGGTGAAACCGTGCCGGGTTTAAGTACCTGATTAATATTCCTAGAGAATAGAGTAACCACTTTCAGGAATTTAGCAATATAATTCTTGCTCGAGACAGGGGCCCATGGGTTCGTCGAGGGTTCTGTTCGCCTTCGACAAAAGTCCCCGCCCCCCCTGAAGTGCACTCGACGGGGGGTCCGTGAAAATTGAAAAACGCGACATAGATGCATCCGTTACAAGGAAAAACCCGGAGTATCTCTTGACAAAGGCCCGGTGTTTTTGATCAAAGTTGAGGAGGAAATTCCAAAAAGAGAAAAAATGACGTCTCGCGGGGATTTGTTCAGAAAAATGGCCTTATGTTTTTATTGGGAGGTTTTATAAATGCCGATTTCAAATAAGACAATGAAACTGATCGAGGCATCCTCGACCGTTACCAGGATGTTTGAAGAGGGCGCCAGGCTCAAGATCAAGCACGGCCCCGACAGGGTCTTTGACTTCAGCCTGGGCAACCCGGATGTGCCGCCCCCGCCCGAATTCGGGGTGGCGATGAAAAAATTGATGGAAAACAATCACCTCGCTCATGGGTATACACCGGCTCCCGGGCTCCTTCAGGTACGAGAGTCCGTGGCCGAATACCTGAGTATGGACCATGGGGTCGAGATCCCTGCGGATTTCCTCATCATGACCTCCGGTGCCGTCGGGGCCCTGAACGACATCCTCAAGTCCCTGCTCGACCCGGGCGATGAGGTGGTGATCCCGGCCCCCTATTTTGTCGGTTACACCCTCTATGTCTTCAATTCCGAGGGAATTTTGAGATCCGTACCCACAAAGGCGGATTTTCATCTGGATTGCGGGGCCGTCGAGGCGGCCGTTAACGAGAAGACCAAGGCCGTGCTCATCAATTCGCCCAACAACCCTACAGGTGTGGTCTACGGCCGGGAGGAATTGGAAGATCTGGCCGAGGTCCTTGACAGGGCCGGTGACAGGATCGGCAGGCGCATCTATCTCCTTTCGGACGAACCCTACCGAAAACTCGCCTTTGGTGCGGACATTCCGTCTGTGCTGCAAATTTATCCCCATACCATCCTTGTCTCTTCCTACTCCAAGCAACTGTCTCTTGCCGGGGAGCGGATCGGGTATCTCGCGGTCCACCCCGATGCCGAAGACGCAGCGCTTGTTACAAAGGCTGCGGCGGCGAACAATGCCGCGCTTTATGTGAACGCCCCGAGTCTGTTTCAGTTGGCTGTGGCCGAGGTTCCCGGTGCGGTTGTGGATGTTTCCGCCTACAGGAGAAAGCGGGATCTCTTCTGTGCGGGCCTCAAGGGGGCGGGATATGATTTCAATGTCCCTGAAGGCGGATTTTTTCTGTTTCCCAAAAGTCCGATTCCGGATGATGTGGCCTTTGCGCGTCTCCTCATGGAAGAGCTGATTCTGGCCGCACCCGGATCGGATTTCGGCGCGCCGGGGCATTTTCGGTTATCCTTCGCAGTGCCCGAGGAGACGATCAGGGGCGCTATGGCCGGTTTCAAGCGGGCGCTGGAGAACGTGGGGACCCGATTAGACCTCTAGGCGCCATGCGCTTTGCCGGAGGTGCCGGGACCTCAAAAAATATTCATGGGATTCGTCTCATGATTCAACCTTAGAATATCGAAGGGTAAGGAAACAACATATCATGACCGCAAAGAATGAAAATTCCATCGTAAATTCCATCGGTGAGGAAACTTTTTGGTGGATGGCCGAGACGTTCGATCGGAAGACGCGATTGAGCGACATTCCCGCCGAGGTCCTGGATCGGCTGAGCGCCGTCGATATCACCGTCAAGAACTATGAAGAAGACCCCCCTTCCATTACGGCGATTGCCCTGATCACCTTTGCATTCAAGATAGCCCAAAAGGCACAGAACCCGCATGGGGTGCTATCCAATATCACGCTTCTGAAGGTCCTGGCCAAAAATGAGAAATCCGGAAGAGCGGGTGAAAGGGAACTGAAGAACCCTTACTGGAACACGCCGCTCTATGAGCTGATCACCGGAGAGGTGGGGGAAAGGATCAGAAGCCGTTTCCCTCTCACCTGATTTTCCATGCAATAAGCTCAATCCCACCGCGTACCAGGCGCATCGGTATCCCCATAATCTGAAGGTTTTTAATTTGTGCCGCATAAAGGCATAGTTTTTGCTTCAACAGAGTGAGGGCGATAACAGTGTCCCTTTGCGACTCGAGGTCTCTTCGGTTGAAGTTCACGGCGCTGGGAGCCTATCTCTCTGAAATACCATTAAT
>CAZXWJ010000396.1:0-3188 GCA_964644375.1 uncultured Desulfobacteraceae bacterium | reverse complement strand
CCGAGCAAGGCAACCACCGAAGAATCCACGCCACCGGAGAGCGCATTGATCGCTATCCCATCTCCGACAGTCGAAACAATCTCTTGCATTTTTTCTTCAATAAAGTTTTCGGCATTAAAGTCTTCCAGTTTGATTTCTTTCATGTCCATGGCATCTCCTCTTGTCAAATGGCTGTATCAGATTTTTACCGGTGCCCCGCTCACCCTCTTTCTTAATGAACCCGCAAAAAGCCACGCAGGAGCGGGCAAAGGAAAAAGCTCCGTATGCGCATCTCCTTGTAGGCTTCCCTGTGTTGCCACGCCGTCCGATTCAAAATTCGGTTCATCCCCCATGAATATCCGGGAATCACCGCATTTATGTCAACCTAAATCCACCGCCACATTCGCATATCATGTCTCAAAACAGACATTCAAGGCAATCCCAAGATGCACGGCACGGATGATGCCTGGATGGTGGATCACGGGCCAAACAAAATAACAGAAACGAATCCACAGGGTCATGGGTGTCATTTTACCCTTGAAGAATGAGGAGAAATTAATCTATAAGAGGAATTTACACTTTTTCATCCCAATTATATCGTGTCTAGTTTTATCAAGTTTTACCCCAAGGGGACACAAGGAGGCCGGGCATGAAGATTGCCATCAGCGGTAAAGGCGGCGTGGGAAAAACCACTTTTGCTTCTTTTCTTGTAAAGGCCCTGGCCGATCAGGGCAAGAAGGTCCTTGCCATCGACGCCGATCCCGACGCCAACCTGGCTCAGGCCCTTGGATTCAAGGGATCCGAAGAAATCGTACCCATCTCTGAAATGAAGGCCCTGATCGAAGAAAGGACGGAAGCGAAAATCGGGTCCATGGGCTCTTTTTTTAAATTAAACCCCAAGGTGGACGATCTTCCGGAAAGACTCTCGATCCGGATTGACGGTATCAGGCTCATGGTCCTGGGCGGGGTTAAGACAGGGGGTTCCGGCTGCATCTGTCCTGAAAGCACACTCCTGAAGGCCCTTGTGAGGCACCTCGTCCTGGCCCGCGACGAGGTCGTTATCCTCGACATGGAGGCGGGCTTGGAGCACCTGGGCAGGGGCACGGCCATGGCCGTAGACAGACTCATCGTAGTCGTGGAACCGGGAAGGCGAAGCATCGAAACGGCTCATCACATCCAGACCCTGGCCAACGACATCGGCCTGAAGAAAATCAGTCTGGTCGGCAACAAGATCCGGCAGGAAAAAGACAAGGATTTTCTTCTCAGCCATGTGCCGGACATTGAATTTCTGGGATTCATTCCCTTTGGATCCAATATTATCGAGGCCGACCTGGAAGGCCTTCCGCCCTTTGAGAAGGACCCTGAGGGTTTGAGAGCCGTGAAAGAGATGATAAAAAAAATGGAGATCAACTAAAGGAGGGTCAATCATGGGAAAAAGGATTTACAATTTTAACGCCGGACCTGCTGCTCTGCCCCTGCCGGTGCTGGAAGAGATCAAAGAAGAATTTCTCGACTACAAGGGTTCCGGCATGTCCATCACAGAGGTCAGTCATCGCTCCAAATGGTTTGACGACGTCATCAACGAGGCCGTCGTGAGGACAAAAAGACTGCTCGGCATGGGTGATGACTTCCACGTCCTCTTTTTGCAGGGAGGGGCCAGCCTCCAGTTCTGCATGATCCCCATGAATTTTGCACTTGAAAACAAACCGGTCGATTACATCAACACGGGAACCTGGTCCACCAAGGCCATCAAAGAAGCCCGGATTCAGGGAAAAGACGTAAGAGTGCTCGCCTCGTCGGAGGACCGAAATTTCGCCTATATTCCTAAAAAATTTCAGATCAATAGCGACGCTTCCTATTTGCATTTCACCTCCAACAACACCATCAAGGGGACCCAATGGGCGTCCTTCCCTGAGGCAAGCGAAGTCCCCCTGATCTGCGACATGTCCTCTGATATCATGAGCCGGCCCTTTGACGTCAAACCCTTCGGCATGATCTATGCCGGGGCGCAGAAGAACATCGGCCCCTCAGGGACGGCCCTGGTCATTGTTCGGCAGGATATGCTCGAGAGGGTTCCCGAGAACATTCCCACCATGTTGAAGTATACGACCTTTTCGGATAAGAACTCCATGTTCAACACCCCTTCCTGCTTTACCATTTACACCATCAACCTGGTCCTGAAATGGATCGAGGAGACGATCGGGGGTCTTGAAAAGATGGAACTGCTCAACCGGGAAAAGGGAAACATCCTGTACGGTTTTATTGATCAGTCCGAATTCTACAATGGCACCGCGGACGCAGACAGCCGTTCCCTGATGAACATTACCTTCCGGCTCCCCAGTGAAGACCTCGAGGCCAAATTCGTGGCCGAGGCACTGAAAGAGGGTCTGGGCGGCCTCAAGGGACACCGTTCGGTTGGAGGATGCCGCGCATCCGTTTACAATGCCACGGGCATCGATGCGGTCAAGGCACTCGTGGAATTCATGAAGGCATTTGAAAAAAGAGAGGGATAGTGTTGAGAAGGGAAAGGATAGCCACATTACTGGCTTCGGAACATGTCGACGTCAAGACCACCGTGATGGGTTGGGTCAGGACCAAAAGGGATTCCAAAGGCGGATTTACTTTTCTGGAAGTCAATGACGGGTCCTGCCTGAGTAACCTGCAGGTCATTGCCAACAGCACACTGCCCAATTACCAGGAAGACGTGCTCAAGCTCCAAACGGGGTGTTCCGTAAGGGTGTCAGGACCCGTCGTGGCCTCTCCCGGAAAGGGGCAAAAGGTGGAAATGCAGGCCGACGAAATCCATGTTCTGGGCTGGTCGGACCCGCAAAGCTATCCTCTCCAGAAAAAAAGGCATTCCTTTGACTTTCTTCGAACCATTGCCCACCTGAGACCCAGGACCAACACATTCAGCGCCGTGGCCAGGGTCCGAAACGCCATGAGTCTAGCCGTTCACACCTTTTTTCAGGAGCGGGGTTTCATTTACATCCACACGCCCATTATTACCGGAAGCGACTGCGAAGGCGCAGGGGAGATGTTCAAGGTGACCACCCTTGATCTGCACCGGATTCCCCAAAAAGACGGACAGGTCGATTTCGAGAAAGATTTTTTCTCCCGCCCCGCCAATCTCACCGTGAGCGGTCAGCTCGAGGCCGAGATCTATGCCCTCGCCATGGGGGATGTCTACACCTTCGGGCCGACCTTCAGGG
>CAZXWJ010000395.1:0-3209 GCA_964644375.1 uncultured Desulfobacteraceae bacterium | reverse complement strand
TTCTTCCTCGTGCTCGGCAGCGCGATCATGTGCATCGAATACATAAGAGATCTTATCCGCTTGTTCGGTGATAGAAAGGAGCGTACCGGGTCATGAGTTCAGAAATGATCGGCATCCTGGGGATTTTGTGTATGTTCGTTCTTTTGGCTTTCAGGATGTATATCGGCATGGCCATGGGCCTGATCGGATTCATCGGATTATGCTTTATTGCCGGTGTGCCTGCTGCATCAAGCATTCTCGAGATTGTTCCCCATGCGGAAGGTTCGTCCTACACATTGAGTGTGATTCCCCTTTTTGTCCTTATGGGGCAGTTCGCATTCATGTCCGGGATCAGCACGGACATTTACAAGACGGTGTATGCATGGATGGGGCGTTTTCGAGGCGGACTGGCCATGGCGACTGTTTGTGCCTGCGCCGGTTTTGCGGCCGTATGCGGATCCTCCCTGGCCACAGGAGCGACCATGGGGATGGTGGCCATCCCTGAGATGGATAAATATAAATACGATCAGAGGCTTTCCACGGGCTGCGTGGCCGCCGGCGGGACCCTGGGCATCCTGATTCCACCGAGCATCGGGTTTGTCATCTACGGAATTTTGACAGAAGAATCCATTGGTAAGCTTTTTATGGCGGGCATTCTGCCGGGCATTCTGCTGGCCTGCCTGTTTATTGCGGCAATCTATATCCAATGCAAACTCAACCCGGCGATGGGCCCGCGAGGGGAGGCCACAACATGGGCCGTGAAGATCAAATCCCTGGGGGGCACATGGGGCATTCTGCTTCTGATTTTCATTGTCATGGGCGGGTTGTACCTGGGGATCGTCACCCCCACGGAAGCGGCCGGTGTCGGCGCCTTCGGATCCTTCGCTATCGCCCTGCTCAAGAGAAAACTGAATATGCGAGGCCTCATCCTGTGCCTCACGGAAACGGGCAAGACGACGGCCATGATTTTCTTGATCATTATCGGAGCGAACATCTTCTCCGCTTTCCTGGGACTGGCGAAGATCCCCATGGGACTTGCCGACTTCATCGCCGGTCTGGCCCTGCCGAAGATCGTCATCCTGGCGGCCATCATCCTGATCTATGTGATTATGGGTTGTGTGATGGACTGTTACGCAATCATGATCCTGACCGTACCCATCATTTTCCCGGTCATTGAAGCTTTGCAATTCGATCCCATCTGGTTTGGTGTCCTGATGGTCATCGTTTTGGAGGTCGGCCTGATCACACCCCCGGTCGGTCTCAATGTCTTTGTGCTGAAGGGCGCGGCTCCGGATGTGCCTTTGACAACCATCTTCCGGGGCATTTGGCCCTTTTTGATAGCCGCTCTCCTGGCTATTGTCATTATAGTGATTTTCCCGGGAATTGCGCTTTTTATCCCGTCACACATGTAGGTAGAGGAAACAGAATGAATATTGCAATAAATCTGGAACGATCCGCATTTTACTTCCCCAACCGGCCCGCATTGAGCGAAGAGGAGTCCGAAACAACCTACGCTCAACTGAACGATCAGGCAAATGGTGTGGCCACGGCACTCATTCGGATGGGAATTAAACCCGGCGACCACATCGGACTCTGTGCCCCCAATTCCGCTGATTGGATTGTCTTCTACTTCGGTGTACTCAAGGCCGGCGCCGTGGCCGTGACCTTATCCAGCGTGCTCAAACATGATGAATTGTCTCTTCTGATCAACCACTCGAAACCCAGGTTCCTTTTCACACAGGATGAAAAACTGGATGAGCTGGCCGGCCTGAGGCAGGGTGATACCCTTGAAAAAGTCATCAGCTCGAAAGGGGACATAAGTTTTCGTCAGTTGCTGGAGACGGGAACGGAGAGTTTCAGGGCACTCGATAGAGAGCGGACCGATACGGCGGCCATTCTTTATACCGGAGGCACAACGGGCGTTCCCAAAGGGGTCGAACTCAGCCACGAGAACATAAACGCCGCCATACACACGGTGGTTTTTAATGAACGTTCCGTTGAAACCGACAGGGCCCTATGCTTCCTGCCCTTCAACCATGTCTTCGGCCAAATGCATATCATGAATGGGACGATACTGAGTGCCGGTTGCCTGGAAATCATGCCGGTTTTTGACATGGACCGCGTCCTGTCTTCAATGGAAGCCGGGCGGGTCACCAAACTCTTCGCCGTACCCACGATTTATGTCCGGCTGTTGGCCTTGGAGGATCTCAAGGAAAAACTGGGACCGGTTCGGTACTGCTTTTCAGCCGCCGCCAGCATGGCCGCAGACCTCGTGCGCCAGTGGAAAGAGCGAACCGGGCTGGCGATTTATGAAGGCTATGGCATGACCGAGGCGGCCCCTACGGTTACCTATAACCATCGCTACAGGCACGTTATCGGCTCCGTAGGCACAGAAGTTCCGGGCGTGGAAATCCAGATTCGCGATGTAAACGGAAAGCAACTGGAACAGGGCCATGAAGGCGAGATCTGCGCACGGGGGCCAAATATCATGAAGGGTTATCTCGATAATCCGGAGGGGACCCGGGAGGCCTTTTGGGAAAACGGATGGTTCCGCACCGGCGATGTCGGTCGTTTTGATGACCGTGGTTATCTGTACATCGTAGACCGGCTTAAGGATATGATTATTACCGGTGGTGAAAACGTCTATTCCCGTGAGGTGGAAGAGGTCCTTTACACCTGGCGGGAAGTCCAGGAATGTGCGGTCATAGGTCTCCCGGACGAGGAATGGGGCGAGCGGGTCGCGGCCTTCATCATACCGTGGCCGGATGAATCCGTCGATAAGGGCAGACTCAAGGCCCATCTGAAATCTCATCTTTCCCCGTTCAAGGTGCCGAAAGAGTATTTGATCGTAAATGATTTGCCCAAAAGTCCGGCCGGAAAAATACTCAAGCGAGAGCTGAAGAAACAGTTTTTGGAGCAGTCTGAGTAACGATTCAAAAATACCCAGCCAGCCATTTTGTTCTTTTTGTCACGGAACGATTTTTCGCTATAAGGCAAAATATCCCTCAATTTTTTGAGACGTGGAATGCTCGGCCCCACTTAAAGCGGGATCATTCCTTCGTTTTTGAAAACAGATTGCCATGAGCCCTGTGCCCACCAACTCAATTTTGTGGAGCAAAATTATAGACTTGTGTCGTGATTTATGGGTTCCTGAAGGGAGGGTAATGCAGTAATGATTGACATAATAATGAATCGTGTATATTGATAGTAAATGTGTTGAATAAAAGGTT
>CAZXWJ010000394.1:0-3233 GCA_964644375.1 uncultured Desulfobacteraceae bacterium | reverse complement strand
CAGCAATAATGTGCGCCCGGCCTTTCGATCCACGATAATGATCGGGTTTCCCCAGCCTCGTTTGTCCTGAACGTGGAGGTCCATGCGATATAGACCGTCCCCCACGGAGATTGTCCCCGTGGCATCCGTGTTGAAAATCTGCTCGGTTATATCCGCCGTAAACCCGGCCCAGGCCGGACGGTTCACGCAAGTCGTCCCAAACCACAGGATCGAGCAAAACAGTGCCGTCACAACCATCTTACGCATCACCAAACTGTTCAAAGCAATCTCCTTTGTTTCTTATCCGCTGTTTCCTTTTTCCCCTGATGACGAAGGGGTTACGACGATCTTGCACGATTCGGGTTTGATTATCAAGGCACTCGATCATCGGAATCCGTGCTTTCACCATGAATCCTGAACCCGGAGGAGAATTCATTATTGTCTTCGTCATATTCCAGGACATCTCTATCAGAATCAGCCTTCAATCGAATGGTATAATATCCTGACTCCTCCGGGATGAATTCATGCCGCAGGTTGTCCCTTATGCCGAGATGGTCTAATCCTTGTATAATATCTTTTACCGTGTATACCACATTTCCCCCGGGGCCTGTCACTTCCACCAATAGACGGAAAGTCTCATCCGTGGCCCCACCTATATTCCTGACGCCGACGTGGAACGAACAAGGTTGATGGATACGATGGGGCGAACCTACAGGATTTGTCGCCTGCAAACCGAAAGACGAGGGATGAAGGTCCGGCAGGCTCCCAAGCTGTTCAAAAAGGGCAGGCGACGCCTGGAGATCTCCTTCAAAGAGCACGTGGTCGTCATCTTCCCACGTGACCATGAAGGGGATTTTGTAACCCGGTGAAGGTGTGCCCATCACCCTGTGCACCACGATCCATCTCATCTCTCCCTTTTGAAGGGACACACTTTTGCGGCTCACGGTGGCACCGGAATAGTATTCAGGCGCAAAGATGAACAAACCGCCCGAAGCCGCCTGATCCCCGTAATTGACCAGGGGGATTTTGACATTCAGTCCAAAGACATGTTCCTGGTCCTGGGATTCGCTCACATCATCCGGTTCCAATTCCAGAATCTGGTCGGAGTTGAAAGCCTTGTCCTGCAACCCGACCAAGAGGTGATCCGCGGCCAGATTTACGTCCGGTCCGGAAGTCTTGTAGAACCACAAGGCATGACGATTGTTGTCTTCGTCAGATTCCAGGATGGCGTTATTGGGGTCCACCGTCACGTCGCACCTCAACCGCCCCTTATCCATTGGCCAGTTCCAGCTACTATCCAGGGTGATGCTCCAGGGCTTTTCTTCATTTTTTCTGAGGGTGATATGGTCTTTGCGCGATACGTTAGGGCCGAGATCGTCCAGTTGCAAGCTCAATTCCAGAGGGGCGTCCAGGTGGTCCTTTTCGCCGCAATTGGCAATTTGCATGTTCAACCGTCTCGTTTCAGGATCAAACGTAATGGCCCGAACTTCAAAATCCGGCAACGTCACCCGTTCCGTTTGTATCCCGGCCATGGGGAGATTCTCCTGCCTTGCAGGCGCCTCTGCAAACTCCTTGTACCATGCCCCGGGTTGCTCCGGCAGTTTGGTTTCCGGCTGGTCCTGTTCAAGCCGACCCTGATAAGAGGTGTCTTGTCCGCCGCCATAGGTGACGACCGGGGATCCTGTTTCCGGGGGCGAATCCTCGGGTTCGAAAAAGGGGCGCGCGCCGGTCGACGGCACGAGAGGGGGGCTCGCCTCTTCAACCCGTTGATCCGCCTTGAACCAGGGCTTTGTGACCTTCCGGTCCGGTCCGAGCAACCCCGCAGCAGGTGTTTGGCGTTCTTTTGCAAAAGAAAATGCCCCGGTTTGGACAGGAGGATGTTTGGCAACGGATGTTTCAGGAACACGGGATGCATTTGGCTTTGGCACCACTTTAGGCGTTTTCGTTGGACTGACGGCACGGGCCTTTGAGACGACGATGCTGAAAGGGCGCTTACTTGCTGACGTCAAGCCGCCACCAACGGCGATCATCCGAACCGTGTACCCGCCTCCGGGCTGTGCCCTCCCCACATTCCAGACAAACCTCCCTTTGGCTGCAGAGGTATTCTTGGCAATGGTCCGGACCGTTTTGCCGTTCCTGAGAAGTTCGATCCCCAGGGCAGGCGAGGTCCCCCGGACCTCCCACCGTATGGTCTGCCGGCTTCCCTGGACAATCCGCTCTCCGCCGTTGGGGTAGAGAAGGGTGATGGATGCCTGGACACTCTTGGGTTTCTGCAGGGCGGGTTTCTCCGCGATGGGTTTTTGCGCCGTGGATTTCTGAAGGGTGGGTTTCAACACCCTGGTTTGGGCCGAGACGTTGCCGGCCAGTCCGATCATCAATAGGAAAAGCAGAAGTCCTTTTTTCATAGCCATCCTCACTGGTTTCCATCCAGAAATCAGAGATTTCAGGATGAAGCGGTCAACCATCGATTATTAGATTAATATCTTGTTTCTTAAAGGTTTTTGTCCCGCCATGGCGGGACTGAAAGCTGATCGCGAAAGTCCGGGAATGGTCATTTCCGGATAAGCACTCACTGTATCTTTACATGCTCTTCATGTCCTTTATGGTAAAAAAGAGACACGAACCTTCATTTTCAGCCAGCTCTATCCTCCCGTATCTCCGCTAAAATAGGGAGGTTGCACTGTCTTTCGTTTACGTCGCTGTTTTCGGTACACCTTAAAAAACAAAACACCCACCCCGAAAAAAACTATCCCCGCCAGGAAGACGATCAGTGAACTCCAGGTGAAACCGGCCTCGAGGACCCCGTACTTCGGGTCCTGAGGGTTGTAGTAAACGGTCACCTTTTTGCCGGATGGGTATCTATCCACAACCTTTTTCGCCATCCTTTTCATCCCCCCGGACTCCCCTCCGAATTCGATCCGGTGACTGGTATAATGTCGCCCGTCGACCTTGTACTGATACAGCACCCTGGGGAAGTAGGTTATTGAGGTGTGACGCTTCGAGTCTCTCCTGGTCTGTTCACTGATATAGGAAGAGGAGATGGTCCCCTGGGTGCTGGGCCAATTGCGGCTCTCATTGGAACCTTTTATTTCATACACGCCCCATGCCATCAGGAAGATGCCCGCTGCGAACATGGCCAGGGTCAGGATGCCCAGATTCTTGTCGGAGTTGCCCTTGGCGCCGGATGATGCGAGTGGTCTTCCCATTGAATCGACAGCGACTTCATTTGAATCCCCCTGTGGGGATTTGGGGGG
>CAZXWJ010000393.1:0-3253 GCA_964644375.1 uncultured Desulfobacteraceae bacterium | reverse complement strand
GATTCAGGAATGATGATCGGATATATCATTAACATGACACCAGCAGAGATTGAATTCGAAGTGAACGTTTATCAGAAAAAACATGCACCTGAATATCCGGTAATCAATTTTTTGTTCGATAAGACAACACTTTTTAAGACTCGCCAAGATATCAAAAGGAAAAATGTAAAGCCTGCCTTCTTTGAGATTTTTCATTTCTGGGTCGACCTGCGAGACTGCTATAAGCCTTTAAATATCAAAATTAAAAATAATGGGATGTAATTGACAATTAAGAAAAACCCGTTTACCTTTCAAAAAAACAAATTTTTCTTTACCGAAAGCGATCTTGCAACTTCCTATCCTTTTGTTATCGGCTATGGATCACAACTCCACCCAACCCCTTGATAAGAGAGTGCTGTCTCATATAAATCGTGCGTTATGAAATCTGAGATATCTCGCCACTATCCCAACTTTTGACAATCATTGGACATCAGCGCCTTATCTGCATCCCCGGAAAAGACCTCTGCCCACCGGATACCCTGAGTTGGAAAAGACCTCTCAAGATGAGAGGGCATTTATTCGTTCGGGTTTAGACAAGATCGAGCAGACAGATTAAGGGACTGCCTTTCCTCCACGGGGATGAACGCAAAGGGAAAGCGAATAATTTACCACGCCTTTTTCATCATATCCCATTGGGATTACCCCTTTCCTTTTCTGGAAGGAAGCACCCTTCCAGGCATTTTTTGTCACAGTTGCCGTCGCAGGGCTCGATGTGAATCAGGACGCTGGTGTCGGGGAATCGCGCCGTTATTTTTTGTTTCAACGCCACCGTGATGGCATGGGAGTCCCCCACGGACATCTCGGGGGCCACCTTGAGGTGAAACTCCACGTACCGGAAATGGCCCGCCTTGCGGGTGCGCATCTCATGACAGCCGTGAATGACGGATCGAAAGTCTTCAATCAATTTCATGATCCAGGCCGTTTCCTCTTCCGGAAGACTCACGTCCAGGAGGTCCCGGGCCGACTGAAGGGTCAGTTCGTAAGCGGCCTTCAGGATGAGCAGGGCCACCCCGATGGCCGCCACCGGGTCCAGCCAGTCCAGATTTACGCCGGGTAAAACCCGCCTCCCGATCCATATCAGCGCCAGGCTGACCATGACCCCGGCCGAGGTATAGACATCGGTCCGGAGATGCCAGGCATCGGCCTGCAGCGCGATGGAATCGGTCTCCATTCCCACCTTGAAAAGCCTTTGGGACACCACGATGTTGGCCACGGAAGAGAACAGCATGATTGCAACACCCCAACCCACCGTCTCCAGAGGGCCGGATGCAGAAGCCTTCGGACGGCCTCGAAGATAATCCAGGCAGCCGCCAGGAAGATCAGCATCGCCTCCAGGGTTCCCGAGATATTTTCGACCTTGCCGTGACCGAAAGGATGGCGGGAATCGGCAGGCAGGCCGGATTTTTTGACCGAGAAGAGGGCGATCAAGGCGGCGACGAGATCGGAAACCGAATGAATGGCTTCCGAAAGAATGGAGACCGATCCGATCAGAAGGCCCACCACGAGCTTCATGAGCACGAGGCTCGTGTTGGAGCTGACGGATAGCAGCGCAACGTGCACCTTGCGACGTTCATTATTCATGGAGATCCTCCATCGCTTTGCGATAGGGAAAAACAGTGAACCATGATCAATAATCCGTGACGAGCAGGAAGTATACTGCTAAGAGGGGCCGGGAACAAGCGATCAATTTCCACCCTGATCCACCATCAAGGCATGATATGCAAATTAGGCGGTGGATTTAGGTTCCGCCCTGATGCTGCCGGGATTTAATGATTATACAAGAGTGGTGAATCATGCTCGTCTCCTATGGCTTGCCTTCACATTTTTGGCCTCCCGGGGAGAGGGAAAGCGTATTCACATCCTTTGGATAAGTAAAACATTCTAGAGGGTTATGAAAAATAGGGTTTCACATGCATGGGAATAGGAGTAAAATTTTTTATTAAACCTTTTTCTACTCTGAAACACGTCTTTGATTGATTGAGGAGGATGTCATGATCGGAAAACGTATTTACCATAGAAAACCCATTCTGAAGGCGGGGGCCGTGGTCTGCCTGATTTTCGGATTTGCGGTATTGCTTCTTTTCGGCCCTATTTCAACCGCACAGGCCCAAAAAACGCTGGTTCTCTCTGCCGCACCGGGGTCATTTTCGCAACTGGCGAAAAAGGCCAGCCCTTCGGTGGTGAATATCAGCGTGGTCAAGGTCGTCAAGAGAGGGGCCCAGGCCCCTTTGCCCTTTGGGCCGAACGATCCCTTCAGGGACTTCTTCGAAAAATTTTTTGGCGGTCAGATCCCGAAGGATTACAAACAGGGAGGACTCGGGACCGGCTTTATCATCGACAGCGACGGGTTTATTTTGACCAATAACCACGTTGTCGAGGGGGCCGATGAGATCAAGGTGACCCTTACCAACAAGAAAGAGTTCGCGGCCAAGGTCGTCGGGCGGGACCCCAAGACGGATCTCGCGCTTGTGAAGATTGAATCGAATGTTTCCCTCTCATCCCTGCCCCTGGGCGATTCGGATCAGCTCGAGGTCGGGGATTGGGTGGTGGCCATCGGGAATCCGTTCGGCCTCGGCAATACGGTGACGGCGGGTATTGTGAGCGCCAAGTACCGGCAGATCGGGGAAGGGGCCTACGACAACTTTATCCAGACCGATGCCTCCATCAATCCCGGCAACAGCGGAGGCCCTCTTCTAAATACGAAAGGGGAAGCCATCGGGATCAATTCAGCTATCCTGTCTCAGAGCGGGGGAAGCGTGGGCATCGGATTTGCCATTCCCATCAATATGGCTAAAGAGCTTCTTCCTCAGCTCAAAAAGGGCAAAGTGGTCAGGGGCTGCCTGGGGGTCGTGGTGCAGGGTATTACCCCGGATCTTCAGGCCAAACTCAAACTCAAGGACGAAAAGGGGGCCCTGGTGGCGGATGTGGTCAAAGGAGGGCCGGCCGATAAGGCGGGTGTCCAGCGGGGTGATGTGATCGTCTCCTTTGAAGGAAAACAGCTCGGGGAATCAAACGAGCTCCCTTTTCTTGTCGCGTCGATGCCGGTGGGTCAAACGGTCAAAGTCGGGGTTCTGCGGAAAGGAAAGAAGAAGGAGCTTCAGGTCCGGATCGGAGAACTTAAGGAAGAAGAACAGGGAGTTCAGCCGGCCGAAGAGGAAAGACCCGCCCTCGGTGTGACAGTGCAGGAAATTACCCCGGAGCTTGCCGGTGAATA
>CAZXWJ010000392.1:0-3285 GCA_964644375.1 uncultured Desulfobacteraceae bacterium | reverse complement strand
ACCGAAGAGGGGGAAGGGACCACTTTCATCGTTCAGTTCCCTGTTTCCAGCGAGGTGGTATGAAGGAAAAACTCTTACTCGTCGATGATGAAATAGGGATTCTCACGGTTCTGGGCATCTCCCTGTCGGATCGTGGATATTCCGTCCTCAAGGCCCGGAACGGTGAAGAGGCCCTGCGGGTTTTCAAGGCAGAAAGACCGCCTATTGTGTTAACGGACATCAAGATGCCGGGCATGGACGGTATCAGGCTCTTGAGGGAAATCAAGAGAGAAGACCCGGATGTTGAAGTGATTATGATCACGGGGCACGGAGACATTGAACTGGCCATCCAGAGTCTGAAGCTCGAAGCCTCTGATTTCATTACCAAGCCCGTCAATGAAGAGGCCCTGGAAATTGCCCTCAAGAGGGCAAGAGAAAAGATATCTTACAAGAACAAACTCAGGGAATATACGGATAACTTGGAGAGACTGGTCGAAGAAAAGACCTTTAAACTGGTTGAGGCCGAGAGAATGGCGGCTGTTGGCCAGACAGTGGCGGCCCTGACCCATGCCATCAAGAACATTACATCCGGCCTGACCGGGGGAATGTTTGTTCTTGAGAAAGGGGTCGAACTGGAGAACAGACAATATCTCTCCGAGGGTCTGGGCATGGTGAAGGGGAACGTGGCCAGGATAAAGGAATTGGCCATGGACCTGCTGAATTACTCCAAAGACAGGGAGCCCGACTATGCGCTGGGTGATCCCAATAGACCCGCGCGGGAGATCTTTGAGCTGATGCAATCCTATGCCGAGAAGAACGGTATCGTCCTGAAACTGGAACTGGACCCGGCTCTTTCGAATGCCTGGTTCGATCCTCAGGGCATCCATCGTGCCCTTCTAAATCTGGTAACCAATGCCTTTGATGCCTGCATGGATCTCAGGCGCGCGGCCAAGACCGGGATCGTCACGATTCGATCCCTGAAGCCGAAGGGCTGGGCCCTGGAGTATCAGGTCGAGGACAATGGTTGTGGGATGGATGAGGAGACGCGCTCCAGGATATTTCAGGGTTTCTTCAGCACCAAAGGATCGAGGGGTACCGGTCTGGGCCTGATGATTACCAAAAAGATCATCGATGAACACGGGGGGGACATCGAGCTCACGTCCGCAACGGGGAAAGGGACCACCGTTCGTATCCGGTTATCCGAAAGAGATTGTCATGACCCATCCATGGTTGAATGCGTTTCAAAAAGCTAAACAGTTACAGCGCAGATTGAAAACTGTGCCATGTCGGGATGGCCTATTATCATGGAAAACCATACCGGACCAAAGGAGAGTGCCATGGTAGAGTATCGTAACGTTCTATTTTGTACGGATTTCTCTGAAGATGCCGATATCGCATTTCTTCACGCCCTTGACCTGGCCAAGAAACATGATGCCAGGTTGCACATCTTTCATGTGCCTCATTCCTCCTATGCCTATTGCAGGCATGTCGTCGATGAACACGTGTCGAAAGGATCGCTCGGGGGCGAGGCCTTTTATAACGAAGAAATTTCAAAGCGGGCCGAAGAGGCCCTGAAAGAAGAGTACGCGAAAAAGATCGGGGATTTCAAAAATTATGAATGGGTCATAAGAAACGGCTCCCCCGACATAGAGATCATTCGATATGCGAAAAAGAACCATATCGATGTGATCGTAATGGGGGCCCTTGGAAAATCGGAAATCGATAGAATAGAGCACGGAAGCACTGTGGCGAATGTCTCCAAATATGCCCACTGTCATGTCATTGCCATCAGGAACCCGGCCAAACGGTTCACCCTGCCGGGAAATATTTATTAGGTCTCTTCAAAGCAACTTGCAAGAAGACCGTGCGCACGTTCTTGGGAGGATTCAAAATGACAAAAAGAGTTCTGGTGGTCGATGATGAACTGGATATGAGGGTTTTTGCCATCACTCTGTTGGAAATAAACGGCTTTAAACCCCTGTCGGCCGAGGACGGCATCCAGGGCCTCGAGATGGCCCGAAAAGAGAAACCGGCTCTGATCATCCTGGATGTCATGATGCCCAGAGAGAGTGGTGTAAATATGTACAGGGAGTTAAAAATGGATCCGACCCTGAAGAATATCCCCGTCATCATGCTTTCGGCGCTTTCTAAAAAGACCTTTCTTCACTCCCAGCGGGTCCTGGACGAATACAAGGGCGAGGAGGTTCCTGAACCGGCGGCCTATATCGAAAAACCACCGGAACCGGAAGAACTCCTCGAGGCCATTAAGAACAGCTTGAAGTAGGGGGGCTGCGCCTTTCCGCCCTCCCGGTACTCCCGGCAGGATTTCTTCCTCGTCCTTCAGGTGTCTTTCCGGGACAAGATGCCTGAGACGGACACTTTTCCATGAGAAAAAGAATGCAAACAAAGAGACCTGTCAATTCATCAAAAAAGGGTGAGATGATCGTGGATTTGGGCTATAGGACCGTCATCGATCTTCTCCCCTTCTATTTGACTATTCAGGACCGGTCGCTTCATGTGATGTTCGCCAATCAGAATTTCAGGAATGATTTCGGCGAGGCCGTGGGCAGACTTTGCCACGAGATCTATAAGGGTAAACCCGAAAGATGCGAGTATTGCCCCGTGCAAAGATCTTTTGACGACCAAAAGGTTCACCTGAGTGAAGAGACCGTGCGCCTGCCCAATGACGAAATGGCTCGAATGATCGTATATTCAGTGCCCATACTGGATATCTCGGGCCGTGTGAAAGCCGTCATGGAATTGTCCGCCAATATTTCAAAAATCAAGGAGATGAGGCGGGAGTTGGAATTTATAGGCCAGTCCATCGCTATGCTGTCCCATGATATCAAGAACATCCTTGAGGGTCTTCAGGGTGGGGCCTATGTCGTTGATGAAGGGGTAAAAGACGGTGACATGGAGCTTGCCGGAAAGGGCTGGTCCATCGTGAAGAAGAATATCTCGGAGCTTACCGATTTTACTCAGAATATCCTCTATGCCTCCAAGAAAAGGGTCCCCAAGGTCCAGAAGGTCGCTCCGGATCAGGTGGTCAGGGACGTGGTGAGTCTTTTCCAGGAAGAAGCAAAGGCCGCAGGGATAGAACTGAACAGCCGGACGAATGCCGCTCTGCCGGCGGTCGGCCTGGATCCCAGTATTCGAAGGCTCCTCGGGAATCTCATCCAAAATGCCCTGGAGGCCTGCAGAAATGACAAGGATAGGGATGTCCATCATGTCCTGGTCAGGGCGGACTTCTGTGACCGGGGCCATTTTATGTTTGAAGTGGAAGACGACGGCGTGGGCATGGACGAA
>CAZXWJ010000391.1:0-3307 GCA_964644375.1 uncultured Desulfobacteraceae bacterium | reverse complement strand
CCTCATCTCTTGCGCAGTTACGCGCACTTTATGAAACAATGCGCTCGTGGCGCACTTACTTGCATAAATCTTCACTTCACGAATATTCAAGATTTGAAACGGTAATCAAAAGCGGATATTGTTGGGCCCTGCTATTCGACATATGCTCTTTTTTACGGTGTCCCGACTCATTTTAATATCCAAAACAACTGCCAAGAGCATTATCCATCCCTCTGATGAAATTGTCTTTGCCCAACAAAAACATAAAATATTCCTGTCAAATTCGATATGTCAAGCAAAAATATGGTTAATTATTCAACATAATGATATGCGGCTGGGGCAGTATCTGGTAACTGCAAACTGATTTGTTTTAAATTGTGAAAATATATCGGAGTGTTTACAAAAAAACACCACCCCTGTCGTTTTCCCCTCAAGGGACGCCAGAGCTGGTCCGGTAACCTTTCGCCTTTATCTTTTTCCCTCGTCCTCCAGGCCATGTTCAAACCCGGCATCCTTTCCACCGAAGATTTCCAGGCCACCATAGATTTTTTCATCCCGGACATTCTGTTCGAAGAGACCCGCATACCCTTCAGGGCCGTAGCCACGGGTCTCGTGAGCGGGGAGCAGATCACCTTTGCCGAAGGGTCGCTCCGGCTGGCTGTGACGGCAAGCTGCGCCGTGCCCGGTGCGGTCGAGCCCCTGAAAGACGGGAAGGAAAAAGTGGCCTAAAACCTGAACGTAAACCGCGAACTTTTATTGTGTACGACCTTCCCGAACTCGGAGATCCAATGGTTTTCTTCCTTAGACAAAGGGCCTTTGGCCCGAAGATTATGAAGATTCTCTTCGAGTTGCCGGCGATTTTTCGGCCCGGTAAGCACCCCATCCACATGGGGATTGGACAGGCAGAAGCGATAGCAATCAGGTGCGGTCATTACCTGTCCGTTCCAACCCCTGGGACGTTTGAGCAGGCCGCGCCATCGCGTGGCCGTATAGGCGATAATAGCGGGTTTACGTTTTGACAAGTGGGGGAAGATGTCCTGCTCGGCTCCCGGATGCGCGGCATTGTAACGGATCATGAGCATGTCCAGCGGAGAATCTTCAGCCAGCAATCCCGCCCTTTTCCGGTTGTGAATGCTCACCCCGACAGCCCTCACCATGCCTGACTCCCGCAGGGATACCAGCGCTTTAATCGTTGATGCACTCCAGGCACTCCCTCGGCCCAGCCAAAAAAGCTGAAAAACATCGAGATAGTCGGTGCCCAATTTTTCAAGCAATCGTTCACAAGAACGCTTTATACTCCCGCCGAAATACCCTGTGGTCGGCCCGCTGGCCAAAATAATCGATTTTCGGTCACGATTTATAATCTTCCGAAGCGATTTCGTTACCCTTCGTGAGCCGGGACTCGGAGCCCAAAAGACATAGTTTACCCCCTGATCCAGGGCCCACTCCAAATCCTGTCCGTCGATACCAAAGTTGGTAGCTAAACCGACCCGAAACATCCGACGCCCAAAGGCAGGGACATCACGATATAGGAAGTCATCGCTCATGGTTGTACATCCTTTCCAGCCCCTGATCCACCATCAGGGCAGCGAGGCCCCGCAATCCTTAGGAAATGAAGTTCAGGAGGGACAGGCATGAAGTCACATGGACGCAAGAGAAAATGAGGAGGGCGAACGATCAAGGCCTGTTTGAAATTCTTCGGGTCACCTGTAGTCATCGCGCTCATTGGATTTGCCCTGGCCTATCAATTCATTGAGCCTGCACCCCCCAAAGAAAACCGAATTGCCACAGTGAGAAAGGATGGGGCTTATTATAGGTTTTGCCTGGTTGTATTGGCCCTATTTTTCAGTGTCTTCGTCTTCCCAGGAGAGTGCATTAGCACGATTCTGGGCATCATATGCCGTTGCCGATATTTCCTTAACGCTCTCAAGGGAGATTACTGGCGAGTCTGACACTTCGTTCAGTACAGTGTTTTGGAGCCTGGTGTCGTTGCGAATAAATTCGAGGGCGAGAGTTTCGGCCCGCTTTGGATCCTCTGCCTCCACAAGCCGCGTACTGTAGAACCGCTTCTTTCTTGGTCCTTCGTCACCGTCTATCAAGAAATTCCGGCCCTTTAGGCGAACCAGGTAGGTCGTCATTTCATTCTCCTTGCAGCATAACGAAAAGAGGAGCACGCGGCTTGCGGTGTTGTCTATGAAAAACCGAAAGGAATTCGGCTCTGGTCAAGCGACATGTTGGGCCGTTGAGCTGTTTATATGAACTGCTTCTGCATGCAATTTTAAGCCGAGTGCATTTATAACTTTAAGGATTGTGTCAAAATTTGGGGTTCGCTCTCCAGAAAGAGCTTTGTAAAGACTTTCCCGAGACAAGCCGGCATCACGTGCCACCTGTGACATGCCCTTGGCTCGTGCAATATCGCCAAGAGCTTTTGCAATAAAGGCAGCATCACCATGTGCCGCTTCAAGGCAAGCTTCAAGGTAAGCCGCCATTTCTTCGGGGGTGCGAAGATGCTCAGCGACATCGTATCGGGTTGTGATGGTTTTTGCCATGACACACTCCTATAAACTCTCTGCAAGGCGAAGGGCGGTTTTAATATCCCTGGTCTGGGTGCGCTTATCCCCGCCAGCCAGTAATATAACCACCTTCTGCCGTTGCTTTTTGTAATAAACACGGTACCCGGGGCCATAATCAATCCGCAACTCTGAAACGCCTTCACCAACGGATTTGACATCACCGGGATTCCCATCCGCCAATCTTTCTATTCGAACAAGGACGCGTGCACGAGCGCGAATGTCAGATAAACCATCAATCCATTTAGCGAAAATTTCAGTCTTGCGAATTTCAATTATGATTACAGTGTAGCCACGAGGATACATGTTGTCAATATTTATTGAGGAACGCGGATTTGGAAGCCCAACATGAAAATCACAGGTTTTATCCGGTGCATTTTACTTGTTAAATGAAATAAGGTGTCCCCCGATCTCAGACTTGGTCTTAACCCCTTCTTATCCTTTTGATTTATTTGTCCGATATTCACGGGAATTTAAAAAACCATTCAAAACCGATTGTCGTGAGCTTCCGCGGTTAAGCCTGTTCACCCAGTGTGCCAGTCCGCCGGAATCCGGTTGCCTCCCAAGAACGCCCTGATAGAGATCTCTTACATATTCTGTATTATTTTTGTTTCTGCTTAAATACTCTTGAGACCTGAAGAATTGATTGATCACCCACTCCCGGCTATGACCTTTCGAAAGCCAGTGTTTCCAGGTTTTGACACCACCTTCATCCGGCTGTCTATCCAATATCGCATAATACAAAGAGCGAACAAAGG
>CAZXWJ010000390.1:0-3310 GCA_964644375.1 uncultured Desulfobacteraceae bacterium | reverse complement strand
AAATGAGAGCGGCCGATCCGGCCGTGTAGAGACTCAGCCAGATCGACCGCAGAACGTCCTTGTCTTTGATGGTTTCTTCGAGCGCGGAAAAAGAGGGAGAGGTCATCATCTCCACCAGGGGAATGAGGATGAAGGCCAGGATAACGGCCCCGCAGGAGATGGTGAACCAGAAAAAAGGCTCCCTTTTTTTCATCGAAACGCTCTCGTTCAGTTCTTTACTTCAACCAACCCCTTGATCTCACCGGGCAGCCTGTTGAGCATGTCGGCGGTGGGTACGCGGCAGGGGACAAAGGGGGGCTGGCCCATATCCTTGAGGACCTTGAGACCACCCTCAGGATCGAGCATATATTTCAGGAAGGCAAGGGCGGCTTCTTTGTTGGGGGCATCTTTGATGAGTGTCACCCCGTAGGTGCATGACTTGCCTTTGATGTTCATGTGGGTTCCGGGTTTTTTCCCCGTGACCTTGACGACCGCCTGTTTGTAAAAATCATCAAACTTGTAATTGCCGAGATTAATCTCATCTGGGAGCACCACGTATTTCAGACCGTGCTGAACGGCGACCGAGAGATATTCCCAGGCATAGTCCATGTTGCCTGTCTGGAGCAGGGAAATCAATTCCACGGATTTGGGCCGAACGTTCTCCTTCGGCCGGTTGGCAATGAGACTGTCATAGAGCCCGGGGATCTTGTAATGCTTTTCGGCCAACTGCAGCACCATAATGGAGCGGTACCCGCAGGGATCCAGATTGGGGTCTGAATGGCCCCAGACTACGCCCTTTCGCTGGAGGATCTCATACCAGTTTTTTGCGTTGACGTCACCCGCAAACTTGCTTTTATCCGTATAGCACAAGACGAGTTGATTGATGGCAAAGCGGACGTTCCAATCGGCATAGTCGGGAACGAGCAATTTGTCGATCACCTTATAATCGGCCGAGGCCATGATATCACAGGGTTTCTTAAGGTCCGAGACCTTACGGGCCGCCTTCTGACTTCCACTGGCTTCACGGAGAAGATCCACTTTGGGATACTTGGCCTCAAAGGCCTTTTCCATGGCCTTGAAGGGAACGGAAAGGCTGCCGGCGTGGAACATGACCAGTTTTCCCTTGGGTTCTGCAAAAGAAGCCGCGGGACCGAAGAGCAATGCGACTGAAAAAATGAAAATCAGCAAAGATATGAATAAGGCTTTGGCTTTCATGTTTTTTTCCTCCTTTTAAATCAGTTTTTTGTGGAATGGCTCTTTTATAAATGAGAAAAGTTCCTGGTGCGTTTGTCTCCGTTTTGGCAGGGCACTAACTAGTTCCCATCCGGAAATAGAATCAGGGCACGCGTGAGTTTTCAATTCAGTCCCGCCATGGCGGGATTGCAAGTTCAAGGAAAATAAGAGGTTGCGCGGAGACGTACGAGCAGTACGTCGCACAAGAAACCTCGCAGTTTGACGCCGAAATTGCGAAAAAGGGCCATTTCTGGATGAAAACTAACTATACTCGACTAAAATAGTAAAGATGTTCGATCAACAATGACAGAATAAACACCTTATTTAAGGCCTGCTTTCTAAATTGTCAACACAAGATTCCTGAAAAAAAATAAACAAATTCATCGTCACACGTTTTCGTATTCCATCCCCTGTTTCAATCTGTTAGATTCGCAGTGCAGATTTCACACGTTTCAACCGGTTTCCGGAAAAACAAAATGACCCCAAGATTCGGCAAGGTGGATAATTCATGAAAACATCCCACGGTTCATGGCGCTGGTTCGTCTTCGTCATCGCCACATCCAATTTTTTCCTCTCCCAGTTCTACCGAGCATCCAATGCCGTGATGGCGCCGCAGCTCATTCGGGACCTCTCACTCACGACAGAGGATCTGGGCCTGTTATCCGCCTCTTTTTTTTACGCCTTTGCCCTGACCCAAATTCCCATTAGCCTGTTCCTTGACCGCATCGGCCCCAGGAAGTTGATGACAGGGCTATCGATCATTGGCATCACCGGGGCAGTGATCTTTTCGTATGCAGATTCCCTGAGCCTCGGGCTGATCGGCCGGGTTCTCCTGGGCATGGGCATGGCCTGTAACCTGATGGGCACCTTCAAACTGCTCACGACCTGGTTCGGGCCTGCGAGTTTCGCAACCCTCTCGGGTGTGGCCTTTTCCATCGGCACGGCGGGGAATATGTTCGCCACAACACCCCTGGTCCTTATCGTCGAATGGTTCGGGTGGCGAGGGGGGTACCGCTTGATCGCAGGCGTCAATCTGCTGATCGTTATCCTCTTCTTCGTCCTGGTGCGAGATCGACCCGACGGTCATCGGGCTCCGGCATCAAACACCGCGACCTCGCACGGTTCCAAACGACTCATCGGCGATCTTGCCATGCTTTTGAGAAGAAGGAATTACTGGATCATCTCATTGGCGACTTTTGTTAGTTACGGCGTTTTTTCCGCCTTCCAGAATCTCTGGGCGGGTCCCTTCCTCATGGAGGTGATGGAGTTTTCGGCCGTGAGTACCGGAAACATGATCTTTCTTCTGAACCTCGGTATGCTCCTCGGGGGGCCGATCATGGGCGCCTTATCGGATAAGGTGTTTCATGGGAGAAAGTGGGTTATATTTTATGGACATGTCGTGCTCTCCATGATCGTCCTGGCCTTCGCGTGGCAGTCACCGGAGAGCGGTCTGATCCTGGTTGGATCTCTGTTCCTGGGTTTCGGTCTTTTCAGGGCCACAGGCCTCCTGATGTACCCCCACATCAAGGATCTCATGCCCATCGAGATGGCCGGAACGGCCATGACCGGGATCAATTTTTTCACCATGATCGGCTCCGCCGCCTTTTTACACGGCCTGGGAGGCCTCATGCAGGCCCTTTACCCGCAGGCGTCCCGGGGACCCGAAGCCTTCCATTCGGTTTTTATCCTGTGCGGGGCCTGTCTGGCCGGAGTGGTGATCTGCTATGCCTTCACCCGGAATAGATGAGGTTGCATGCGGTGTTCACACGATGTGAGGGCGAAGGTTTCGGGAGGTTTTATGCAGGAGAGGCCTCCACACGCTGATGTTGTCTCTGCTTCAGCCATTGCATGCCGAGTATGGTCAGAAAAACGAGAAGTCCTAGGATGCTCAACCAATAGATGGGCCAGAACATGGCCAGGGCCGCGGAGCCCATCAGAACGGTTTCAAGGTGATTCAGGCGCCTCAGGAGGAACTGCTCCATCGAGGAGGTAAAGGCGACCAGACCAAAGCCCGTGAGGACCATGGTGAGCATCACGAGGAGAGCGGGACCGTTTCCCAGAAGGGGACGATAGGCCATCACAATGGGGATGATATAGA
>CAZXWJ010000389.1:0-3312 GCA_964644375.1 uncultured Desulfobacteraceae bacterium | reverse complement strand
CAGTCGATCGGTTTTTCTTCCCGTCAGGCGATGCAAATGGTTGCGGGCCTGCCGGATGATTCGGAGTTGTTCGACCATGTCCAGGTATTCGGCAGGGGTGAGCAGGCCCAGATATTCCAGATCTTTGGGGACCCTTGCATTGAAAAAGACCCTCGCCAACCAGAGTATGTGATGATACTCCCGTAAGGCTCCGATGCCCTCTTTCAGGTTGGGTTCGAGCAGGTAGCTGGCATCCCCGAAGACCTCCATGCGTTTCGCGGTCATCTCTTTGAGCCATTGCCGAAAGGGGACGGCCTTTTTACCTATCACCTTTTGCCGGAGAGTCTGCACGAGGTTCAGATAGAGGGGTGAGTCGCCGCCGATGAAACGTGCGTCCAGCAGGGAGGTGAAGACCACAAAGTCGTGGGTGGATAGTGTCAGGCAGTCCCGAATGTCGCGGGTGGCATGTCCCAGTTCGAGACCGATGTCCCACAAAGGAAAAAACATGTCCTCCGCCATATTTGCCGCGGCGGCAGGAATGCCGTTTTTGAAAAGAACCATGATATCTATATCCGAATGATAACAGAGCTCCTTTCGGCCGTAGCCTCCAAGGGCCACAAGGGCAAAGGGGCGTTTTTTCGTGAAAAGCCTCTCGGCCGTTGTATTTTCTTGCAGGCTTTTGCGAAAGTACTGGTCCACGATCTCCGTGTAGTCCTCCTCAAAAGTCTCTGTGATTTTACCCTTGGAGAACAGATCAAAGAGATACTCCTTTGATTGTTTGAGTTCGTCAATGGGGGAAGTCATGGTGTCCTGCTCTCAGTCTTTTCGCCTGCCGGTCTCTCTCCGGCAAGAGAAAAAATCTACCGTTGTGTGTTCCGGTGTTGAAAAGGTTTTTATAATGACATCGCTGAAATCGGGCCCGGTGCTTTCACGTCGGTAAAGACAGGCCTATGGATAGGCAGCAATTTGTTCGAGTCCGGAAACACGGGGCTTCAGACAGCCGCATTTCCCGTCTCACCGGTCCTTATTCGGATGACTTCTTCAACCGGGAGCAGGAAGATCTTCCCGTCACCGATCTGGCCGGTTCTCGCCTTTTCCTGAATGACTTTTACGGCGTCCTGGACGAGTTCGGACTCCAGGACCACTTCGATCTTGATCTTGGATACGAAGTCCACCTGGTATTCCGCCCCGCGGTATACTTCCCGATGACCCCGCTGCCGGCCGAAGCCCTTGACCTCCGTAACGGTCAATCCCTTCACACCGAGGGCGGCGAGCCCTTCCTTGACGTCATCGAGCTTGAAAGGTTTGATGATGGCCTCAATTTTTTTCATGATTTTAACTCCTTATTGTTGTTTGTCCTACAGACTATAACCGGTTTCATCGTGAAGACTGATATCCATACCCCTTTCCTCCTCTTCTTCGAGCATTCTCAGTCCCACCAAAAGATCGACAACCTTGAGGATGATCACGGTCATCACAAAGGCGAATGCCATGGTCACGATGATGGAAATAAATTGTGTCCAGAGAAGTCCGGGGTTGCCGAAGAAAAGCCCGTCCGCCCCGGCCGGGTTAATGGCCTTGCTGGCGAAAAGTCCGGTAGCAAGAGCGCCCCAGGTGCCCCCAAGGCCGTGGATGCCCACCACGTCCAGAGAGTCGTCGTATCCCAACCTGGATTTCATGACCACGCCGCCGTAACAGATGATCCCGCCAAAGGCCCCGATGAGGACGGATGACATGGGGCCAACGAATCCCGAGGCCGGGGTGATGGCCACAAGGCCGGCCACGGCGCCACTTGCCGCGCCGAGGGTCGTTGGTTTTCCCCTGTGAAGCCATTCCATAAACATCCAGGAAAGGGCCGCCACGGCGGAAGATATATGGGTTACCACGAAGGCGTTGGCTGCCAGGCCGTTACAGGCCAGGGCGCTTCCCGCATTGAATCCGAACCATCCGAACCAGAGCAGGGCCGCCCCGGTCACGGTCATGGGAATATTGTGAGGGATGTAAGGCGTGCTGCCGTATCCGAGTCGTCTCCCGATGATCAGGGCGGCGGCCAGCGCTGAGATACCGGAACTGATATGGACCACGGTCCCACCGGCAAAGTCCAGGGCCCCCATTTTTCCGATCCATCCGCCGACACCCCAGACCCAGTGGGCGAGGGGATTGTAGACCAGGGTTCCCCAGAGGAGGGTGAAGAGCAGAAAGGCAGAGAATTTTACGCGCTCGGCAAAGGCGCCCGTAATCAGGGCGGGGGTGATCACGGCAAACATGCATTGAAATATCATGAAGGCGCTATGGGGTATGGTTGTGCCGTAATCGGGGCTGGCGTCCATCCCGACCCCCTTCAGGCCGAACCAGTCCAGGCCACCGATGATCCCCGCATGGTCCGGGCCAAAGGCCATGGAGTATCCCCACAGGACCCATTCCAGGGTAATGACACCCAGGATAATAAAGCTTTGCATCAAGGTCCCGAGAATATTCTTGCTGCGGACCATGCCGCCGTAAAAAAGGGCCAGACCGGGCGTCATAAGCATCACCAGGGCCGCGGACATAAGAACGAAAACTGTATCTCCGGTGTTCATAGATCACTCCTTGCGTGTTTCCTGTCGGATTGAGCAAGGCCCGTGCCATGTCCCGGAGTATAGGGATAAGCGTTAATATATCAAGAAGTTATATTTCAAAGGAAATCAACCTGGAATTGCAATTTTGCTACATTTTTGTATTGCCTGTCTTTCCGTATTACCAAAATGTAATAAATTGGCTCCGGACAGGGAGGGCAAGGCAAAAGGTTCGACCGTAACGCCCGTCGGGGTGAAAGGCATTGACAAGGGCAGGTAGTCTGAATACCATATCGTACCGGTATCTTCCTGTTATGTTTCATGGTAACCTGTCTCTCAGATGTGATCAAGGATTCATCGGGGTCCGTCAAGGGTGGTCGTAAGGGTCTGCGACGATGCCGCCTTTGCCGGATTTTTTTCAAAGGCCAAGCGCCCATCCCCATCATGGGATCATTGTCCCTCAGGGCTTTCCATTATTTTGTGTCGAAGCGGGCATTACGGCAGGAAAAGTCTCCGGGGAGGATCACTTTGCGACGCAGTGGCAAAATTCATAGCTTTTGTAACGTATCGGATATTGCATTTTTAGCCACAGAAGCAGCCCAATGGAATAGGCCGTGTATTTCACGGGGCCCCTATAGCGGGATCTACGCTTCGCCGCGACAGGCGCAGCACACGGAGGTTATTTCCTTCAAATCCTCTCTATGCCCCTCTGTGGTGGACCTATTACAGCTAAAGAAAAGAGGTTTCCAATGAAGAAGATTGAAGCGATTATCAAACC
>CAZXWJ010000388.1:0-3329 GCA_964644375.1 uncultured Desulfobacteraceae bacterium | reverse complement strand
CCCTGATAGGTCACATGGATGCCCTCTTCATTGAACACCCCAAGGTCGACAAAGGCATTGGACTGCTTTTGGAGCTGCGCAAAAACATTGTAAAGGGATTGGGGGTCGGCGAGTTCGTCAAAAGGGTAGGAGTTGAGAATAAATTCGAGATCGGCCCGACGTTCGCTGAGAAAAGACTCGATCATCTGCCGATGATCTTCCACAATGCGTTTCATACTTGAAATGGTATTGGTTTCCAGGGACGAGGTAAAGTAATAGTGGCCGATAATCAAGACCAGGATGAAGGGGATGACCGGCACCAGAATCATGATGCCCAAGAGGGTCCTTTTCATGTTTACATAGGGGTCCTGACGCATTGCGGCTCGTCTCGATCGAAAACAGGTCATTGCTATTCGTTACGACTTGTCTTTTTCCTGATCCAGCACCCTTCCGGGGAAACGGATAAGTTCCTTGATCTTGGCACTTCGAATCTTTTGCTCGTGAGCGTCCTTTTTTTCAAAGGCCTGACCCACTTTGACGAGGAGTTCCTCCAGTTTTACGGGTTTCAGTAAATAATCGAAGGCCCCAAGCTTCATTCCTTCGATGCTTGTCTCCACAGACGCATGGCCTGTAAGCAGAATGACCTCTGCAAGGGGCTGTATCCTCTTCATTTCCCTCAGGACCTCAATGCCGTCCATGCCTCCAGGCATTTTGATATCCAGGATGACCACATCAAAGAGCCTGCCCTTCATCGCCTCAAGTGCTTCCTCTCCGCTCAGATACCCGACGGCCTCGATGTTGCGCTTTTTAAATCGATTAACCAGGGTTTCAAGAAAATCTTCTTCGTCATCCACCACCATGACTTTAAAAAAGTCCATGTTCACCTCCTTGACGATTTGCGTTCTTTCGAGGTTCAGTCCCTAAAGCCCGAGACGTGACGATCTTCAGGGTTGTTTTAGCCTTCGATCCCGTCGAAGCCCTATAAAATGACCTAAGACTGTCATTTTTTCTCAGGTAAAACAATGGGAATTTGAACCGTGAAGGTGCTGCCCTTTCCCTCTGCGCTTCGCAACGAAAGGCTACCGCCCATCTTCTCCATAATATTGTAACTGACCCACAGACCCAGTCCTGTTCCCTTGCCGGTATCCTTGGTTGTAAAGAAGGGCTCGAAGACCCTTTTCTGCTGGCTTTCGGGTATGCCGGGGCCGTTGTCTTCGAATCTGACATGGAGCTCGGAACCGACCTTCCGTGATTTTAATTGGATGAGGCCTTCCTTTCCCAAAGCATCGATGGCATTTGAGAGCAAATTCAAGAAAACCTGCTGGAGCCTTGCCTGATCACCGGCAATGATTGGCAGATCAGAGCTGAAATCCGTTTGAATCTCGATGTTGTTGATCCGGGCGTAGTTATCGAGGAGACTGACCGTCTGTTTGAGCGTATCATTGACATCGACATCCTCCAGGCGCGGTTCCATCCTCCTGGCGTAACCGAGCATGTTGTGGACCACCTTCCGTGCCCTTTCGACGTGTTCTTCTATTTTTTTTATGGAAGCCCTGAACTCCTCATAGTTTTGACTCTCATGGAACTCCTCCTCTAATAACAGGTCCTCCATCCACCCTGTTTTCTGGAGAATGACGGCCAGAGGGTTGTTGATTTCATGGGCCACACCCGCGGCCATTTTCCCGATAGCCGCCAGTTTGTCGGACTGCAAAAGCTGTCTGTTGAGTTCGTTCATCTTTTGGTCGGAATCACTCAATCGGCTGACCGTGGCACGGGTCGTAAAAACAGTCATCAAGACGATCACCAATATCCCGCCGACGATGATGGCGATTTCTGCATTCCGTGCAGCGAAAAGACCCGTCATCTCTTCGACGACATCCTGGGTGATCACAAGCAACCAGTTCTTATTCTTCAGCCACTTTCCCGCATAAAGCAGATCTCCGGACTTGCCGTTTTTTTGGGCAATAACGGCAGCCCTCCCGCCGAACAGGGTTGCATCGATATCCGCATTGGACAGTATGTTTCCGGCAAACCGTGGTTGCGTCTGGTAAATGCCTTCGCTGTTGATCAGATAGGCATCTCCGGTCCTGCCGACATGGGCCGCCCTTACAATGCTTCCGAAGATATCCGGATCGATGGTCGCCCTCAGGATCCAGCTCTTTTGGTTCTCTTGCCGTTTGACGGCAATAATAAAATGGGGCAGTTGTCTGTACCCCAAGTAGACATCACTCACATAGACCCCTTTGCTCATGGCTTCGGCAAACCAGGGCTGTTGATAGTAGTTAAGCCCTTCGAGCTCATAGGGGCCTATATAGGCCAGTTGCTGCCCCGCGTTATCGATGACGCCCAGATCGACAAAGGCTCCTGCCCGCTGATTCATGACCTCGAAAATATGCGCGAGATTTTTTTCGTGGATCATGTCACGAAAGCTGTGGGTATCCGCCATAGCCGAAAGGATGGCCGTTCTCTCCTTGAGGAAGAGATCAATGGACTCGGCCTGTGACGCGGCCCGGTATTCAATCTGCTCCTTGATCTTGTTTCGGTACATGGCGGAGAACTGAAAGTAAAAGGTCACCCCCAAAATAAGCAGTGGGGCAAAGGATACCACCAGGGTGATGATAATCAGTTTTCTTTCGAGGCTGGCATATATCGGCGTTTTCATGCGGTCCCTATTCGTTTTATATCCTGCCCGAGCACTAGACGGCGGGCCAGGACATGAATTTCCAGTAGCCCAATATGGTCCAGAACCAGAGGAGAAGCCAAGCGAGAATCGTTAGAGGAAGTCCGTATTTGACAAAATCGAAAACGTCCAAAAGCCTCTCGCCTGTCTCAGGGTCCCTTCCCATACCAAAGGCAATGGCATTGTTGGGCGTTCCCACGACCAGAAAATTGGCGAAAGAGGAAGAAAACGCACAGGCCAGGCCGAGTTTCCAGACATGGATATTTGCCAGATCGGCCATGGGCAAAACAATAGGCCCGAGGGCTGCAACGGTCGCCCCGTCGCTCATAAAGTTGGTCATGGTGCCCGTCAAAAAACTGACCCCTATGGCAAGGGCGTCACCCTTTGCAATGAAATCAGGCAAAAAAGCCACAAAGGTATTGGCAAGCCACAGGGCGCCCCCCGTGAATTGAAGCCCCACGCCCATGGCGCAGGCCGCGGCGTACAACCCCACCACATCCAGCGCCACGCCTTCCTGAATATCGTCCCAGGTAATGATCCGACACAGGAACATGGCCATCACGGCATAGAGGGTCGGCCCTCCCAGGCCGGAATGTTCCCCCAAAATAATCCAGCCGGCCACCAGGCAGATCAAAATGACGGTCATCATCGCTTCCCTGCCCCCGAATTT
>CAZXWJ010000387.1:0-3376 GCA_964644375.1 uncultured Desulfobacteraceae bacterium | reverse complement strand
GGCTGGTGGAGAAATACAGGGTCACCACGGGGATGATTGCAACACCCATGCTCCTCTTCCTCGTGGATGACCCCGATGTTTCGAAGTACGACGTGAGTTGCCTGAGATACATCTTCTTCGCTGGGGCTCCTGTGACGCCGGTCGTCTATAAAAAGGCGATGGAAATGTTTGGAAACGTGTTCATCCACCTCTTTGGGACGAGTGAGACAGTCGGTCACACGGCCATTCTGACGCCGAAGGACATCTCCAGGGCATTAAAAGAGGGTGATGACAAAGTTTTCAGTTCCTGCGGCCGTTCATCACCGGATATGGAGAGTGTGATCGTCGATGAAAACGACAAACCGGTGTCTCCGGGCGAGGTGGGTGAAATCAAGGTCAGGGGGTTGGGTACGACCCTCGGGTACTGGAAAAATGAGAAAACAACAAAAAACGATTTCCGCCGCGGTTGGTATTATCCCCTGGATCTCTGCAGAGTGGATGAGAAGGGCTTCATCTATGTTGTCGACAGAAAAAAGGACATGATTATCACCGGCGGTGAAAATGTCTATCCCGCGGAGGTGGAAAACGTCCTGTACCAACATCCTGGAGTCAGACAAACGGCAGTTATCGGATTTCCTGATCAAAAGTGGGGAGAAATCGTTACGGCAGTCGTCGTCAAGAAGGATGGTGTCAAGGTGCATGAAAATGATTTGAGAACGTTTTGCAGACAGGAAATTGCAGGCTACAAGGTCCCCAAGAAGGTCATCTTTGTCGATGAACTGCCCATGTCGACAAGCGGAAAGATCCTCAAATATAAACTGAGAGACGAATTGATTAAACAGGTTTCGTGATTTCGGAAATGGGGACAAATATTTTTTGAAATGATCTGATTTTATTATCGAGTTTAAGGGAAATGGATAAAAAGACACATATATTGAAAATTGCTACCGCGTTGTTTGCAGTGAACGGTTTTGAGGCGACGCCGGTTCGCAAAATTGCAGCTGAATCGGGATTGAGCGTTCCCGGCATGTTTCATTACTTTTCATCAAAGGAAGAGATCCTCTTTGATATCATGATCGGTTTCATGGAGGAGGCTTACAAACTTCTTTATGGAATTATCGAATCAGAAGCCGATCCTGTATGCAAGCTGGAACGACTCTGCAGTTTTTATGTCGAGAGGTACGCGGCGCACCAGGATGAACTGACCATCTTGAATTCGGAGGGAAAATCCCTCACGCCCGAGCATCGAAAAACCTTTATTAAAAAACAAAGGATCTATGTGGAGGCCCTGGAGAACATCCTTCGCGAGTTCACGGAAAGCGGTATCATAAAACCCATAAACCACACGGTGCTTACCTTTCTCTTTTACGGCATGGTGCACTGGACATCTACCTGGTATGATCGTCGGGGAGATACTTCTCCCGATGAATTGGGAAAAATTATCAGCGAGGTTTTTCTCCACGGAATCCTCGTTTGACCGTTCTGCAGCATCCTTTCCCCGGAGGGTTCAACAATGAAGGGCCGTTTTCAGAAAAGGAACCACACCTCTTCATGTCGGGGAGACATGATACCTTCTATCTTGTTGAAAGATGTCGAAAGGTCTCAATATGGCCCCTTCTAGGGGCCTTCCCCTACCGTCAGTTGTACTGGGATAGCTGATTTATCATGGAAATCCAGGGATTTGATATAAAGGAGAGTGGATATGTTTGACCTGACGCGTGAACAGCGACAAATACAGAAAGCAGCAAGGAAATTTGCTGAAGGTGAATTTCGAGAAGTCGCCAGAGAACTGGATGCCAAGGAACAATTCGATGACAGCATATGGAAAAAGGCTGCGGAGCTTGGTTTCCTGGCAGTATTTGTTGATGAAAAGTACGGTGGATCTGGTTTCGGCTACCTCGAACAGTGCCTGATCATGGAGGAGTTTGCCCGGGTTGACATGGGGATCACTCACGCCCTTGATTCCACCTTTTTCGGAACCCAACTCATCCAACTCGTCGGAACGGAAGAGCAGAAACAGAAATATCTCCCGGTCATTTGCCGGGGCGAAACAAGAATGGGTATGGGGATTACCGAACCGGATGCAGGAAGCGATGTAGCTTCAATAACTACGGCTGCGATCAAGGAAGACGGCGGGTATGTCATTACAGGAAACAAGATTTTTATCACCAACTGTAACCTGGCCGATTTTCTGGTCGTCCTCTGTGTCACAAACCCGGAAAATCCCAAGATACATCAGAGGTTGAGCACCCTCATTGTTGAGACCGACAGGCCTGGCTACGAGGCGAGCCCCTTTCACGGCAAACTTTCCCTTCGAACGTCTAACACCGGGGAGGTAGCCTTCAAGGGGGTCCGGATTCCTGAAACCAACCTGCTGGGGAAAGAAGGCCGGGGATTCTACAACATCATGGATTTTTTCAATCGATCCCGTGTTCAGGTGGCCGCCTTCGGTGTAGGGACCGCCCAAGGCGCTCTCGATAAGGCCCTTGATCATGTCCGCCAGAGGCGACAGTTCGGACAACCCCTTGCCGCCTTTCAGCTGGTTCAGGGAAAAATCGCCGAGATGGTGACCATGACTGAAGCAGCCCGTTCAATATGCTACCGTGCAGCGTCTAAACTGGACTCCGGTAATCCCGATCCGGCCCTCAGCTCCATGGCCAAGTGGTATTGTGCCGAAGTGGCGGTCAAGGTCGCAGACGAGGCCATCCAGCTTCATGGCGGATACGGAATTCTCGAGGAATATGACGTGGCCCATTACTGGCGAAACGCCAAGGTGCTGGAGATTTTCGAGGGAAGCAAAGAAGTAGAGAAGATCATTATCGCAAAAAAAATTCTGGGAAAGTATTGATGAAGATGCCCCCTCGTTCGAAATGAGCGAGAGGCCGATATCAATCGGAAATTCGAAGTGAGGGGGTATCGAGGCAATGGACAAAAGCTCAATGTGTTAAGTTTTTCTTGACAAATTTTTCGATAAATTTTAATAATTTAAATACTTAAAATTTTAAGAAGTTATTCCCATAAATACTCTACACACTACATCCAAAAATACTGTTTATCACACAACGTAACGAACTCAATCCCTTTACCCGCGTTTAACTTTTTTGGATTCCCATTAAATAATGCACTCCTGAATTGGAAACCCACTTGTCCCCAGAGGTTCCTTTATTGCTGGGCATTAACTTTAACCAGAACCGAACAGTCGGTCGGTGATGCACACCCCCATGCAGGAAAGGTGAATGATATGTTCTATGAAACGGGAAAAAATGATCACGGATTGAACTATGACCCTTTTAAATCATGTGTGGTCCCGCGGCCGATTGGATGGATTTCCACCATCAGTAATGACGGGATACCCAATCTTGCGCCCTATAGTCAGTTTCAGAATCTGACTTTTGAT
>CAZXWJ010000386.1:0-3383 GCA_964644375.1 uncultured Desulfobacteraceae bacterium | reverse complement strand
CCATGCCGCTGCGGCCAAGGCGGCTGTTCCCATGGCCAACGGTTTGGTAGTGACTGAGGCCTATACCTCGGAGGTGGATCCAACGCGCTGTTCCGCATGCGGAAGATGCATCACGATCTGCCCCTTCGGAGCCGTAGATTGGGCCGAAAACCCTTCCCCGCAGAAAGTCGCATCAAAGGTCGCAAAGGTCAACTCCACCGAATGCAAAGGATGCGGGCTTTGTGCCTCCTCTTGCCTCAGCGGCGCTATTCGGTTGAGGGGTTTTTCAGACGGCCAAATCTTTGCCATGATCGACAACCTGAACTGAATGGAAGACTTCCGGTGTCCACGCGGAACGGGAAAAAGGGAGTTTAAAAATGAAAAATGCCGTGCTCAAAAAAAACCATGAAAACGGTCAGGATCTTACAAAAGCGCTCAGGAAACTTATAGAGAAAAACCATCTCAACATGTGCCTGGAGTGCGGGAAGTGTTCAGCGGTCTGTCCCATGGTGGCTTTCTACGGGGGAGAATTCGTATATCAACGATCGTCTCGAGCGATTTCGGAGAAGTTGTGTTTTGATGCCACGGGAATTTATGACGAGGCGATATGGTATTGCCTGGCATGCCAAGAATGCACTTTTTTCTGTCCCTCCGGTGTTGATTTCCAGACTTTCATGATGGATCTTAGGAAGTTACTGATTTCCAAGGGCCATAGAGAATTCGCCCATTTTTGTTCGGAATGCGGAGGATATATGATGCCCAAGCAGCAGGTCAATACGCTTCAAAAAAGTCTCAACGGGAAGGGAGACCTTCTTTTCGAATGCCCCACCTGTAAGAGAAATAGGCAGGCTGAAGCCATGCGACGGTTCTATCCTTATGGTAGCCGAAACGTCAAATCAAGGGAAGAGGTGGCACTTCCCGATTTGTGAAGTGTGACATGCCATGCCGTCTATTATCTTGATGTATGCGAGCCAGGCAGGTATTTACCGGTATCGGGGCCACATGGGTCTAGAGTAGACGTCACGTCTCTTTCGTGTGAAGTAACGGCACCTGTCTTTTTTAAGGATCGCCACGGGAATGTCTTTCATCGCTCTGCTGCTAGATCTGATCGCGCTTTCTCTCAGAAAACCTGACTTCGCAGCGCGCCAGGGTTTCTTGAATACACCTTCGATCATCGGCGGTTTCAAGAAGGAGTAAATCACCTATGAGTTGGGTCTTTTGCGGCACTAACCGTCAAGGAACGCAAACGCCGCACCTTGTGCACTCTCCCACCCGGCATTCCTCGGATTCCCGGGCCTTGAGGGCGAGCTTGTACTCCGTGACGAGGTGTTCCTTGCGAATGCCGTGATCGATGAAATCCCAGGGAAGAATTTCATCCAAGGCCTTGGGGCGGTGGACGAAAAAATCGGGGTTCAAATCCGTTAAACGAAAGGCCTTCTGCCAGTCCCCCCGGGTCTCATGGGCCTTGAGCAGAATGGTCCCCACGCGTCGGTCTCCCATGGAAAGCAGGGCCTGCAAATAGGCCCACCTGGGGACATCGTAACTGATCTTGACTCCACCCTCACGGCCGATCGCCCTATTCAACCATTTCTGCTTTTTCTTCAGGGCCGGCACGGTATCCATGGGAAACCACTGAAAGGGCGTCGAGGCCTTGGGCACAAAGCAGTTCACGTTCAATTGAATCCGCCCTATCCTTCCCCTCGTGCTCGATTCCTTGATGACATGGTGCCGGATTGATTTGACCAGTTCCAGTATTGCCTCCACGTCTTCCCGGGTCTCGGTCGGAAGCCCGATAATGAAATAGAGTCTCAGAGCGAATTCCCCGGTACGGGCCACCAGACGAACCGCTTCAATGATCTGCTCTTCGGACAGGTGTTTGTTGATGACCCGGCGCAGTCTTTCAGAACCTGCCTCCGGTGCGATAGCCAGGCTCTTTTGGCCGGTACGCCTCAGGTGGTCCAGGAGTCCGGCGGTCAGGGTCTCCGCTCGCAGAGAAGATACGGAAAAGGTGCCTCCCGTATCGAGGATTTTTTCGGTAATTTGCTCGATACCCGGCGTATCGGAAACAGCGGCGCTCAGGAGTCCAAGGCGCGGGCATTCCTCCATGACCTCTTCTATGCAGGAAAGCAGTTTGTCTTTCGAGTGGACCCTCGGGGGACGGTACACATAGCCGGCCGCACAGAAACGGCAGGAATGTCCACAACCCCGCCCCAACTCGACTAGGACCTTGTCTGCAAAGGCCGTTTCAGGGGTAAGTATCTTGGATACGGCAACCGGGGCGTCAGGTTCCCATTGCCGACCCACTTCGATGGTCTCCGGGATGCCGTTTTCGGTCGGTTCCATGGATTGGATGGTGCCGTCCGGGTTATATTCGACATGATAGAAAAAAGGCACGTAAAGGGACGGGACATTTTTAGCCAGTTCCCGAAGGATGACCTCCCGGTCTGTCGAAGCGTTCCGAGCCTCGATATATACATCGAGAAAGCGGTCCAAGAGGGGTTCAGCCTCTCCGATCAAAAAAAGATCGATAAAGGAGGTTAGGGGTTCGGGATTCAAGAAGGTTGTCACACCTCCTGCCATCACAATGGGATGAGAAGCATTTCGTTCTTTGGAAAGGAGAGAAATCTTGCCCAATTCAAGGATCTTCAGGATATTGGGGAAATCGTTTTCAAAGGGCAGTGAAAAAGCGAGGATATCAAACCGCTGAAGGGGGGAGAGGGACTCCATGGAGAGGAGCCCCTTCCCCGCTTCAAGGCGGAGGGACACTTCTTTTGTGTCCGGCAAAAAGACGCGTTCGGCAACAACATTGCGCTTCTCGTTCAGATGGCGATAGAGGACCTGATAGCCAAGATTGGACATACCGGTCCGGTAAGAATTGGGGTATGTCAAGGCAACGGAGATTTTCCCCCCCCAATCTTTTCTTATGGTTCCCACTTCTCGCGCAATTCTTGCACGATACAGGGAATGCTGGTGATCACCCACGCCGCTATAACCAGGTCAGGATACCATCAATCGGCCTTTGCCCTGAGAAAAGTGGGATAATCGAGGTTGTCCTTAAAAAAACCCCGTTTGAAGATACCCTTCTTTTCCCTGACCGTTTCCGGTTCCTCTCGCGCCGGAACCCCTGCTTCTTCGGTCACTCTCTGATAAGTCGGCGTATCCAAAGGATCCATGGCCTCGCCGTTTACCCTTACACTCCAGGGCTCTTCCGCTTCCTGGGGTGTAATGTCTCTCAGCCGTACAACCTTGTCGTGACGCTCCTTATCAATACCCGTTGCAATAACCGTAATCTGGATTTCTTCTCCCATGTCTTCATCAAAGACCACACCCCAGAAGATGTCTGCATCCTCGGCGACTTCTCCTCTGATATATGAGGAGGCCTCGTCGATCTCATCCATGCTCAT
>CAZXWJ010000385.1:0-3385 GCA_964644375.1 uncultured Desulfobacteraceae bacterium | reverse complement strand
GGAGCGAGTTCCCGGAGAATGCCGTTGAGTCTTCCTGCGGCATCGCGGGCGATGACGCCTTCCGGCGGGTCGGGCGTATGCTCATCGATACCTGCCAGTTTCAGGGCCATGGAATTGACTGCGGCCAGGTGCAGATCGCAACGCCAGAGGGCCACAGGGTGGTCGGGTGCCACGGCATCGAGGTCGTCCCGGGTCGGCATCCGGTTCTCCGGCCAGTCGGATTCGTTCCAGCCCTGGCCCAGAATCCACCGTCCGGAAGGGGTCTCCTTGACCCGGGCGCTCACTTGGCCCAGGAGTTCCCGGAAGTTTTTCACTTCGGCAAGGGACAGATCCTGCCGCCCTACGGTCCAGTCGTAGTAATGAAAATGGGCGTCGGTCATGCCGGGAAGGACCAGTCTCCCGCCAAGGTCCAGGATTTCGGTGTTCGGGCCGGCCAGTCCTTTGATTCCGTCGTTTTTCCCCACGGCCAGGATACGGCCCTGCCCGAGGGCGACGGCCTCGACGATTGGATCGTTTTCGTCCTGGGTGTGAATGTTTCCGTTTATCAAAATAAGTTCAGGTATCATCTCTTTCCCTCGTCCTATATCAAAAATCCCTCGGGGAACGGGTCACGCGGGTCCAGGACAAATTCGTTCATGCCCGTGATATGGGCGCTTCCCTGGATCTCCGCAACGACTGCCCTGGTGTCTCCCACCCTTGTCTCCTCCACGAGACGGGCACTGAAGGTGGTTCCCAGTGCACCACTGTTTACGTAGGGTTCATCGATGTTCAATTCGCCCCGATCATGGAGCAGGGTCATTTTGGCCGCCGTGCCCGTGCCGCAGGGGGAGCGATCCATGTGGGATTCGCCGTAAATGACGGAGCTGATTCCCCGGTGTTGATCATGGGGAGCGTAAAATTCCACCACGTCCACGGTGGTCACCTCGGGTCGGGTAGGATGATGAACCACCAACTGCTCATTGGCCAGTTCGATGATCCTCATACCGAGGCGAATCAATTTATCACTATTGACCGGTGTCAGGTCAAGTCCAATCTGGTCGGTGGAGACCATGACAAAAAAGCCTCCCACACAGACCGTGTCCACGGTGAGTGTCCCGATGCCGGGCACCTCCAGGGCTTCGTCCCTGCCGTAGACAAAGGAGGGGACGGTTTGTATGGCCACGGATTCAACCCGGCCGTCCTTTACTCCGGCCCTGGTTTTCATGGGGCCGGAAGGGGTGTCCACGATGATGACGGTTTCAGTCCCTTTTGCTTCCAACGCGCCGGCCTCGATCAATGCGGTCACGGCCCCGATGGTGCCGTGACCGCACAGATAGGGATAGCGGCGTGGATCCATGTAGATGAGACCAAAATGCGCCCCTTCGCTGACTGGCTCCGTCACCAGGGCGGCCAGCATGCCACGGTGGCCTCTGGGTTCCCGGGTTATGAGAAGACGAACCCGGTCCAGGTTTTCCGCAAAATACCGTCGCTTGGCCTCCATGGTCGTGCCCGGGAGCCGTTCGATGCCCCCGACGATCAACCTTGTCGGTTCGCCTGCCGTATGCGAATCAAGGGTCAGGATCCTTGAGGGATATCTACGGTGAACCCCTTCTGCAATCCGGGATAAATCCATGGTAGAACGCGCCTCCGTAATCTGATTTGGTTTCCATCAGGAAATAGGGCGACCCGAAGATCGCCCCTGAAACCCTGAAATCAATGCCAAATGTCAAAATCCCAATTTCAAATCAAATCCAAATGTCAAAGGCCATAAAAAAACAGGAAAGGGCCTGAGAGCTCCGGCATTGAAAAGGGATTTATCGGATGTCACATTTTGATCGAAAAGGCTCGCTGCCTCTGCCATGTGGCCTTTGACCTTTGAGCTTTGGCATTTCACACTCCGCTAACGGATTCTTTATCGCCAAGTTTTACCCCGAGTCGTCCTCCCTGCGCAGCAGGCCGCAGTATTCCGGCGGCACCTGGATGGACACCTCCTGGTTCCTGCGGAAGGGGCTCATTTTGGCAATGTTGATGACATGAATCATCGTGCCGTTTTCCAGTTCAACAAAGTAGCTGACTTCGCCGCCCATGTAACTTCGATCCTTGATCGTCCCGTCGAAGCAGTTTATCTCCGAATCCGGTCCCTGTTCACCCCGGGGCCAGATGTAGAATTTTTGGGCCCGAATCACGAGTTTGATCCGTTCCCCTTTGTTCCAATCGCCCGGGTGGTGGGCCGTCACCTCGTTGCCGTCGTCCAGCCTGACCGTGACCAGATTCTCCTTTTTTTCCAGCACCGTTCCGTCGAAGAAATTGGAGTGCCCGAGGAAATCGGCCACAAAGTGGTTGACCGGATAATTGTAGACCTCCTCGGGTCCCCCTTCCTGCTGAACGATGCCCTGTTTCATGACGATAATTTTGTCCGACATGGAGAGGGCCTCCCGCTGATCGTGGGTCACGAAGATCGTGGTTACCCCCAGCATCTGCTGCAGGTTGTCGATCTCCCGGCGCATTTCCTCCCGAAGGTTTTCGTCCAGGGCGGAAAGGGGTTCGTCCATGAGCAACACGTCCGGCTCGATGACGATGGCACGGGCCATGGCGATACGCTGTTGTTGCCCGCCGGAAAGCTGAGAGGGCATCCTGTTTTCAACGCCCGGAAGGCGAACCATTTCCAGGGCCTTTATGACTTTTTCTCTGATTTCCGGCTTGGGGACATCCCTGTATTTCAGCCCGAAGGCCACGTTGTCGAAAATGGTTTTGTGGGGAAACAGGGCATAGTTCTGAAAGATCATGCCCAGATTCCGCTTGTGTATCGGGATGTCGTTGACCCGCTTGCCCTTGATATAGATATCCCCCTCAGTGGGCGTCTCCAGGCCTGCAATCATTCGGAGGATGGTGGTCTTACCGCAGCCCGAGGGACCGAGCAATGTCACGAGGGTCCCTTCTTCTATATCGAGATCCGTCTTTTGAACGGCAACCAGCTTGTCGAAACGTTTGACGACGCCTTTTAGCTGCACTACGGGGGTGGATCCGCCGTTATTCACTTTAAAATCATCTCCTAAGGAAAATTAACCCTGGTGGTAAAAATCGGAGCAAGATGCCGGGGTGTCGGAGTAGTGGAGCATGGGGTCTGTCTTCGATCCCCTCTGCTCCACCACGCGATGACTCCCGAGGCCTTCGAATGCATCCTGTCGATCGGCCCGTCTGTCTTTCTATCCTCCGGCCTTGACCCTGTCCCACTTTTCGGCCCATTCCAACTGATGGCCGTTCCAGTACATGGGATCGGCGAAGAGATACCCTTCCAGTTTGCCCGTTGGATCGAAGGCAGGCAGTTTTTTGACCTTATCGGTCATGGGAACCTTGGTCGGATCGAGGCTCGGGGGATACGCCTGACCCTCGGCCACGGCGATGG
>CAZXWJ010000384.1:0-3391 GCA_964644375.1 uncultured Desulfobacteraceae bacterium | reverse complement strand
CCTAACCTTTTCAGGTTGTTGATCATCTCGACCATGAGCATCTCGGCGATACCCCTTCTTTGATAATCGGGGTCAATACCGATCGTATCGATCCAGCCGATATTGTCCGGCGCGCCGTACCCCCAGCCACTGGCGTCTCCAAGGATAAACCCTACGACCTTTTGATCCATTTCGGCTACCAGGGAGGCCACGGGTGATCGTTGTTCAACCTTTGCCAGTTTATTGCCCCAATATTCCGGTCTTGATTTACCGAGCACTTTTTCATCGATCTCTGTAATGCTTTGGAGGTCTCTGCTGGTCATTGTCCTGATCAGGGGTGCTGATGATTTGTCCGCCATCTTCATCCTCCTTTCATCAACGAAAGATTAACCGAAAAAACCACCTTCCCCAGTGTTTGCCCCACTCTTTCACCTACAGAAAAAACAACCATATGAATTGATTTTATACCTCAACATCAAAACTTGTCAAATTCAACTTAGGAGATTCAGCCTTGGATACAAGTGCAACTATCTGTATTTACGCTTTTTTAATGACAAGAATGACTGACTAGGGAAGTTCGCCGAGGAGACACCACATGCGGGAGGCATGATTTTATCGCTTTATGAATTGAGTTTACCTTCTTGCTTTCCCGTTGCGTATGCAGCGTAACGGATACCTAAATCCACCCCCGAATTTGTATCTTATGTCTAAACTCGGGATACTTAGGCTTATTCTTACCACCTTATCAGAGTGCTGCCCCATGTCAAACCGCCTCCGAATACGGGCATGCAAATCAAATTCCCCTCTTTAATGCTCCCATCCCGCACGGCCTCGTCCAGAGCGATCGCACAAGACGCAGAAGAGATATTACCGTATTTATGAAGCGTCACATAAAACCGATCCATAGAGACCTTCAGGCTTTTAGCCATGGACTGAAACATGCGAAGGTTGGCCTGGTGAGGGATGAACCAATCGATATCCTCGACAGCGACACCATTGAAAGCCGCAACCTCCCGAATAGACTCCACGAAGTGTCTCACGGCCACCCGGAAACTTGCATTGGCCTCGATCATGTTGAGGGTATGGAGGCCCTTTTCGACGCTTTCGTGAGTAATCGGGGTCGTTTTGGACCCGCCTCCCGGCAGCAGCAAATCCTGACCATTGGCCCCATCCGAATGAATGTGAGAGGACAGGATCGCATGCCCCTCTCCCCCCTTTGCAAGAACAGCGGCCCCTGCGCCGTCCCCCCAGAGGATACAGGTCTTCCTGTCCTTCCAGTTGAGGGTTCGGGTCATGATTTCGGCGCCCGCAACAAGAATGCGCCTAGCGGCGCCGGTAAGGAGGTACTGGGTCGCGACATTGATCGCAAAGATAAAACCGGAACAGGCGGCCGTGATATCAAAAGTCACGGCCTGGGGGGCATCCAGTTTGGCCTGGAGCCAGTTTGCCGCAGACGGACAAGAGGTGTCGGGCGTAATGGTTGCCACGATAATCAGGTCCAGATCCTTGGCGGTCAACCCCGCCATATCAAGGGCCTTGAGTGCGGCCTGAAACGAGATGTCCGAAGTCGCAACGTCCGGGTCGGCTATCCTTCTTTCCCGGACACCGGTACGCTGCGCAATCCACTCGTCCGTTGTATCAAGTCCCATTTTCTGAAGATCAAAATTATTAAGGACCTTAGGAGGGACATAGGAACCGGTTCCAAGTATTCTGATACCTTCCATTTGCTCCTATTCTTTTTTCTCTATCTTTATGCCTAAAGCCTTCTCCTTTGCCGCTACGAGCAACCTGGTCTTAATGACCGTATCAGGGATGAGGCTCATAGAATCAATACCGCATTCCACCAGAAATTCTGCAAATTCGGGAAAATCGCTGGGCGCCTGGCCGCAAATTCCAATCTTCCGCCCCTTGGCCTTGGCCACCTTGATCACATCGGAAATCAGCCGCTTGACCGCGTCGCTTCGCTCATCATAGAGGTGAGAGACAAGCGACGAATCTCTGTCGAGCCCGAGAGCAAGCTGAGTCAGGTCGTTTGATCCGATCGAAAAGCCATCGAAGATATCGGCAAACTGATCGGCCAGGATCACATTGCTGGGGATCTCACACATGACATAGATCTCGAGATCATCTTCTCCCTGCACGAGGCCGAATTCCTTCATCAACGCAACGACCTTCCTTCCCTCCTCAGGGGTCCTGCAAAAGGGAATCATCAACTTGATATTCGTCATCCCCATCTCGCTTCGGGCCTTGTAAAGCGCCCGGCACTCCAGCTCGAAGGCCTGCTTGAATGTCTCATCATAATACCGGGAGGCCCCTCTCCATCCGATCATGGGATTGCTCTCCTCCGGTTCATACAGGAAACCGCCTGTAAGATTGGCATATTCGTTGGTCTTGAAATCGGAAAGCCGCACAATGACGTCATTCGGATAGAAGCCAGCCGCGATTCGACCCACACCTTCCGCGAGTTTGTCGACAAAGAACTGCGTCTTGCTTTCATATACCGATGTAACTTCGTCTATATGATAAACCACCCCTGCGATACGCTGGTCATTTTTTGCTTTCTTTCGCAGCTCTTCGTACCCGATCAATGCCAGGGGATGAATCCCGATATGGGCATTGATAACGAACTCTTCCCTTGCCAGCCCGACCCCGTCATTAGGAATCATTCCCTGGGAGAAGGCCTTTTCCGGCATGCCCACATTCATCATGATTTTGGTGCGCGTCTCGGGGATCTCTTCGAGGTCGATAGTCTCGACTTCATAGTCCAAAAGCCCTTCATAGACTTTTCCGGTTTCCCCCTCACAGCAGGAAACGGTGATTTCCTGACCGTGCTTGACGATCTCATCGGCATTACCCGTGCCGATGACGCAGGGAATGCCCAGTTCCCGGGAAACAATCGCCGCATGGCACGTGCGTCCGCCCTTGTTGGTGACGATCGCCGAAGCGATCTTCATAATGGGTTCCCAATCCGGGTCCGTCATGCTCGTGACAAGGACCTCTCCCTTGTTGAATTGTTCGATCTGGGCCGAGTATTCGATGAGATTTGCAGCACCCTTACCCACCTTGGTGCCGACGGCCGTTCCGACGGCCACGACGTCGCTCTTTTCGAGCAGCCTGTAGTTTTCATAGGTATTCGAAATGTGCTGGGAATGGATGGTTTCCGGTCGCGCCTGCACGATAAACAGCTCACCTGTTCCCACGTGTTCCCCATCACCATCCTTGGCCCATTCGATATCCATGGGCTTGAAGTACCCGGCCTCCTTGCTGTAATGGTCTTCGATGATGCAGGCCCACTCGGCAAGCTTCAGGACCTCATCGTCATCCAGCACATAGCGGTGTCTTTCGGTCAGGGTGGTAGCCACATTTTTCACCGTGGCGTCATCCTCCATGGAGTAGACCATCTTGATGTCCC
>CAZXWJ010000383.1:0-3398 GCA_964644375.1 uncultured Desulfobacteraceae bacterium | reverse complement strand
TCACACGTTTCCCGCCCAGTCCGACGGGCTATCTCCATATCGGCGGCGCGAGGACCGCCCTCTTCAACTGGCTTTTTGCCCGGCAGAAGGGCGGGACGTTTATTCTCAGGATCGAGGACACGGACAAGGAGAGATCCACCGACGAGGCCACGAATGCCATCCTGGACTCCATGAAATGGCTCGGCCTGGACTGGGACGAGGGGCCCTATTTTCAGTCTCAGCGCAATGACATCTATGAAGAGCATATCAAACGCCTCCTTTCCTCCGGGAAGGCCTACCATTGCCACTGCACGCCCGAAGAACTTGAAATGAGGAGGAATAAGGCCAAGGCCAAAGGGCTGAAACCCAAATACGACGGCAAATGTCGCGACCTGGGGCTCGGGCCGGCACCCGGATCCGTGGTGAGGCTGAAATCTCCACAAACGGGAAGGACCGCCTTTCATGACTTGGTCAAGGGCCCGGTGAGCTTCGATAATGATGAACTGGACGATCTGATCCTGAAGCGCTCAGACGGCAGCCCCACCTACCACCTGGCGGTGGTGGTGGACGATATCACGATGGGACTCACCTATATCATCCGTGGAGACGATCATGTGAACAATACCCCCAGGCAGATCCTGATCTATCAGGCCCTCGGGGAGCCCCTGCCCCAATACGCCCATGTACCCATGATCCTCGGACCGGACAAGGCCCGGCTCAGCAAGCGGCATGGGGCGACGTCCGTTCTGGCTTACAGGGACATGGGATACCTCCCCCACGCCCTGATCAATGCCCTGGTGAGGCTGGGATGGTCCTATGGGGATCAGGAAAAATTCACCATGGATGAACTCATAGAAAAGTTTTCCCTTGAAAACGTGGGCAAATCCGCCGGCGTCTTCAATGCGGAAAAGCTCCTCGACCTCAACGCACAATACATCCGGGAATCGGAGACAACCTACCTCACGGAAAAGGTCATGCCCTTCCTGGAAGCGCTTGGTTTCAAGGACCTGAATCCTGACCTGGTAACCGGCGCCGTCGAGACCCTGAAGCCGAGAAGCCGGACCCTCGTGGAAATGGCCGAGGCGGCCCGCTTCTATTTCCTGGAAGACATCATCTACGAAGAAAAAGGGGACAAAAAATTTCTAAAGCCCAATATCCTTGAACATTTGGAAGACATCACCGCACGCCTCGAAAAAGCGAGCGACTTCAGCGTAAAAGGGCTTGAAGAGATCTTCGTGGCCTTTCTGGAAGAAAGGCAGATCAAACTGGGAAAGGTGGCCCAACCCATTCGCGTGGCCCTCACCGGCAAGACCGCGAGTCCCGGGCTTTTCGAGGTCATGACGGTCTTGGGCCAGGATGCAGTCCTTTCCCGGCTCGAAAAGGCCATCGCCCACATTAACGCGAAAAAGGAAGCAAACTCATGATTGATCTGATCAAATCTTTTTTCAACAAAGACAGGAAAGTAGGGTCCGAAGACCGAACCGGGGAGCAAAACCTTGAAGGGCCTGTGGCCGCCTGCGCCCTTCTCCTGGAGATGGCCCATGTGGACGGCGAATTCAATGAATCCGAGAGGGAGAGCATCGTTTCGATCCTCAAGCGCGACTTCAATCTTTCAGACGAGTACGCCGAAAAGATCATAAAGACCGCTCAGGCGGAAATCAAAGGCAGCATCGATCTCTGGCGTTTCACACACTTGATCAATGATAACTATTCGGTGAATGAAAAGATCCACCTCATCGAGATGGTCTGGAAGGTGGCCTTTACGGACACCGCGCTGGACAAACACGAAGACCATCTCGTTCACCGCCTGGCCGAACTGCTCAACCTGGACCACAAACAACTGATCGATGCCAAGTTGCGTGTGAAGGGGAAATGAAAGCGATGATGGATGCCGGTTTCCGGGTGAGGACAGTCACATGGTGGCATGCGCACCCTCTGCACTCTACTACAGCCAAGAGATTCATATCAGGCCCTTTGGATAAAATTTTTCTCATTGCCTCCTCGGAGGGCACCCTGTTGTTGCATACTTTTTTATACAACGTTGGGATTCACTTCCGTGCCGGAAGCCGCTAGCTGAGGTATGTAAGAAGCTTCCGCTTTTTTGAAAAAACGTGTATCAATCCTTCTTTTCTTTCTTATTTTCGCATCCATTTTGTCTGCAAAAGCTTCATTTGGTTTAACCACGTTTAGCGTGACGGATATTGGCACAACAGGAGGCTATACGCAGGGGTTTGGCATCAATAACTTAGGTCATGTGACCGGCACCAGTGACACGGGTGAGGGAAATCATACCTTTTATTGGAATGGGACCGAGATGAAGGACTTGGGTACTTTTTGGACACAGGCCTTCGGTTCCAGTGGAAGTAGTATCGGTTATGCGGTTAACAACCAAGGCGAAATTGTTGGAATTTCTTCCACATTCTATGGGTATGCCGGATTTTATTGGGACCCCACACGCGTGGACGGCAACATGGGTGCCGTACAACTAAACGGCATTTATTACACTTACGGGGCTGGGAGCATGCCCAACACGCAGGGAGATGTTCGCTCTATCAACGCTCAGGGCCATTTTGCGGGGACCATCGCTGACACAACAAGTTCGCCTGATAGGGCCTTTTATTGGAATGGAAGCCGTAACGTATTGCTTAAAGACCCCGAAAAAGGAGACCTCAGTGAAGCCTATGGAATCAATGACACGGATGTCGTTGTCGGACATGTGAGCAATACGGCCTGTTATTGGGACGGCTCGGGAATTCATTATATTGGTCAAGACGACTGGTATGATAGCCGCGCACGGGATATAAACAACAGCTCTCATATCGTTGGCTACGTTGGTTATGGGTACTATGGCAGTGCCCATGCCTTTTTATGGGACGGTGAGAACTTCATTGACATTCATGACGCCAAGGTTGGATCAGGCAGTATTGCAAATGCCATTAACAATCAGGGTCAAATTGTTGGGGTAAGCCGTTCCAAGGATGCCCTATACTGGGAGAACGGGGAAGCCTATGCGCTCGATGATTTATTAGATGGTTCCGGCGACGGCTGGGATTTAGTCGGCGCAATGGACATCAATGACGCCGGCCAGATCACGGGTTATGGCCTTTATAATGGCAGTACGAGGGCTTTTCTGCTGACGCCCACTCCCGCCCCCATACCCGGCACCCTGCTCCTTTTGGGTTCCGGTCTGGTCGGGCTTGCAGGGTTTAGGAGAAAGTTAAGAGACAGAAAGCAGTAGACAGGAGTCAGAAAAGGCAGGGCCTTCATCGGTCCTGCCTTTATTTTTTTACCATCCATACCCGGCGTTACTCGCTACCCCCTTCGGCGGCCTGGCAAACCAAATCAATACGGCCGATGCGAAAAAAAAGACGCCTAGCTAGTTCCCATCCGGAAATGAACAATTTTCAGGACTTAGGAAA
>CAZXWJ010000382.1:0-3415 GCA_964644375.1 uncultured Desulfobacteraceae bacterium | reverse complement strand
TCAGAGCTCTTGGATCTGTCCAAGATCGAGTCCGGTCTGATCACCCAGGAAAAGGAAAAGCTGAATATGGTGCCGGTGCTGGAGGACCAGGTCGCCTTTTTTCAGCCCAGGGCCCAGGCCAAACGAATCGATCTCACCCTGGAATCACTCCCCGATCTGATTCCCATTCTGGGCAACAGGGACAATATGGTGGAGGTGGTCTCCAATCTAATCAGCAATGCTATCAAGTACACCCCCGAGGAAGGGCGGGTCACGGTGTCGGCACGATTGGAAAGTAACTATCTTTGCATCGAGGTGAAGGATACGGGTATCGGGATCGAGGAAGAAGAGAAGGGGTTGATTCTGGAGCGGTTCTATCGGATAAAAAACGACCAGACACGTTTTATAGGTGGAACGGGCCTGGGCCTTGCGATTGTGAAAAGCATCGTCAATGCACACCATGGAAAGATTGGCGTCGAAAGTTCACTGGGTCGGGGAAGTACCTTCAGCGTCTTCCTGCCACTTCTCACTTGAACTTGGCATCGTATATCTCCGGCGACACGGTATCTATCCGTGCCAAAAAATAACATTTTTCCCCGTGTATCGGAATCTTCGATGTGTCGGGATTTTTTGCCTGCCTTTTTTCCTGAGGCCTCCTTCACCTAGCTCGGGCCCATCCGCAAACGCAATCCGGGCACGCGTGAGTTTTCAATTCTTCGCACCCTTCGGGTGACGCAGTCCCATTGCTGCGCAGCGGGGTCCCGGTTTCAGAAATGAGTCCCGCTTTTAGCTGGACAAGTTTTAGGACAATTCCGCAGGAGAGCGGAATTGGACAGCCACGGGCTGCTCGTAAGGGCAAGGGCCAAGGGCGGCCCGCGGTCAAATCAAGGGATTGCGCGTCCCGCGGACTTCAGTGGGAACAAGGAACCCCGCCAGCTTGTCCGCCTCCGGCGGGTTGCGGAAAAGAACCATTTCTGGATAAAAACGCGCTAGCTCATCCAATGAAAAATTCAGGTACTGCCTTATGAAGCCTGAGACAACTTTGGCTGTGAAAATATATTACAGCTATCTTTTTGCTTACCCCGTGTCCTTCAGGTTGACTTGCCCCATAAAATTCATGTATTCATGCAAAGGCATAAAACGTAACACTACGGTAAAATTCCTTTGATTTTTCGTTGGATTTTCAACTCTTGCAATTTTTTAAAGTGGAAAGGAAACAAAGGTATGGATATCCAAGAAGCCGCAAAGGCTGCGAAAGCGGCCTCTATCCCCTTGGCCGCAACCGAGACAGCCATAAAAAATAAGGCCCTTCGGGCCATTGGCAAGGCCCTTTCCGAAAAGAAACAGGCCGTCCTTGAGGCCAACGAAAAGGACCTTGCACTCAGCCTGGAAAATAACCTGGCGGCACCCCTGCTGAAGCGCTTAAAGTTCGATGAGGAAAAATTGGCTGAGGTAATCAGCGGGATCGAGAGCCTTGTCGGCCTGCCGGACCCGGTGGGTGCGACCCTCAGCGCTCGAGAACTGGACGAGGGGCTTGAACTCTATCAGGTAAGCTGCCCTATTGGGGTCGTCGGTGTGATTTTTGAGTCACGGCCGGATGCCCTGGTTCAGATTTCGACCCTTTGTCTGAAGAGTGGCAATGCGGTTCTTCTCAAAGGGGGGAGCGAAGCCGCATACACCAACCGCGCCTTGGCCGAGATCATTGCGGTTGCAAGCGAGGCGGCGGGCCTTCCTGCCGGGTGGTTGCAATTGCTGGAAACCCGGGAGGACGTCAATGAAATGCTCAAGATGGATGATAGTCTCGATCTTCTCATTCCCCGGGGTTCCAATGCCTTTGTGAAATACATCATGGACCATTCCAATATCCCGGTCCTGGGCCATGCCGACGGGATCTGCCATGTCTACGTGGATGCCGAAGCCGATTTGACGATGGCCCGGGATATAGTCGTGGATGCGAAGTGCCAGTATGTGGCCGTGTGTAATGCCGCAGAAACGTTGCTCGTCCATGAAGCGGTAGCCTCTGAGTTTCTTCCCCTGGTGCGGGACGGTCTCGCTGCCCAAAAAGTCGAATTGCTGGGTTGCCCCAGGACGGTGGCTATCATTGATGTCAAACCCGCGACGGAAGAGGATTGGCAAACCGAGTACCTGGAATTGATGCTCTCCATCAAAGTTGTGGGCGATACGGACGAGGCCATCGAGCACATCAATACCCATGGTTCCGGGCACACGGACGCGATCGTCACCGGAAACCCTGCAACTGCAAATCGTTTTATGGATCTGGTGGACTCGGGAAACGTATTTTGGAATTGCAGCACCCGTTTCAGCGATGGCTTTCGTTATGGGCTGGGCGCCGAGGTGGGTGTCAGCACAAATAAAATTCATGCCCGGGGACCAGTGGGCCTTGAGGGCCTGGTGATTTATAAGTGGAAGCTCAAGGGCAACGGACATACGGTTGCAGATTTTTCCACAGGCATCCGGAGTTTTACCCATCGTCCGCTCACCAAGCCTTTTGCCGTATGATTCATTCGCCTATCCCTTTTTGACGGAACATCGCATCGATGCCCATGTTTGATCTATTTGGACAAAAGGACTTTTCACAAAGGCAGGGCACTGTCTTGAGAAAACCTTCCAGTACACGGCCCATGCTTTGGGCCGTTGAAAAAAATGGGGTGAGGGCGGTTGTGAAGGATTTCCGTTCAAACGGCTTCCTATTTCGAAACATCGCGGGACGATTTTTGATCTGGAGGGAGGGCAAGGCCTTACGAAGGCTCTCTGGGATAAAGGGCGTCCCTGCCCTTTATCATATCATTGACGGTGTTGCCTTGGTCATGGAAGAGGTCCCGGGCAGAAATCTGGAGGAGATTCAGGAGGAGATAAGACTACCGGGGACATTTTTTGTAGAAATGAAAGATCTGGTGGATCGATTCCACCAAAGAGGGGTTGCCCACTGCGATCTCAAGCGGGCGCCGAATACCTTGATCGGTCCGGATGGCAAGCCTTATATTGTCGACTGGGCCGCATCTATTTTCAGGTCGGAGTTTCGATTCTTCCCCCTTGATCTCATCTATCGGCGATTCCTTTATGATGACTATATGGCCATCGTTAAATTGAAGCTGCGGCACTGTCCTGAAACCGTATCACGCGAAGAATCGGTCCGTTATGACCATAAGAGCAGGCTCGAAGTGATTGTAAGAAAAGTCAGAGATCGACTTCGCGAATGGCTTCAAAGGGTGGCTTGAGGCGAGACGACCCTCATCTCGACGTGAGGTTAAACCATTGGCAGCCATTCCGTACCGTCCTTCCCGAATTTTGTCTCGCGGGCGTTGGTCCTCCACTGTGCGGTTCCTGCCGCTTCCAATCCCAAGATAGCCTTTTCCTTATTCGGATTTGAAACTCGAATGGGTATAAATATCCCCTTCGAGGGGGTTACCTGAGG
>CAZXWJ010000381.1:257-3418 GCA_964644375.1 uncultured Desulfobacteraceae bacterium | reverse complement strand
ATCTATCCAGGAAGGACTTGGAACTACTGTTGAGGAGTGCGACGAGGATATTGACTGGTGACCTGGAAAATAGTCTATACCAAACAAGCGACAAAAGACGCCAAGAAAATTGCACATTCTGGTTTGAAACCTCAGGCACTGCATCTGAGCTCTATTCTAGAGAAAAACCCCTATCAGACTCCCCCACCATATGAGAAATTTCTGGGGGATCTATCCGGAGCATGCTCCCGTAGGATAAACATCCAACACAGGCTGGTTTATCAAATACTCGATGATATCAAGACAGTGAAAGTCATCCGCATGTGGACACATTACGAATAGCAGGTGATGCAGGCGAACAAGGGCATCATTGAAGTTGGGGTCGAATATCGTTGAATATATCCGGAACAATTCTTTGAAATGGCAGGAAGACAGATATTATGAATAATCTCCCCGCCGGCCATCGATTTCCTGACAGGATTTGGCCTTGGGGTAGGGCCACGCTGGCTGCCCAAAAAAACATAATAACAACTTTTCGAAAGATCGGCGTCGTTTTCTGCATTGGTTGTATCCGGCCAGAAAGCGGTATGGTCTGGCGATTCTGAAATACATGGTCACCTCAAACCATATCCACCTGCTGGTCGCCGACGTCGGAGAACAAGAAGTTGCTCCAAAGTAAATGAAATTATTATTAAAGAAGTCAAGATGGATTTTGAAAACGGTATTGACACTGGTGCTGGCAATTGCGACCCATGCCTTTGGCGAAGAACCTCCATATGAAAAATTTATTGAAACCATGAACGCTGATGCTGTGCTGTTGATAGGCTATGTGCTGTTGGCATTGGTCTTTTCATTTTTGTGCTCAGTGGCAGAGGCGGTATTATTGAGCATTACACCTTCATATATCGAAGGTCAGAAAGAAAAGCGGCCCAAGCGTGCAGCGCTTTTGCAACGACTGAAACAAGATAATGTGGACCGCTCGCTTGCGGCCATTTTAACATTGAACACTGTTGCACATACGGTTGGAGCGATCGGTGCTGGGGCCAAAGCAACGGTCGTCTTTGGAAACGCCTGGTTTGGCCTGTTTTCAGGTGTTATGACCCTTATGATCCTTTTTCTTTCCGAAATCGTTCCTAAAACCATTGGCGCTGTCTATTGGCCAAAATTTGTGGGACCAACTGTGCATTTTGTACAAATCCTTATCGTGGTTCTTTATCCAATCGTGTGGGTCGCGGAAAGACTGACAAAATTTTTTTCGCATGGAGAGGTTAAGCACATTCTTAGTCGAGACGAGTTCATCGCCATGACGTCGGTCGGTGTAAAGTCCGGTCAGATTCGCAGCAAGGAGTCAACAATTATCCGAAACCTACTCCGCTTCGATTGGCTAAAAATTGCCGATATCATGACACCACGCACCGTAATCTCAGCACTTCCCGAAGATATGAGGATAAGTGATTCATTAAAGCAAGTAACCCAAACGCCATTCTCCCGCATCCCGCTTTACAGGACGCATATTGACGACATCACCGGGTTTGTTCTTAAAGATGATGTCCTGATTTTCACGGCACAGAAGCGGGGTGATGAAAAACTCAAGGCTTTGAAACGCAACATACTCGCAGTTCCGGAGTCGGTATCTTTGACAGGCTTATTCGAACGATTTCTAAAGGATCGCCAGCATATAGCCATGGTCGTCAATGAGTATGGAGGGATAGAAGGATTGGTGACACTCGAAGATTTAATCGAGACGCTTATCGGCATGGAAATTATGGATGAAACAGACAATGTCGAAGACATGCGGGCTTTGGCACGAAAAAAATGGGTGGAACGTGCTAAGACAATGGGTCTCGAAGCCGATATTTTGGATCAAAAAAAAGCCTAACCTTTTCATTCTTGTGCCAAGGAAAACCCGAAACCTTGGGATTCCATGTAAATCGGGATAAAATCGGTTATTGTTACCCAGTGGGTGAGAGTCCCACCTGAGTAAAGGCCAGCCACCAGCTCAGTAGTGAAATCCACGTGCAAGCCGGGTAACGGGAGTACGAATCTGGATGGAACAAGGGTGTAGGCTCTGTATTGAACTCCGAAAAATGCATAGTTGTGGTCCTTTAGGATAATCCGGTCTCAGGGAAAGCCGACGCGATGGATGCAGTGGAAGACAGCAGTCCTCTGCACGATAGTTTGTAGGGATGGGGGCAGGTCAGGCTAACATGCTGTAAAACTTCTGGATATGCGTAAAATAACCCCTAAAAAGGGGCCTATATAGGATCGGGAGAGGTCTATTCTATTTAATGTGAAGAATAAAAAATGCCGATAGGGTCAATATTGCAAGCCCAAGATTCCCGGGATACCTCAGTTCACGTAAGAATTTCAACCAGTGGACCTGCACGGTGCCTTCTGCGGATTCCGCGGAAGATTACGGACATCGTGTGATCGATATGAATAAAGGCCCTTGGCCGGGTCGTTGTTTTCGGGAGTGGACCATGTTGGCTGAAAGGAAAAAAGAGTATTTCAAAGAGCTGCTTTATGAAAGGTTGGATGAGCTTCTGGATGGGGCCGGCAGGACCGTCAGCGGCATGACGGACCTGGAGGATAAATTTCCGGATCCTGCGGATCGCGCCTCCGCGGAATCGGAGAGGAACTTTACCCTCAGAATCCGAGACAGGGAGCGAAAACTGATCGGAAAAATCAAGGAGGCCTTGGAAAGGATCGAGAGTGGGACCTACGGCATTTGTGAAAGCTGTGAGGAGGAGATCTCGGAAGGAAGGCTGGAAGCCAGGCCCGTGACGACCCTGTGCATCGAATGTAAGAGACGGCAGGAAGTGGAGGAAAGGCTGAAAGGGTTATAGATCGAACCGGATATCTTTCGATTCGAATCTTGTCATAATCCTGCGAAGCACGTTGTCTCATTATTCCCAAGATAAAATCACCCCGCATGCTTGGCATGATTGCATCAATCGCGTTTATTTTGGTTTAAAAAACCTGGGGCCCTCCCACCTATAAGGGGATCTCCGAAGGACTGGGTGAGAGACGCTGGGCTCTGCCGTAGGGCCTTGCATGAGGGCCCTCAATGTCAAATGTCAGCTGCCGTCTCTGAAGCTGTGGCGGGCCAAGAAAGCCCAATGTCCAATGGACGATGGTTTTTCCCCCTGTCCGTAACCCCGGACCAACAGGGGTTCGGGGCC
>CAZXWJ010000381.1:0-247 GCA_964644375.1 uncultured Desulfobacteraceae bacterium | reverse complement strand
TTTATGGTGATTCGCACATGATGCCATGATAAAATACCCAAAAAGACGCAACGCTCTGACTGGTATCGAGATAATGGGTAAGCCATGAGCGAAATACATGAGGATTCCGGGAACAGATAATCGGGATTGCCCATCTTATGTGGATCAATTGTAACATTTGGTGGCAATAGAAATAATCATGAGCCCCACTTCTCTACAGGATATCGTGGTTCTCCTGCAGACCGCCATCGGTCCCGCGATTCTGATC
>CAZXWJ010000380.1:0-3432 GCA_964644375.1 uncultured Desulfobacteraceae bacterium | reverse complement strand
ATCGGCCCCTGTTACGAGGACAAGGCGGCAAGAACGGGCATCCGGGCCATCGACCTCCTTGAACCCGATACCCTTGAAGAAAAGATCCGCATCAACCTCAAGGAAAAAAACTTTATACTGACCGAATTTCTGAATGCCGATCCCCTGGACTTCCAGACCGTCTATGACCAATACCAATCCATGGGTGAGATCCTGACGCCCTATATCACCGACGTCTCGATTGAGATCGATCAGGCCATCCGATCAGGTAAGACGGTCCTTTTCGAGGGGGCTCAGGCCACCCACCTGGACATTGACCATGGCACCTATCCCTTTGTCACATCCTCCAATCCCATCTCGGGAGCGGTATGCGCCGGGGCGGGAATCGGTCCGGATAAACTGGACCATATCGTCGGCATCCTCAAGGCCTATACCACCCGCGTGGGGGCCGGGCCGTTTTCCACGGAGCTGGAGGATGAGATCGGGAATTACATACAGGAAAAGGGCGCTGAATTCGGTGCCACCACAGGACGGCGACGCCGATGCGGGTGGCTCGACCTGGTCATGGCCAGGGATTCCGTTCGCCTCAACGGCCTGACCAGTCTGAGCATCACCAAGCTGGATGTCCTGACAGGCCTTGAGAGATTGAGGATATGCGTAGCCTATGACTGCCTGGGCAAGAGGCTGGAAGCGAGGCCCGCCAGTCTGAAAAAACTGACACAATGCGTGCCCATATACGAAGAACTTCCAGGCTGGCACGAGGACATCTCTTCAGCCGCGACAGTGGATGAACTGCCCCTTCAGGCGAAAAACTACCTCAAACGGATCGAAGAGGTCACCGAAGTGCCCATCTCGATCGTTTCCGTGGGTCCGGGACGGGATCAGACCATCGTTACAAAGGATCCTTATCGTTTTTCCAAATAGGCTCTCTTTTGAACTTTTTCCGTCACAGGGGCCGAGCGCAAGGGTTTGCCGTTTTTTTAAAATGGCGTAAGGGTGTTATTTAGATAAACGATATGTAATCCATGCCCACATTCGACAAGACATATGACATAATCGTGGTCGGGGCCGGTCATGCCGGCTGCGAAGCCGCACTCGCGGCTTCGCGTATGGGGCATCCCACCCTGTTGCTCACAATCAACCTCGACCATATCGCCGCCATGAGCTGCAACCCGGCCATCGGGGGTCTCGCCAAGGGTCATCTCGTGAAAGAGATCGACGCCATGGGGGGTGAGATTGCGAAAAACGCCGATGAAACGGGCATCCAGTTCCGGCGCCTCAACACCAGGAAGGGACTGGCCGTCCAGGGGTCCAGGTCTCAGAACGACATGGATCTCTATCGCAAGAGGATGAAGTCCGTCCTGGAGAGGCAGGAAAACCTCGACATCCGGCAGGCCATGGTCGACAGGCTGCTGGTCAAGGACGGTCGCGTTCATGGTATCGAGACCCATATCCACGAAAAATTTCTTTCCGGGACCGTCATTCTGACGACGGGCACTTTCCTGCGGGGTCTCGTTCATATCGGTCTCGATCACTTCCCGGCCGGCCGCATGGGTGATCCCCCCTCTTCACGCCTGTCGGAGCAACTGGTCGAATTGGGGTTTGAGGTCGGCAGGCTCAAGACGGGCACCACCCCCCGCCTCAACGGCAGGACCATCGATTACGGCAATCTGGAATCTCAACAGGGAGACGCACGGCCCCGACCCTTTTCCTTCTCCACGACAAAAATCCCGCTGCCCCAGGTTCCCTGCCATATCACCTACACCAATGAAAAGACCCATGAGTACATCCGGTCGGGCATGGATCGTAGCCCCCTCTATGCCGGGATCATTACTGGGGTCGGGGCCAGGTACTGCCCTTCCGTAGAGGACAAGATCATTCGTTTTCCTGAAAAAAAAAGGCACCAGATCTTTCTGGAGCCAGAGGGACTGGATACGGTCGAGGTCTACCCAAACGGCATTCCCACGAGTCTTCCCATCGATATCCAGGTCAAGATGGTGAAATCCATTGCGGGCCTGGAAAGGGCCGAGATCCTGAGGCCCGGCTACGGCATTGAGTATGACTATGTCGATCCCCTCCAGCTCAAACCCACGCAGGAAACCAAGCTGGTCGAAGGGCTTTTTCATGCCGGCCAGATCAACGGTACCTCCGGCTATGAGGAGGCGGCCGCCCAGGGTTTCATGGCCGGCATCAACGCCGTTCTAAAAATCCGCGGGGAAGATCCACTAATTCTCGAAAGATCCCAGGCCTATACGGGTGTACTCCTCGACGATCTGGTCACCAAAGGCACCCGGGAACCGTATCGAATGTTCACCTCCCGAGCCGAATACCGGCTCCTTTTAAGGGAAGACAACGCCGATTTCCGGCTCAGGGATATCGGTTACCGACTGGGCCTGGTGCCCGATGATGTCTACCGTGGATTTTGCAGGAAAAGAGAGCGAATCGAAAATCTGCTCAGTCGTTTGGATCAAATCAAGCTGAAACCGGAGCCCTCCGTCTTGGACAAACTCAAAGATCTGGGTTCAGCTCTCATCAAGAATGCGACTTCCCTTGCCCAACTGCTGAGGAGGCCGGAGATCCACTTCGAACACCTCCGCTCCTTCGATCAGGATCTTGAAGAAGTAGAAGACGTCGTCGCGGAGGAAATCGAAACCCGAATCAAATACCAGGGTTATATCGACCGCCAGGAACACGAGGTGGAAAAGCTGAAACGTATGGAAGGATTAAGGCTTCCTGAAGACATAGACTTTGAGTCGGTCTACGGACTCACGGGGGAAGTCAAAGAAAAGCTGAAACGCGTGAGGCCGCGCACCTTCGGGCAGGCCTCCCGGATCTCCGGCATTACTCCCGCGGCCCTCATGGCCGTTCAGGTGCATTTGAAAAGAGCGTCCTGACCCTTGCCGACTCTTCAGTAAATCTCATCCCGATATTTCCGGTAAAGCCCCCGAAACTGATGATAGGTCAGGCCGAGGACCTTCGCCGCCCTTTGCTGATTGTACCTGGTTTCCACAAGGGTTCTTTTCAGGAAAGAGATCTCCAGCTCACGGACGGCCTCTTTCATCGTTCTTTTCCCTGAAGGGATCTTGGGTGACCGGGGTCTTTCTTCCTGCGGCGGGCTTGCCTTCGGGGCGGAAGGAAACGCTTGATAATACGCACCAAAGGGATTGAAGACAATTTGAGAAATCACGTTTGAATCCGATCGGTATACCGCCCGCTCTACGACATTCTTCAACTCGCGCACGTTTCCGGGCCAGGGATAGCCCTCCAGGGACGCTGCGGCCTCCTCACTGAACTCCGGCACGTCTTCACGGCCCAACTCAAAGGCCATGCGCGCGGCGAAATGATTGGTCAGAAAAAGGATGTCCTCTCTTCTTTCCCTGAGGGACGGCACGATCAGGACCTCAAAGGAGAGCCTGTCAAGGAGATCCTGCTTGAACTTTCCCTCCGCCACCA
>CAZXWJ010000379.1:0-3432 GCA_964644375.1 uncultured Desulfobacteraceae bacterium | reverse complement strand
TGTCTCACGCTTCATGCCGACCACACCTTCAACGCCTCCACCTTTGCCTGCCGTGAAGTGGTCTCCACCAGGGCGCACATGTATGCCGGCGTGACCGCCGGTATCGGGGCTCTCTCCGGGAGTCTTCACGGCGGTGCCAATGCCCGGGTCATGAAAATGCTCTTTGATCTTGAGTCGGAGACGGATATCCCCGGTTGGGTCAAATCACGCCTCGACAGCGGAGAAAGAATCATGGGCATGGGCCATGCCGTCTATAAGACCATTGATCCCAGGGCACGCTTTCTCAAAGACATGGGGGCGCGCCTGGGAAAAAAAACAGGCCGGGAACGATGGCCCGAACTTTCCAGACAGATCGAGGCGGCCGGTCTCGAGGAGTTCTCCATGAGGGGAAAGACCGATATCCAACCCAATGTGGACTTTTTCAGTGCCCCTGTCTATCACATCATGGGGATTCCCCTGGATATCATGACACCTGTCTTTGCCATCTCCAGGGTATCTGGATGGTGCAGTCATATTATTGAAGAGAAGTATGCCGAGGCCCAGGAAAAGGCGGCGCTCTACAGGCCCAAGGCCGAGTATGTGGGGAACTATTGCGGTCTGATGGGCTGCGAGTATGAACCGATGGATAAAAGGAAAGAGGTGACTGTTTAACCTTTTGAGATGCATTCAACCACAAATAGGCTATGACCATCTCTTTTCAAAACCGAGAAAAACGTTGCCCGGGAATCCGCAAAAGATCTTCGCCAAGGCGGGCGAAGCGCCTCTCCCACCTTTGCCATGCACCTCTTTGCCCGAGCGTTGACTACCTGAGGTTCATCGCCGCCCTCGTTGCCCCGTTTTCATCGAACTTCCTGCAAGGCTTTCGTTTTTGAAAAGATATTGTCATGGCCGACAATCTTCATTCTTTAAAAGGCCAAACTCAAACGGATTTTCACGAATGCATCAATCCTGAATGGTTCATGCGGAGGTCTCCACCATGTCGTTTCGTGAAGAACGGGACAGCATGGGGACCGTTAAGGTCCCCGAAGACGCCTATTACGGGGCTCAGACGCAACGCGCCGTGGAAAATTTCACGATTAGCGGTCTCCGCTTTCCGCAACCCTTTATCCGGGCACTTGGGATCATCAAAAAGCATGCGGCCAGGGTGAATCTCGAACTAAAGCTTCTGGATCCCTCCATAGCCGAGGCCGTTATCCGGGCGACCGAAGAAGTAGTTCAGGGAAGACACGACGATCAATTTGTGGTGGACCTCTTCCAGACAGGCTCCGGGACCTCCACGAACATGAATGCCAATGAGGTCATCGCGGGCCGGGCCAACGAAATCCTGACCGGAAAACGGGGCGGGAAAACCCCCGTCCACCCCAACGACCACGTCAACCTGGGGCAGTCCAGTAATGACGTCATCCCTTCCGCTCTTCACATGGCCGCCCTCTCGGAGATCATGGATCATCTGCTTCCGTCCATGGCCGACCTTGAAAAGGCCCTGAGGGAAAAGTCCGAGGCCTTTCGGGGTGTCCCCAAAATGGCGAGGACCCATCTCCAGGATGCCGTTCCCATGACCCTCGGGCAGGAATTCAGCGGCTACACCCGCCAGGTGGAACTGGGCATCACGCGCATCAGGATGGCGGAAACGAGGCTTGCCGAACTCGCCCTGGGAGGCACGGCGGTCGGCACGGGGATAAACACCCACCCTCTTTTCGCCGCCAAAGTCATTGAGGGTATTTCAAAAGAAACCGGTTGTCCCTTCAGGGAGGCCCAAAACCACTTCGAGGCCCAGGCCTCAAGAGATACGGCCGTCGAAACGAGCGGAGCACTCAGGACCTTTGCCGTATCCCTCGTAAAGATCGCCAATGACATCCGGTGGCTTTCTTCGGGTCCCCGGTGCGGTCTTGGGGAAATCAACCTCCCCTCTCTTCAGCCGGGTTCATCCATCATGCCGGGCAAGGTGAACCCCGTGATCCCCGAGGTGGTCATTCAGGTGTCCGGACAAGTGATCGGTCATGATGCGGCCGTGACATTTGCGGGTCAGACCGGAAACTTTGAATTGAATGTCACGCTCCCCCTCATAGCCCATAACCTTCTTCAATCGATTCATTTACTGGATTCAGCAGCCCGGGCTTTTTCGGAAAAATGCATTCAGGGGATATCGGCGAACGCGGATAGGTGCGCCTCCTATCTGGAGCAAAGCCTGGCCCTTGTCACAGCCCTGGTGCCGATTGTCGGATACGACAAGGCGGCATCCCTGGCCAAGGAGGCCTTGCATACAGGAAAGACGGTCCGGGAAGCGGCCCTGGAAAGCGGTCTTCTCCCCGAAGATGAAATAAACCGGATTCTCGACCGCGCCATCGTGGAAGTGTAAATATCCGAATCCAGAGGGCCCGGCTTTGGTTTAACCCCGAAGGGGATAATGACAGGGACATGTAATGTCAAAGGACAAAGCTCAAAGGACCAGGTTTTTGACAACGAATAAAGCTGAGGGAATGGAAAAAAAAGTTAAAAGAATATCTCGCTCGGAGACGCAGGGAGGCAGAGTAAAAACTTTCAAATTCTTTTCGTGTTCTTCATGGTGAAATAGAGCATAAAAAATCTTCTTGTTTCAGGCCTTGCGCCGAATAGGGAGGAAGCACATGCCGGCACTGGAAATCAAGGACAACATTTACTGGGTGGGTGCCGTAGACTGGAACCTCAGAGATTTTCACGGGTATTCCTTTACCCGGAAAGGGACCACCTACAACGCCTATCTCGTCAAAGACAAAAAAACCACCCTGATCGATACCGTAGACAATCGGTACTTCGAGAGTTTTTTGAACAACATCGAGAGTGTTGCAGACCTCGCTGAGATCGATTACATGATTGTCAATCATGTTGAACCCGACCATTCCGGATGCCTGGAAAGATTTGTCGATCTCATTAAACCAAAAAAAATCTTCTGCTCCGCCATGGGCAAGGCCTTCATGATTTCCCACTACCACCATGAAAAATGGCCCTATGAAGTGGTCAAGACCGGAGACACCGTCAGGCTCGGCCGCAAGACCGTTCGTTTCATTGAGTTGAAGATGCTCCACTGGCCGGACAACATGGGATGCTACTTCGAGGATGACGCCCTTCTAATCTCCAACGATGCCTTCGGCCACAACTGGGCTACAGGCGAACGCTTTGACGATCAGGTGGATTTCGAAGAAATACGCCGTCATCTGGCCCACTACTTCGCGAACATCATTCTCCCCTTTTCGCCTCAGGTCCTCCAGGCGCTTCAAAAAATCCGGGATCTCGACTGGAAGATTGATATGATCGCACCCAGCCACGGTCTGATCTTCCGCTCTCATGCGGACAAGGTCATCGAGGTCTACGGGGAATTCGCCCGACAGGAGGGCAAGGCCAAGGCCGTCATCGTCTATGACACCATGTGGAAGAGCACCGAGCGGATGGCCT
>CAZXWJ010000378.1:0-3436 GCA_964644375.1 uncultured Desulfobacteraceae bacterium | reverse complement strand
AAAATGGCGGAGAGAGAGGGATTCGAACCCTCGTAGGAGTTTTACGCCCCTAACTCGCTTAGCAGGCGAGCGCCTTCAGCCAGCTCGGCCATCTCTCCGTGAATTCTTGAATCAACTATAATTTGCTTTTAACTAGTAGATCAATTCTCCGGTCTGTTTATAACATTATGGCAGAATTTGCAATGGCATTTTCGAAACGGATGAACGCCTCACAAACCGACAACAAGAAACCATCAATATATAAATTTTCCGAAGGAAAATGTATTGGCGGAGGGAGTAGGATTCGAACCCACGGACCCTCTCGGGTCAACGGTTTTCAAGACCGCCGCCTTCAACCACTCGGCCATCCCTCCGGAGCCATACAAAAAGCGATATGCCCTCAAGCCAGAGGGCATAAGAGAACCGCCAGGCGGTTCCTTGAAAAATTTACTATTACCACCTCTTTGCCTGAGAGTCAAAAATTTTCAATCGCATGAAATTTCCCGGACTCTCGCGGGGATTGCCATTCCACATAGCACCTGAGCGAAGACCAGGATTTTTCGTCCGGGCACTACATGTTTTCCCGCATCTTTCGAATCGTTTCGGCGTAATCCTCGCTTCCGAAGATCGCCGAGCCTGCCACAAAGACATCCGCCCCGGCCAGGGAAACGATGTTGATGGTATCAGGGCCCACCCCGCCGTCCACTTCCAGTTCCACCGTGAGGCCCTTTTTATCGATCATCTCCCTGACCTTCTCGATTTTTGGCATCACCCTATGGATGAAGTCCTGGCCTCCGAAACCGGGGTTCACGGTCATCAAGAGGACCATGTCCAGGTCTTCCAGAACATACTCCAGCCAATCGGGCGGCGTGGCCGGATTCAGGGAAACGGCCGGTTCCGCACCCAGCTTCCTGATGAGCTGGATAGATCGGTGTAAATGGTTGACGGCCTCGCAGTGGATCGTAATCTTGTCGGCGCCCGCCCTGACAAAATCCTCCACATACTGATCCGGATTGGAAATCATCAGGTGGACATCAAGTGGCAGTTCAGTCGCCCGGCGGGCGGCCTCGACGATCAACGGGCCGATGGTGATGTTGGGCACGAAGTGTCCGTCCATGACATCAATGTGGATGTAATCGGCGCCGGCCTTTTCCACGGCCCTGATCTCTTCTCCAAGCCTTGTGAAATCCGCAGACAGAATCGAAGGGGCTATTTTCCCCATGATGTATCTTCTCCCTTCATAAAAAGGGCCGCAAAAAACCCGCCCATTTGATGGACGTGGGGGTAGGTCCTGAAGCACCCCTGCTCATCCATCAGATCCCGAGCCCATTCCGGGCCGTGCGCCCGCAGGTCCGTGAGTTCGATATCCCGGTGGTCTTGAAGAAAACCCTGAACGACGTCTTCATTCTCCTCCTTTGAGAGGGTGCATGTCACATACAGCATGTGTCCCCCCCGGGTCAAGAGCTTCGATGTCTGATTCAGGATTTTTCTCTGAACGCGACTGAGCCGCACAAAATCCCCGGCCCCTTTGTTCCACTTGCCGTCCGGATGCCGGGAGAGCGTGCCCAACCCGGTGCAGGGGGCGTCAACGAGAATTCTTTCGAACCCGTGCTTGAACAGACAGCCGAGATCCTCCCCTGCATCCGCCGCCACAGTAAAGGTGCTGTGAATGCCGAGCCTGCGGTCATTCTTCCTGAGGCCGACAAGCCTTTCATGGTTGACATCCAGGGCTATTACGGGAACCTCTCCTCCCATCAACTGCGAGAGATGGCTTGTCTTCCCTCCACGACCCGCACACACATCCAGGACCCGTTCCCCCGACCGCGGTCCCAGCAAATGGGATACGATCTGGGCCGCCTGGTCCTGGACCTGGAACCAGCCTTCCCTGAATCCGACAAGATCCGACACCCTCCCCCGAAAATCCGCAAGAAGAACACCTTCAGGTGAATAGGGGGTCGGTTCGCACGCGATCCCCTCTTCCCTGAAAATTTCCATGAGTTTCTCACGGCCGGTTTTGAGGGTATTGGTCCTGAGGGTAAGAATGGACGGACGGTTCTCTGCAGCGAGGAGCCCCTCCGTAAATGCCGGTCCCCATTGATCGATCCAGTATTGAACCAGCCACCGAGGAAAGCTGTAAAAGACCGACAAGTACTGGACCGGGTCCTTCTCCCGGTCGGGGAAGGCGATTTTCTCCTTTTGTCTGCAGATATTCCTGAGGATACCGTTGACAAAAGAGGCCAAATGATGGGTCTTACCCGCTTTGATCTGTTTTACAGCCTCATTGACGGCCGCGGAATCCGGGATTCGGTCCAAAAAGAGGATCTGGAACAGGGCGAGACGAAGGATATTCAGGACGTCAGGTTTGATCTTCTTGAAGGGAAAATCGGCTGTCTGGGCAATGACCCAGTCGAGACGGAGCCGCCATCTCGATACACCGAGCACAAGATGGATGATAAAGGCCCTGTCCCTCGCCGTTAAATCGGATTCGCGCAGGAAAATGCTGTCCAGGGAGAGCACCCCGGCGGCCGGGTTACGAGACAGCCCGTCTAATATTTTTAGCGCCAGGCGCCTCGGCTTGTCCACTGTCATGTCTCAGGAAGGCTTCCATACCCCTTTCTACCATTTCTGTGTCTACATCCGTATCAAAACAAGGACCATTGGGCCGTCGATTCAGGATACCGTATGTCGGTATGGGATAGGTGTCCTGAATGCCGCTGGTCAGATCCCTTTCGCAGGCCACTGCAATGATAACATCCGGCCTCGTATCCTTTACGATTTTTCTTGCCAGGGTACCACCTGTTGCAACCGCCATATTCACATGATATTTCTCGGAAAGCGCTACAAGGTTTTTAATCTTGCACCTGCCGCAAGCCTTGCAGTTCTCCACGTTCCCCACGTTCCCCGTGACCCTCACATTGCACTCATGGAATTGCAGGCATTGGGGAAGCAGAACGAGCATTCTTTCTGGTGGAACCAGCTTGGCCTCGGCCATGACAAGATCATTGTTCACTGCCACGAAGGCCCTCCGGACCCTGGTCTTTCCGATGCCCACACATTTTCCCACAAAGACCAGCAGGGGAAAGAGAAAACGAATCACGACACCCCGAATCTTGCGATTAAAAAAGAGGTTCTTACCGTGGAGAACGGTAAAGACCAGGGTGAGCGCCCCGCCGATGAGGTAGAGGACGGCGCCGCCTAAAACTACGGCCATGATGATGGGGAGATTTTCATGGATGTTTGAAAAACCGATATAGGGGACAAACCAAAGCACCAGGGCCCCAGTCACGAGTACCACGCAGGTGAGAAGAAGCAGCACGATAAAGGTCCGTTTTTCCGGCTGCAAATCTTTGATCTGGGTTTTCAGAGGATCTTCGTCCATAAAATAACGTATCGCCTCGGCGCGGTCATTCCCCCAGGATGGTTCCTTCGGGCAACGAAAACCCCCGAAGAAAATCAC
>CAZXWJ010000377.1:0-3448 GCA_964644375.1 uncultured Desulfobacteraceae bacterium | reverse complement strand
CGAAAAGACAGGAAGAGCTCTATCTTTCATTCCTGAGTTCAACGGTCGACGCCATCGCGATCTATGACTCGGAGACCCGGATCCAGTATGTGAACGACTCCTTTACCCGACTCTTCGGCTGGACCCTGGAGGACATGAGAAACGGCTCGATTTCTTTTATCCCCGAATCAGAGGCGGAAGATCATCAGCTCCTCATTGAAAGCGTTCTCAAAAAAGGTATGCCTGTGAGCGGGTTTGAAACAAAACGCTCGGCTAGGGACGGCAGCACCATGGACATGAGCATCAGTGCCTCCCCTTACCACGACAACGAGGGAAATGTTTCGGGCATGACGGTCATCCTTCGGGATATCACATCCCTCAAATCACTTGATCGCGCGAGAAGAAAGGCCGTTCATCATCTGTCCCATGAACTCGTCACGCCTATTGCAGTCATCGAGGCTTCCATAAAGCGTCTGAGTAAAAAAGACATCCCGGATTCACTGAAAGAAAGGAATCTTGACCGCATTCAAAGAAACCTTCGTCGTCTCAAAGACTTACAGGAAATCGTTCGGGAAATTGCCATTCCCCGGCAATATCAGCCCCGGGCATTTCAGGTGGACAGAAGGATCGGGAAGATATTGGACTCTGTCCGTGAAAAAAGTATGCACAGGGAGGTGGAAATCGCGATCCGCCTGGATTCCGTTTATACGGATATCGTCGACCCTGAGATCCTCGAGAGGGTTGTGACGACCCTGGTCAAGAATGCCGTTGAAAATACGCCGGATGGGGGAAAGATCTCGGTTTCATTGACCCAGGTATCTGAAGGATTGTCCCTGGAGGTGAAAGATCATGGGGTGGGTATCGATCCATCGGACAGGGATTTCATATTGAAAGGTTTCTATCACACCCAGAGCACGGCGCTCTATGCAACGAGAAAACCCTTTGATTTTTCCGCCGGAGGAAAAGGGCTTGAGATGATGCGGCTAAAAATCCTTTCGGAAGAAGGCATTTTCGACCTTTCTTTTGAATCCGGCAAGTGCCAATATATTGCAGGGGGTTCCAGAGAGTGCTGCGGAAAGATATCTGAATGCCCCTTCATCTCTTCTTCGGAGGATTGCAGTCAATCGGGCGGCACGGTTTTTACCGTGCTCTTCAGGTGGAAGAGACGGCCTGCAAAAAAAAATCCCTAACCCATACCGACAGTGCCATGGGGTCTGGTCCCCGTTTTATTGGACGAAAACAGGCCCGGGGTTTGACTGTCAGATTATCGGAGGGCATGACATGAAAAAATCAATGAAAGCCGGACATGGTCGGACCCTGATCCTCTTCATCGGCCTCATCTGCATGACCTTCTCCTTGGCGACAATCCCGAAGGTGTCGGCAAGGCCCTTTCGCATGGGGAAAATTCCCGACAGGGGCGCGACATTCGGCTGCGGCACCTGTCACTTCAACCCGAGGGGAGGCGGCGCAAGAAATCCCTTTGGAATGGACTACGAGAAGATCGGCTTGCGTGCCGGGGATCAATACACGGAGGAACTCGGAAGCACGGATTCGGACGGGGACAAGCAAAGCAATGATCAGGAATTCAAGGCAGGCACCCATCCCGGAGATCCGGATTCCCGGTCGGCAAAGTAATACGCTTCCCCGATGATCGGAACCCTTCTAATGAACTCGTAGGGAAAACAAAAACACACATTCTACCTGCCTGACACGTCAGGCCGCGTTATGGTGAGGTGTGATGAAAAAATTATCCCTCTTTCTTGTCCTCATCGTCCCGTTCGCAGGATTTCCTGTGTTCTTCTGGTCCCGCACCGCGGCAAGCGGTGTGCCTTTCTCTGCCTGCGTCTACGACATCGGACGCCTTATCGCTCTCATCTGTTTCGTTCTTATCGCCTTTCAATATGTGCTCGGCGCCAGGATCAAAAAGATTGAAAGAGGAATAGGTCTTGGCAGACTGCTCGCATTTCATAAGGGGCTGGGTCTGATCCTTTTCACCGTGCCCCTGGCCCATCCCGTTCTACTTCTTCTGTCCGAGAGACTTCAGGGGTATTCCACCCCGATGAGTTTTTTTAAAATCCTCGGCATGCTGGCGCTCTTTTTTATTTGGGTATCTGCGGGCGCCGCCGTGCTCTATGGGAAAATCCCTTTGAAATACGGAGCATGGAAAAGGATTCACCGTCTTGCTTTTGCCGTTTTCCCCCTGGCATTCTTCCACAGCATCCTCTTGGGAACCACCCTGCAAAAAGGCCCGATGCGAATATTCTGGCTCATCCTGGCGCTGGTCTACGTGATGATCTTACTTGCCGGCATTCGGCGGCATTATGCCCTGAGGCGGCAGGTATTCACCGTTTCCGCCGTATCCCGAGAGACACATGATACATGGACACTTCACTTTGAGGGTGAGCGCAGGGACTATGAGCCCGGGCAGTTCATGTTTCTCAGTCTTGTAAGAAAGGGCAGGGTGTCGGAGTCTCATCCTTTTACCGTTGCTTCTCCACCCTCGCGATCCGGGCTCTCCATTTCCGTCAAAGCAGTGGGAGACTTTACCTCCACAATAGATGAGGCGGAAAAATTCGATGCCGCCTTTATCGACATGCCTTACGGTGTGTTTTCATTTGTACACCACGATGCCGAGCGATACGTATTCATTGCCGGGGGTATTGGAATCACACCTTTTATGAGCATGTTGAGATATATGCACGATCGCAGGATCGAAAAAGAGGTCATCCTGATCTGGGGAAACAAGAAAGAGGAAGACATCGTCTTCAGGGATGAACTCGAGCACTTGGCCGTTGACATGTTTTCGCTAAAGGTCATTCACGTTCTTTCAAGGCAGGGGGACTGGCCGGGTGAGAGGGGGCGTATTCGGGCGGGCCTGCTCAGGAGGAGAGTGAACGATTTTCAAAAAGGAGAATTCTTTGTCTGTGGACCCCCACGGATGATGAAGGCGGTAGATAAAACCCTCTTGGATCTTGGGGTATCAAAAAAACGGATTCATATGGAACGTTTTGCCCTGCGATAAGCCTAATCATGAAAGTCCATCCGTAAACGGTTCTTCCCTCATGGTCGGCGTCGGTCACCCGCCTGTGGATCGCACCCCTCAACCCCCAATCTGGCAGCGGTACAGGGTGAGCTCTGATTTCAGAAACGGTATGATTTCTTCGGGGTTTTTATCGAGGCGTTCCAGACGACGAATGAAGACCTCAAAGGCGTTGCAAAAGGATTCTTCATGGGGACCCTCTTCGGCCGGTCTTCGGATGCTTTGTGAAGACCAAGAGGCGATTGCACTGTGGGCTTCTCGGCCTTGCAACCGCACCCCTTCACCTGGCCCCCTTTACGCCCGATTTGATCCACGGGATGTGTGATACCCTGCAGTCCTGTCACCTGGCAAACGACTGGTGTGCGGCTAGCCTAGTTTTCATCCAGAAATGGCCCTTTTTCGCAATTCCCCGCCTGCGACGGGACAGGT
>CAZXWJ010000376.1:0-3501 GCA_964644375.1 uncultured Desulfobacteraceae bacterium | reverse complement strand
GCGAGGATCGAACACTCTCCCCCTATTTCTTCGTAAAAAGCGATGATCCTGAATTGGACCGACTGCCCTTGAAATCCACGTCGGTCAAGGTAGAGATTTCAGGTGTGATCGCCGATGTACTGGTTACCCAGGTCTACAAGAATGAGGGCAGGCAACCCCTGGAAGCAGTCTACACCTTTCCGGCCTCCACGCGGGCGGCCGTGTACGCCATGAAAATGACCATCGGGGAGCGGACGATTGCTGCAAAAATCGAAGAGCGCGAAAAGGCCCGGCGAGACTACGAGCAGGCAAAGCAGGAAGGCAAAAGCGCTTCTCTTTTGGAGCAGAAGAGGCCCAATGTCTTTCAGATGAATGTCGCAAACATCCTTCCCGGCGATGTCATCAAGGTTGAACTCCGTTATAACGAATGGCTCGTGCCCACCGACGCCGTCTACACTTTTGTTTATCCTACGGTTGTCGGCCCCCGCTATTCCAACCAGGCGGCCGATCAGGCCCCGGCCCGGGAAAAGTGGGTCGAAAACCCCTATCTCCATCAGGGGGAATCTCCGACCTACACCTTTCATATGGCGGTCAACCTTTCGGCAGGCCTGCCCATCCAGGAAATAACCTGCCCCTCCCATAAGGTCAATATCCGTTACGAAGGAACGGGGTTTTCCCGTATTGAGCTCAATTCCTCCGACAAATTCGGCGGCAACAGGGATTTTCTGCTCAAATACCGCCTTTCCGGGCGTCGAATCCAGACAGGTCTTCTTCTCTACGAAGGGGAGGAAGAGAACTTCTTCCTCGCCATGCTTCAGCCTCCCAAAAGGGTCACGCCCGAACAGATACCGCCCAGGGAGTATATCTTCATCGTGGATGTCTCGGGGTCCATGCACGGATTTCCCCTGAACATCTCCAAGAAACTCATGAGAGACCTCATCACCAACCTGCGTCCCACCGACCGGTTCAACGTACTCCTCTTTGCTGGGAGTTCCTCTCTGATGGCCCAACAATCCTTGCCAGCAAACCGTGAGAACATTGACCGGGCCATTGCCATGATCGAACGTCAGCGGGGCGGTGGCGGCACTGAACTCCTGCCGGCCCTGAAGCGGGCCTTGGCCCTTCCCAGGGGCGAGGGGTCCTCCCGGAGCGTGGTCATTGCGACGGATGGTTATGTGACCGTCGAAGAAGAGGCATTTGACCTCATTCGAAACCACCTCGGTCAGGCCAATATATTCACCTTCGGAATCGGGTCCAGCGTAAACCGCCACCTCATCGAAGGCATGGCCAGGGTCGGGATGGGGGAACCTTTTGTCATTACCCGGCCCGATGTCGCAGACGAAAAGGCGGATGAATTCAGGAAACTCATTGCGTCTCCAGTGCTCACGGAAATCGAAATCGACTTCGGCGCCTTTGAGGTCTACGACGTCGAACCGCGCAGCATTCCGGATGTTTTGGCAGAGCGCCCCGTCATGGTATTCGGTAAATGGCGGGGCGAACCCCGGGGGTTCATTGCACTCAAAGGGACGAGCGGAAAGCAATCCTATGAGGAAACCCTCGACGTGTCGGCGATCAAGCCCCTCCACGACCATTCCGCCCTCCGATATCTCTGGGCCCGTCACCGGATAGCCCTTCTCTGCGATTACAACAAACTAAGGCCCCGCGACGAAAGGGTCAGGGAAGTCATCGATCTCGGTCTCACCTATAATCTCCTTACGGCCTACACCTCCTTCGTGGCCATCGATACGTCTGTCAGGCTGAAGGGGGGCAAGACACAAACAGTCAAGCAGCCTCTGCCTCTGCCCCAGGGGGTGTCCGATCTCGCCGTGGGCCGGGGGGGGCGCGTCGTTCAAAAAATGGCTCTGGCACCGGTCTCTCCCATGGTTTCCAGGCCCCCAAAAGGAGATCTTGCAGATCACTGTCTGGGATTGGCTGAAGAAGTTGAACCGGCAAGACTTGAAGGTCCCCGCCTTGAGGTGGGAAAAATCACGGTCTCTGAAGGCCTTTCAAGGCAGTGTATCCGAATGATTCTCAAAAAGACCTTGCCTGCCCTGAACACCTGCTTAGACCCCGCCATGAATAGCGGACAGACCGACCGAACGGTCTTTACCCTGATCGTCGGCAAGGACGGACGGGTCGGCAGCGTCATCATAGAAAAAACCGGATTTTTAACCAAGGTCATAGAAGAATGCATGATCCGGCATCTCAAGGCCCTTCGATTTGCCATGCAGGAAGAGAGCAAACCCGCCAAAATATCGGTTACCTTTAACCTGAAATGATCTCCTCGACATTGAGACGCCGGCCACAGGCGAGAGGGCCGGCGTCTATCCTGCTGCCGTGAAAAACCGGTTGTAAATCACGGGCAGCCCCAAACGACAAAGACCTTGATTCCAATGATGCCACTGACCATGAGATACCGTATACCGTAGCGGAAAAGGTCTATTTCATTCGGCTTGAAACCCCTCTTTCGACCCTTCTCCGTACCCTGATCACCACCCTTTTTGGGTTATGCATTCGGTCATCGTATCGTGATGCCCCCTTATTTGATCTCTTTCATAGACCCGGAACGATTCTCACACCCTGTTCGAGGAAAAGAAATGTGATCGTTTCTGATCGGAACCCAATGCATTACATCTGTTTCTTATCGAGGCCGGAGAACGACAAAAACCCTATACTTTGGCCCATAAATTGCTTACTCTTATCACCGCGGGAATAAAAAACCGGGAAGTTCGTTTTCACGAGAGAAGGAGTTCATTTTTTCATACATTACCTCATAGAAAAGGGCATGCCTTTTTCGTTGGAGTCTTAAACATCATTTCTGGAGGTTGGGATGCAGCAGCACCATTGTCTGATGAACAAGGCCTTTCAGGCCCTCATCTTTCTCGGTTCACTGGTTTTTTTTCACGCCATGGGTCAGGCGGAAGAATTTCCGGAACCCGATCCGCCGAAAATCGATCTTGGCGTGCAAAGGAAGGCCATGGCCCCGAAGGCCTTGACGGGGGCCTCGGCGAGCATAGAATGGACGTTCCATAAAACGGCCGACGGCGCGCATCCCGACGGAAATGAGCAACAGTTTATGTGGCTGATGAACCGGGCGAGAGCCAACCCGACACGGGAGGGTATTTGGCTTGCTACCATGGATGACCCAAGTGTCGATAGTGCAAGGGATTACTTTGAGGTAGACCTTCAGGTCCTGCAGGATGAATTTGCCCTGTATAGCGCGAAACCGCCGGCCGCCTTTGATGTGAGGCTCTATAATGCCGCCAGGGATCACTCCGAATATCTGATCAGTATCGATGGACAGAATCATGACGGCCAATTCGATCGGATCACAGCTTCCGGATTCACATATACATCAGCGCGTGGAAATGTCTTTTCCTATTCGAAAACCGCTCTTTACGGTCATGCCGGATTTAATATAGACTGGGGGTACTCAAGCGACGGCACCGGCATGCAGGATCCACGGGGCCATCGTATGGCCATCATGTCGATCGACGGAAATTACGCCAACGTCGGTATCGC
>CAZXWJ010000375.1:0-3502 GCA_964644375.1 uncultured Desulfobacteraceae bacterium | reverse complement strand
ATGTCTTCAACCCCTACCGAATGGTGAAGGACCACCGGACAAACTTGGAAGTGGGTAATCTCGACAGGGTTATGGATGGGGATATCGATATGTTCATTGACGCTTTTTTGAGGATAAGGGCCTAGAGAGGATCCTTTCATAAAACTATTTCAGAAGATCAAATAATCGGGCAGCCCAAAAGCTGCCCTTATTCATTTCATTATATCTTTATCCGCCTCTGTAGCTCTGATCAATACTCTTGATGTATTTGCCGACCCCCCCCACGATTCCGTCTGAAAGTCTTTCCATATATTCGGCACTGAGCAAACGCTTCCGCTCGGTGGGGTTGGTGATAAAACCTGTTTCCACCAGGATTGCCGGCATTTCAGCGCCTATCAAGACATAAAAAGGGGCCTGCTTGACCCCGAGATCTTTCACCGTCTTGTATCGGCGTCGCGTGGAAGAAAGCATGCCCGATTGGACCTCGTGGGCCATTTTGCTCGATTCGGTGATCTTGGTATTGAGCATGAGATCGTTAAGAATCGTCTGAAGATCACTGATATTTTTTTCCGACGTGGCATTTTCCCTTGCCGCCACCATCACCGCCCTTTTATCGGTTGCCATATTCAAAAAATAAGTCTCCAGTCCCCGAACGTTCGTCAGCCTGTGGGCGTTGATGTGAAGGGAAATGAAAAGGTCCGCCTTTTTCATATTTGCAAAGGCGGTCCGCCGTTCCAGGGGCACGAACACATCCGTGGTGCGCGTTAGGATCACCTCGCATCCAAGCTTTTTTTCAATTTTTCGGGCCAGCTTCTTCGCCAGCTTCAGTACGATATCTTTTTCCTTGATCCCTCCTCTGAGATAGCAACCAGGGTCTTTGCCTCCGTGTCCCGGATCAAGCACGATCCGCTTGACATTGAGGCCCAGCTGTCTGGCGAGGGAAACGGTTTTGTCCGGGCGATTGACCTTTCGAATCCCCTTTCGGACGGGCCTCGCTTTTTTTGCCTTTTGAGCCTTGGGGACAGGGGCCTTATCTTCAACGCCCCGCACGTCCACGACAATGCGGTAGGGATCATAGAGATGAAAGATCTTATGGCCTCCGATACTGTTGATATCCAGCACGACCCGAACCTTGTCTCTATCGTGTTGTCCCGCACGGGCCCGCTGAAGCAGACCGTCTCCGATAGGGATTGAGCTTTCGATGTCTGAACTGACATAGGCCTTTTTCAGATCCACATAAAGCCTTCTCGGTTTATCAAGATTAGGATTGGCTTTCAGGATATGGGCATCGTATTTGACCGGTCTTTCCAGATCAATGACCACTCGAGTGTAATTCGGGGTAGACCAGTGCCGAATATCTTTGACCTTGGTGCGGGCATTGGAGGATGGGGCCTCCTGTTTCTTATCGACGTGGTCCGTTTTCCGGCTGAGAACCAGGGCGAGTTCGTCCATTATGGCGCGGGCCTTGGGGCGCATATCCCCGGACGGGAAGGTGATATCGACCTTTAAGAACTCGACATAGGCCTGACTGGGGTTATTTTTCTGTTTGTAAAATATCTTTCCGATTTGGAACTGGGCATCGTCAGCAAGCCGATGTCGATCATGGTCCCTGACCACTCTTCGAAATATCGCAACGGCCTCATCCAGGTCTTTTCCCTGGCCCGAATACCTGTACAGTCTGGTATAAAGCCGCCCGGTTCGGTAAAGGGCCCAGGCCGCTTCATCGCTTTTCGGAAATTTGGTAAAGACCTTTTCATAAATTTTGACGCAGTTCATCCAGTGATGCCGATATCGCATCTTTTTCCCGGATCCGTAAAGGGACTTTGCACTGCTGTCGGCCTTCGCCAGCAGCAATTTAGGCTCCGAAGTCCTTTTTGCCCATGCAACAGGCCCGGTTGCCGTGCCCAAGAGCAAAAACACCACCAATAAAACAAAGAGTCTTAAGCTGAACCGATACCTCATTTATTCTGACTATCCATATATTGTTTTAGTTTATTAAGTTCAATCAACGCCTCCAACGGAGCCATGGTAGAAATATCCAAACCCTGAATCCATTTATGAAGCCACCGGTCCTGTCCCCCAAAAAGGTTGAGCTGGAAACTCTCGTCTTTATGCCTTTTCCCGTCGGACCGCGCCATCCGGGGCCTTCCAGCCTCATCGAGATCTTCCCCCTCAAGATTGAGTAAGATCTCCTTGGCCCGTTCAATGACCCCCTGAGGTAGCCCGGCAATCCTGGCCACCTCTATGCCGTAGCTCCTGCTTGTTCCACCCGGCACCAATTTCCTAAGAAAAATAATCTGACCATTCCATTCCTTGACGGCTATATTGAAATTCTTCACTCTGGTCTTTGTGGTGACCAACTCCGTGAGTTCATGATAATGGGTTGCGAAGAGGGTCCTGACCCCTTTCCCGGCCCTGTCATGGAGGGCCTCCGCAACAGCCCAGGCGATACTCAGGCCGTCGTAGGTGCTCGTGCCCCGACCGATCTCGTCAAGGATAACCAGGCTTTCCGTCGTGGCATGCCGCAGGATATTCGCCGTTTCATTCATTTCCACCATAAAGGTGCTCTGGCCCCTAGTCAGGTCATCCGATGCCCCGATCCTGGTAAAAATCCGATCCACCATGCCGATGACGGCCTTTGAGGCAGGCACGAAACTGCCCATCTGAGCCATAAGCACGATAAGTGCCGTCTGTCGAAGGATCGTCGACTTGCCCGCCATATTCGGCCCCGTGATGATCATGAACTCCTGTTCATTGTCGTCCAGGCGAATGTCATTGGGCACGAAATCTTCATCTTTCACGGTCTGTTCGATGACCGGGTGTCGCCCGTCCACGATGTCAATAATTTTTGCATGATTCACATCCGGGCACCTATACCCATGGAGCTCCGCTGCTTCAGCAAGGCCGGTGAGGACATCGATTTTTCCTACCAGCCGGCCTGTCTCTTGAATACGTTGATTTTCAGCCGCCACTTTTTTTCTCAGCGCTTCGAAAAGTTCAAACTCCAGGGCAACACGTTTTTCCTCCGCCCCAAGGACCAGCTCTTCATATTCTTTCAGTTTTTCCGTGATGAACCGTTCACCGTTTACCAGGGTTTGTTTTCGTATGTAATCGGCAGGCACGCGGGCCAAATGGCTTTTTGAGACCTCGATGTAGTAGCCGAAGACCCGGTTGTATCCGATTCTCAGGTTGGATATTCCTGTTCTTTTCTGTTCCGATGCGACCAGTTCGGCAATCCATGTCTTTCCGTCCATTGTGATGGAAACGAGCCGATCCAGTTCCTCGTGGTAGCCTTTCTTGATGATCCCTCCATCCTTGATGGAAACGGGCGGATCCTCCTGGATCGCCTCCTCGATCCACTGTGCCACGTCTTGGAGGGCGTCCAGTTGTGCGGCAATCTCGGCGAGGAGTTCGCTCGCAGATCCTGTCAGCCTGTCCTTGATGGCGGGCAACCGACAAAGAGAAGAATTGAGGGCCACCATGTCTCTGGCATTGGCCCTTCCGAGAGAAATCCGGCCGTTCA
>CAZXWJ010000374.1:0-3505 GCA_964644375.1 uncultured Desulfobacteraceae bacterium | reverse complement strand
CAGAATCGAAAAACAGGGAAAAACATCAAAGGCATAACGCAATCCTCCATGAGAATTCTTATGGATTACGCGTGGCCCGGAAATATCCGCGAACTGGAAAATGCGATCGAGCATGCCTTTGTTCTTTGCGCGGATGAGCCTATCGATGTCTTTGACCTCCCCGTTGAGATACGACAACAGGCCTACAGGCCTGATTCACCTGGTATGCCTTCTCCTGAAAAGGTCAAGGCCTCATCACGTGTAAGGCTCTCTCCTGAAATATTGCTCGAAATCCTGAATGAGTGCGATTGGAACAAGAGCGAAGTCGGCAGGCAGGTGGGGCTGAGCAGGACCGCAATCTGGAAATATATGAAAAAGTGGGGTATCCCTCTGAAGATGCCGGTCGAATGATTCTGATCCGGGTCAATTCTATCCAAAAACGATTTCACCACAGAAGCGGCCCATGCCCGGGTGGGAGCACGACAAGCGTTTTAAAATAATGGGCAGTCCCGGAAAAAGATATGCGGGATTGCTCTGTTGCAAACAGGTCCGGTTACCTCAAAGGAAAATATGTTTAAATATTCTCAAGGCCCTGAAATCCTCCTTCTTCCCGCAGACCCCCTAATACCCAACGAACCGGCAAGGCCTGTTTATGCATTTCGCTGAAGAATGTTTTTGAAGCAATGTTGAAAAACCAGGCCTGCCTCATCACAGAGGTGCTGCAGATCGGATAGGAGTAGGGTCTGGAGACCCTGCGGCATGCGGCGGTAGTTTCCCCTAATCTCAGGAAAGGCAGCGATGACAGATCGGTTGAATGCCTCCGATATGTTCCGGCGATAGACCAGTTTGAGGGGGGAGGAGATAACGGATGTGATGCCCGACCGGGCCGCCCATTTCACCAGGGGCATGAGATCTTTCTCCAGACTCTGATACTCCTTGCATCCCTGCACGTCTCTCGGAAACAATGGATCGATGCGCAGGGTAACCGGTACTCCAGCCTTGACCAGTTTTTCAACCGCGGCTCGTCTCTCGGAGACTGTGGGAGCGCCGGGCTCCAGAAATCCGCCTGGTGCATCGCGAAAAAAGGCGATACTCACCTGAAGTTCTGTCCGCAGATTCCGCAGAGTTTCGATATAATCCGGGTGATCGAATAAGCCCCCAGGGTTTTTTGTAAGCACCGCTATGGAAGAGAAAAGACCGGGATACTCACACAGACTTCTCAGCATATAGAGAACCGCCCTATGCTGCTTTTCCAACCCGCCCTGTAGCACATCCGTGGAATTGGCCATGGAGAGGTGACGGGGCGGCAGTCGAAGGTTTTTCATGGCCAGGAAGCACCTGTCAAAGGCCCGGAGAAATCCCTTTTTCACCACCGCCCCGCCGCTGAACCGATGCAGATAGGATCTCCCATAACAGTAGAGGCACCGGTGATCACAAAAGCTGTATGGCGCCGCCTGCCACAGGATCCCAAGCGGGTAGTGCCTCCGATCGCAAAACGGATCATAAAGCCCTATCGCTTGCGATCTTAATTTGGGAATCCCTTCCGGGCTCTTTGGGATCGAAAACAGGTATTCAAAGAACCTTTCGGCCTCATCCCTTGTCAGGCCGTCAAAAAGGGCCAGATCCCGGGGGGCGAGTCTCTGTCGCCAGTGCGTCATACGGCTATCCTTCTTCAAGAAAATCCTCCCAGGTTTCCCGGACGTCCTCCACCCAGTCGAGAAGATCCTGCTCTTTGAGCTTGTCCATGGGGATGCGGGTAACCCGGAAGCCCGCTTTTTCGAGCGGGTCCGCCATCACCGGCGCCCGTGAAGTATTTACGGAGTGTATGAAGACAAGAACCTCTTTGTCGATATAATTGATCACCGCCTTTACCACATCCATGCCGGAAAGAAAACGGTCAGTGTCCGGTGCCATTTTTTTCTGCAGATCATGAGCCAGCAGGATACGAAAAACAGATTTGGATTTTTCCATTCCAATTTATGATTGTCATGAAAGCGGAAGAATTTCGGATGATGAGGGAAAAAACAGAATATCTCACCACGAAGCCCCAGGTCTACTTCTGGCGAACCGCTGCGGGCTCGAAGGTGGATCTTATCAACGAATCAGAGGGGAAAATGAATCGCTTTAAGGCTACCTGAACCATTCATCGACAGGAATACAAAAAAATTCTTCCAGCGGAATGCCATAAGGCCCCACCAGGATTTTCTTTTTTACGGCAAATTCCTTTGAAAATGCCGCCATCCCCGGAAGGCTTGTTTTTTTTCTGCTGCTTTTCACCTCTATGGCGATGAGCGTATCGCCTCGCGAAAGAACATAATCGACTTCCCTGTTTCGGCTCGACCAGTATGACAAATCCAGAGATCGGCCTCGAATAGCGTTGGCGAGTGATGCGCCTACCGAAGACTCTACCAGGCGTCCCCAGAAATCCGGATGTCTTCTCGACTCTTCAAATGATAATGCTGAAAGCGCTGACATCAGACCTGTGTTGAGCGTGAGAAGTTTGGGGCTTGAGGACCTTTGACGAACTTTTTGGCCCGCATATTTTTGGAGTCCCATTATCAGTCCCGCTCCCGCGAGCAGGTTTAAATAATGGGCAAGGGTCGTTGTGTTCCCGGCGTCCTGTAGTTGCCCCAGTATCTTCTGGTAGGAAAGGACCTGGCCTGAATAGATGCATCCTAATTCGAAAAGACGGCGGAGAAGAGCGGGCTTGTCTACCCTTCTCATGAGTAAAACATCCCTGGAGACGGTTGTCTCTATCAGTGAGTCGATAATATACCGTCGCCATCTTTCCTGATCCTGGATCAGCCCGGCCGCCCCCGGGTATCCCCCGAAATAGAGGTAGCGATCCACATCCCATCCAAAGGCGTCTCGCATCTCGGTGAAAGACCAGTGCGAGATCGGGATGGTCTCAAAACGACCCGCGAGACTTTCAGTCAGACCCTGTTGCATAAGCATCTGGGAGGATCCCAGAATGACGACCTGAAGGTGCAATGCATCGGCCGTATCCTCATCCCAGAGTCGCTTGACGGTCTCGGACCAACCTGTAACCTTTTGAATCTCATCCAAGACCAAAATCCCCTTTTTCTGTTCGCCTGCAGATTTCAATCTAAGGCGTGCCAGTTCCCACTGTTGTTCTATCCAGGCCCTGTCTTTGAGTACAGGGTCGTCCGCCGATGCATAGTGAAAAGGAATATTTGTTCTGGAGAGAACCTGGCGGGCCATCGTGGTCTTGCCTGTTTGTCGAGGGCCTATCAGTGTCTGAATAAATCGCCTCGGTTCATCTAGGCGCTCAAGCAAAATACGCGATATTGGTCTTAAAAACATAGTGATTCCTTGGTCTTGACAATTTGCTCAATGTAATGAGTAAATTTACTCAATGGTCAAAGGAATGTCAATAGCGTTTGTTAGGGGGTAAATTCTTATAGGTTTCGAAAGAAGTCAAAACGTATGAAGTGATCATTGATGAGTTTTGAAGAAATGGTCGGGGCGAGAGGATTTGAACCTCCGACACCCTGCTCCCAAAGCA
>CAZXWJ010000373.1:0-3532 GCA_964644375.1 uncultured Desulfobacteraceae bacterium | reverse complement strand
TGGAATAAACCACAGTTACCGACGATCGGAATCCCTTGACCCAAAGGCCTCTCGGAAGAATTCCGAAAAAAACCTTTTTCATTGTAGAATAACCCTACACCCCTATCCTGACACAATCATTTCCCTGCTTTTTAAAAAAGCCCATAAACCCATAAGATTCGGAACGTTATACAGATTAACGGCCAGTATTGAACACTGGCACCGTCATTGCAAATTACTAACGTCAACAGAACATTTTCAAAGGGGGGGAATGGATCATGGCGGTAAAAGATAAAAAGGCTAACAGAAGAAGTCAGGTGGGCTACGGATCCTCCTATCGAAGAGGCACAAAAGGCGATCTGGCCGACCGTTCTGAAATTGGGACGGTTCTCGGGGGGCAGGTCTGGCTGGTCAAGCCGGACAAAATGGCCGAAACCGCCCATCCCTGCCTCTGGATGCAGACGGGGGTTGTAGGCTTCAAAAATTGCAGCAATTTCTATGATTGCACGACTTGCAAGTATGACCGGGGGATGCAGAAACGCGTAAAAGAGAACAAGCAGATCAGCTGGCAGGATGCCATGAGAAAAAGGGAAGGCCTGCAGAGGGTCTGCCGGCACAGCCTGACCAACAGGATCGAAAACAGGGTATGCGCCTATGATTACGCCTGCCATAAATGCGAGTTTGACCAGTTTTTCGAGGACGTATGGTCTGTCAAAACGGACACCGGTCCCCGGGAGGTGACCCGGGTCAGGGGTTTTGAGATCCCCGCCGGCCACTATTTTCACAACGGCCATACCTGGATTCGAATCGAAAGCGGTGGGACGATACGTATCGGAATGGACGATTTCGCCCTGAGACTGCTGGGCTCATTGGATGCCTTCGATCTGCCGCTCATGGGGAAGGAACTGGATCAGGACAGGGTCGGCTGGGGCCTGCGTCGAGAAGACAACCGGGCCGGTGTGCTCTCACCCGTCGACGGCGTGATTGTCGAGGTCAACGGCAGGGTAAGGGAGAATCCCGAACTGGTCGGCCGCCGCCCCTACGACGAGGGCTGGCTTTTCATGGTCCGCACGCCGGATGTCAAGAAGACGATCAAGAGACTCATGGATGATTCGGAAGGCCCCGTCTGGATGAGGGAGGAGATATCGAGACTCGAGGACATGATCGAATCCGTTGCCGGTCCTCTGGCTGCGGACGGCGGGTATTTGGGTGATGATATCTACGGAAATATCCCCGAACTGGGTTGGGCGCCCTTGACCAAAACCTTTCTCAGGACTTAAGAGGACGAACAGGAAGGGATGGTGTCCCCGGAGGCAGAATTCCCGCTCCTGCCCTGTGGACATTCAAAGGCGGGCACCGGGATTGTTTTTCACATCCGATGGATCCGGGGTCTTCGTGACCCCATGATGGAGGCTTTACCATGGCTTTAAGAGTCAAACCTGTTTCCGCGAAAGAGAGCCGCTTTCCTTGCCTCTGGATGCAGGCAGGGGTCGTCAGAAAGCGTTTTTGCCCGACCGACTATGACTGCCGAGAATGCTCCTTTGACAGGGCCTTGAGGCGTGCCGCCGAGGAAAACGGATCTCTCCGGAGTGCGGGAACGCCCCCCCCGGGGAGACGCGGCAGGATCCGCCACTGGGAGGACGAACTTCGGGAACGCCCTCCCGGGAGGCGACCCTGCATCCATCACATGACCGGGCGCATCGAATTCAGGCCCTGCACCCACGACTATCAATGTCACGACTGCGACTTCGACCAATACTATGACGACCAATACAAGGTTCACGTCCTCATCAACCCTGTAGATGTCATGAAAATTCGAGGGTTTCGGGTTCCCCAGGGATATTATCTGCATACCGGACATGCCTGGATGAGGCTGGAAGGCGACGGCATGGTAAGAATCGGAATCGATGACTTTGCCCACCGGCTTCTGGGACCGCTGGAACGAATCGAGGCCCCTCTGACAGGAAAGAAGGTGAAACAGGGACAAACCGATATGACCCTGATCCGTGGCATGAATACGGCGGAGGTGTGCTCTCCGATCTCCGGCGTGGTGACGGCCGTGAATGGAAAACTCATGGATGGCGGCACACATTCGGGTCTCGACCCTTACTCGGAGGGCTGGATCATCATGGTGTATGCCTCCCATCTCTCGAATGAACTTCACACCCTGATGATCAATGATGAAACAGGGAAATACATGAAGGGAGAGGCGGAGGCCCTCTATGGGATGATCGAAGAGATCATGGGTCCCTTGGCTGCCGACGGCGGTGAACCTTCCCATGATATCTTCGGGAGCCTGCCGGAATTGGGATGGAATCGCCTGTGCAAACATTTTCTGAGGACCTGAAGTCCCTTCCTTTATCTCTTGCCGTTCAGCCTTTCCATTTCGTCATTCAACAGGGTGCGGCAGTAACGGCAGAGTTCATTGGACTTTCTGTCCACGTCCTCGATGCTCCTGCAGTAATGCATGATGCACTTGTCCTCCGGGCAGTGCCTGAGATTGAAGGTATGGCCCAATTCATGGATAGCCTCTTTCATGACCCTGAAATGGAAGGTCTCCGGGCCGGAAAGGGGATTCAGCCCCTCCCTGAGACGATGGGTGGAAATCATACAGGCCCTTCCCCCCAGTTGGGCCTCACCGTAAACATGGGTCAGTATCGGGATGTAAAGGTCCACGTCCGAGATCGCCAGCACCTTGACGGCCTCGGGAGGGGCGATCTCATCCAGCTTTTCGAGAACCGGTGTCGAATGGAACTGGTTACGAGAAGGATTCAGGGCAAAGGAGAGGCTCTTCAACAGAGGGAGAACCTCGGTCCTGTATTGAAATAGACGGGCAATTTCCTTGCGGATTAGCTCCAGCAGGTCACTCTCCAGTGCGCACAGAGGAGAAATGACGATCCTATGTGAGGCATGTCTGATCAATCCGGTTTTTTGATATGATAGCGTCTCATTTTGCCGTAAAGCGTGGATCGGTCGATACCCAGGATCTTTGCCGCCTTGGAGATATTCCATTGATTTCCGTTGAGAACCTGGGCGACATGGGTCCTTTCAATTTCTCTCAGGGTAACCCCTCCGGAAGGACTGCGGGTGTCCCGGTGAAAAATCGGCAGGTCCTCGGGCCGAATCCTGCGCTCCTTTCCTACCACCAGGGCCCTCTCAATGGCATTCTCCAGTTCCCGCACATTCCCGGGCCAGTCGTGGAGCATCAATTCATCCGTGGCCTCACGGCTGATCTGATCGATACCTTTATTGATTTCCCTGGCGAAACGGCTCAGGAAATGTTCCGCAAGCAGGGGGATATCCTCTTTTCTCTCCCGAAGTGGCGGCATGTTGAAGGACACCACATTGAGTCGGTAAAAAAGATCTTCCCGAAAGGTCCTATCCTGAATGGCACGCCTCAGATCCTTGTTTGTGGCGGCAATGACCCGGAAATCCGCCTCGATGGGTTGGGTGCCCCCAAGACGATAGAAGACCCGGTCTTCAAGGACCCGAAGGAGATCAATCTGCATCCTCATGCTGATCTCGCCTATCTCGTCGAGGAACAGGGTGCCCC
>CAZXWJ010000372.1:0-3546 GCA_964644375.1 uncultured Desulfobacteraceae bacterium | reverse complement strand
TCGATCCTCTGGCTATCATTGATCTTTGCCATAAAGGCATGGAGAAGGTGGGCGAGCTCTACGAACAGGGACACTATTTTATATCGGGATTATTTATGGCCGGTGAGATCATGGACCAAGTTGGTCAGCTGGCCTTACCCCTCATCAAAAACAAGGTCACGAACGGCAATGCGGGGAGCATTGTCCTTGGAACGGTCGAGGGAGACATCCATTATATAGGTAAGGATATCTTTAAAGTCCTGATTCGAGGATACGGTTTTACCGTGCATGATCTCGGAGTCGATGTTCCGCCGAGTAAATTTATTGCAGCGATACATGAATTCAGGCCCAACATTGTCGGGCTTTCCTGCCTGATAAGTGCGGCATACAAAACCATGGGTGAGACCGTCGCTCTCTTCAAAAAAAATCTCCCATCGAGCCTGGCATCTCCTGCCTGTTTGATCGGTGGCCGGGTTGATGATTTTGTGTGTAAGGATGTGGGGGCGGATTACTGGGCAAACGATGCGATGGAGGGAGTTCGCTTATGCCAGAAAATCATGGCTGTGGGTTGATTCGGCAACCCTGGAAAGCTGGAACCCGAATCCGCTTCATATATCCGTACTGACCTCGACGCGAAGGACCTGGGTGTCCATGTTAAGACTAACCGGACTTCCTCATGCCCACCTTCTTGATTCTCGCCTTGAGGGTTGTCGGCTTCACGCCGATTCGTCCATATTACCCATCCTGCCGTACACGCAGGAGTTTTGATTGAAAGGGATAGGGGATCTCCCCCACTTCGGCAAGGAACAGGGCACCTTCGTCAGCGGCTTCAAAACGTCCGGCACGCGGGTTAAGGGCGCCCGCAAAGGCCCCCTTTGTGTGACGAAAAATTCACTCTCATAGAGTTCGCTTGAAATGCTGGGCCAAGCGCAAAATTTCGTCAAGTTGCAGAAAGAATGCATATCATTTCAACCATTTAATTAAATGTCAGACGTATAAAGACTCCGATTTGATCTCTTTTTATCGTATAAAGAAAAGGATTCATGACCCCGGTTTGATGTCGACCGTACCCTGCCCGTTGGCAAGTGGGAAAAGGCCCATTAAGGAGGAAATGAAATGATCAGTCACAGACGAGACAAAGCCAAGTTTGGTGAACCCGCGGATCCTTACCCTATGCATCTCATCAAACGGGTGGATCGACCCACCACCCTGATCCTTGATGACCAGGTCAAAAGAGTGGACGAAAGAGAAAGTGGTTTCATGAGAGCCGGTCGAGGGGACTTCGGTCCACGGCTCAAAAATGAATTCTTCCGGTTCGTCCAGAAACACCCTCTTTCAAACTCATGTGTCCGAATGGGATTTCATTTGCGAAAAGTTACGGACGGTGAAGTGGCCTCTGAAAAAGCCCCGCTCCCGGACGACCCCGCACTCATGGCCGCCCATATCAAGGAGACCGCCTATTTTTTGAGGGCCGATCTCGCAGGCATCTGTGAACTGCCTCCCTATGCGGTTTATTCTCATGGGGCCTGGCACGGCGGTTTTGAGATCGAACTCAAACATAAATATGCCATCGCCATCCTGGTCGATCAGGATACCCGTGCCGAAGAGGCCTTCAGCGGAAGGGACTGGATCAGCAACTCCATGAGCTTCATGGCCTACTCCACTTCCGGTTTCATTGCCTGCATGCTGGCGGATTACATTCGGCAACTGGGCTACCCAGCCAGGGCCCACCACGCCCTGGACTACCATGTCGTCGTGCCGCCCATTCTCCTCTGGGCCGGTCTGGGAGAAATGTGTCGTATCGGCGATATTGTCGTGAACCCCTTTATGGGCCCCCGATTCAAGGCGGCCATCGTGACCACGGATCTGCCCATGACCGTGGACAAACCCATTGATTTCGGCTTGCAGGATTTTTGTGACAAGTGTGGAAAATGCGCCCGGGAATGTCCATCAGGAGCCATCAGCGACGGGGACAAAGTCATGCATAACGGTTACGAAAAGTGGCCCAATGACGTGGAAAAATGCACGGGCATGCGGGTGGGGAATAAATTCGGATCAGGATGCGGCACCTGCGTCAAGGTCTGTCCCTGGGCCAAACCCTACACCCCCTTCCATCGGGCCATCAACTGGACCATGCGACATGTCCCTTTCGCCAGAAGATTCGGCGTCTGGGGCGACGACCTGATGGGCTACGGCAAGCCCGACGACAGCAAGAAGTGGTGGTTCGATCACGAATGGGCGGATGGCAAGATCCAAATTCCTCGAAAAAAAGGAGAGAAGGACCACGATTATCTATGATGATATACTTTCAATCGTCCTTGAAATAAGCCCCACCCCGAGCACGAAGAGCAAAACGTTTACTTGCGTTAGGCCCGTTGCCCCTTGAATCTCTCTTTTGTCTCACGAACCGACACAACCATAGACTTCGGACTTTTTATAGCCTATATTAATAGATAGGCACGGAAAAGATGATTCAGGTCGGATTCTTGAGGAAGGAAGTTAGCGGCATGATCCACAAAAATATTTTTTTTAGCTCATTGGTGCTTTGCCTCGTTGTCTCCCTGTTCTTGACATCACCGGCCTTGGCGGCAGGTGAAAAAAAGATCACGGTCACGATCCTGTCCTGCTCCGCGATGAACGCGGCCCCTGAGATCAGATCGATCCTGAGCGAGATCGACGGCATCTTGAAGCACAGGATAGATTCCCAACTGAGCGAACTCACCGTGACCTTTGATCCGGAAAAGACCAATGCCGCAGAGATTGTCGAGGCCCTGGAAAATGAGGGCTTTGATATTCATGGCAGTCCGAAGGTCTTCGATTAGATCACTTTTCAGGACGTCAGAACCCGATCCCCGAAACCATTGGCAACAAGGGATCATCCGCCCACTCTCCCATAGACCCTTCGTAGACCTTGACTTTCTCGAACCCAAGTATTTTCGTGGCCACGAACCAGTTGAACACTGCGTGAAGCCCTTCGTTACAATAAAAAATAACGAGCTTATCCTCATTCAGTCCTGCGGATTGGTAGAGTTCTAAGAGCGTGTCCTTTTCCAGAAACCGGCTTTGTTGATTGATGTTTCTTTTCCAGGGGATGTTGACCGCTCCCGGCAGATGTCCTCTTCTAGCCACCTTTTCTCCTGTGTGTACAAGCCTGCCGGGTGCCTGACCGGAATACATCTTTATCGGTCGTGAATCGACAAAAAGGATGTCCGGATTTCGCAGATTCTGTTTCACATAGGACTTCTCCACGTTCATTTCCGAATGAACGTCCTTTGCGCGATAGACCGTCGGGTTGACGTCGGACAGTTCGGCGGTCGTTTCGTTTCCTGCGGCTTTCCATTCCAAAATGCCACCTTCCAGAATGGCTGTTTTCTTGTGGCCGTAATAGGCCGCCACCCAGAGGGCCCTTATGGCCATTCGGTTCTGACGGTTGTCATAAAAGATCAGCATGGTCTCGAGGGTGGCTCCGATTCGACTCATGGCCTTTTCAAACCCCTCTTTGGGCACAATGCGATAGTATTTTTTCTCATCCGGATCAGCCAAGTCGCGTCTCCAGTCCACATAAAC
>CAZXWJ010000371.1:0-3557 GCA_964644375.1 uncultured Desulfobacteraceae bacterium | reverse complement strand
CCTTCCTCAAGGGGGTTTTCAGAGCCCACATCCACGAGGTCCACCCCATTTTCAATGCAAAAATTCGAGACGGCGGTGAAGTCTTCGAGTCTTACCAGTTCAATAAGTCCTCTTTGACCCTTAGGCGTATAAAGTATCCCCGGATTTCCGGGGGTCAAGTAGACCTTGTCTACGTGTTGGCTGTTGGCATAGCAATCTGCCAGGCAGTGATCTCTGCCGCCGGAGCCATAAACCAGAACTTTCATGATATTGAGCACCCCTTCATAGGATTTGGAATTCGGGAAAGTATAGGGGAGCGCAAGGTCCGTGTCAAGGACCGAGGCTCGGCCCCCTGATTCGCATCAGATATCCATTTCAGCGAGAAATCCCTGCTGACGGCCGATTTCCGGGGGGCGTTCGCGCCTCGCTGCGTCACGCGGTGCAAAATTCGGGGGTGAATGTCCCTGTATCGATTTTTATTGTCAATGGACCGCTTTTGCGTTTTAATAACGGAAATTTAAGACCCTTCAATATCGTAAATTTTTCAAAGGATCACACGAGTTGATCGTCCCGCCAATCGCCAGGAGGAAGCGATGAAGGTCTTTTCTCCCTTGTTGTCCATAGGGCTTGCTCTTTTTCTGCTTGCATCGGGATGCTCCGGGGAAGAACAAAATCCTCCTGCGAACGGAAAACCCAAGGTGGCCAGGCCTATTGTGATGCCCGACTCGAAGAGCGAAGAAGAAATAAAGGGCGGCCTGAAAAAGACAGCACAACCCTTACGGAATACCGTGAAAGAAAGTGCGGCCGTGGTCCCTGAGGCGAAGAGAGAAAAAGCGTCGCCGAAGCCCCTGCCCGCCGAAGCACCTGAGACCATCGAAAAGGATGCGGGACTTTACATCGTAAAAAAAGGGGAAAGCCTCGCTCTTATCGCCGGGAAAAAAGAGGTGTATGGAGATCCAATGAAGTGGCCCATCCTGTGCCGCTATACCATGGATAAACTCGGCCCCCTGGCCACGGGAACGGATTTTCCGGAAAAAGAACTTCCGGAGGGCCTGCGCCTCAAGGTTGTCGGTCCGGAGAAGGCAAAAGAAAACTTGAGTCAACGGGACGGCTTCAACTGGGCCGTCAATGTGCAGTCGGCCACGAATAGTGGGGAAATTTTACCTGCCACGATCAGTCTTCTGAAAGAGGGATTCCCCGTATATTTGACGCGGGTCAAGGTCAAGGGGAAGGATTGGATGCGACTCAGAGTGGGGTTTTCAAAGAGTCGGGCCGAGGCCGAGAATGAAGGGGAAAAAATCAAGATGCTATTGAATTTTGATGATTTGTGGGTTACGAAGGTTGGCGAATTGGAGTTTAAGGAATTTGCAGGGTACTAGAGCTTGTCTGTCCCGCTGAAACGGGAGGTCTGGGCCTGCGTCTTCCGTTTGTCTCATCGTCGATCCGCAGGCACCTGCGATCGAAGTGCAAGACGCTTGAAACCGAGAGGGTCAGAGGGTTGATAGAAAATGAAAGATAAGAAGGTCGTCGTGGGAGTCACAGGGGGGATCGCCGCCTATAAAGCGGCGGAACTGGTCAGGTTGCTCATGAAGGCCGGTGCTCACACACAGGTGGCCATGACGGCGCATGCCACCAAGTTCGTTACACCCCTTACCTTTGAGGCCCTTTCGGAGAACAGGGTCGTATGGAACATGTGGGACCCGGGAACGGCGCCCATGGATCACATCAACTGGGGGCAGGACGCAGACCTCGTTATCATCGCCCCCGCAACGGCCGATTTCGTCGGCAAGATGGCCAACGGCCTGGGGGACGATTTCCTTTCGACGATGGTGATCGCTGCGACGGCCAAGGTGCTGGTGTGCCCGTCCATGAATGCCCGGATGTTCCTGAGTGCGGCAGTTCAGCAAAACCTCGCTGTTCTGAAGGAAAGGGGATACCGGGTCATGACCCCCGGAGAAGGTGAACTGGCCTGTGGGGTGGAAGGTCCGGGAAGACTGCCGGAACCGGCGGACATCCTTGAACTGGCCAGGGGGCTCGTGCGGGATCAGGACCTCGCGGGTATGAAAATCCTTGTCACGGCAGGTGCCACCATGGAGCCCATCGATCCCGTGAGGTATCTCACCAACCGGTCCAGCGGAAAAATGGGTTACGCCCTGGCAAACATGGCCGCCCTGCGTGGGGCCGAGGTTACCCTGGTCAGTGGGCCCGGTAATTTGAAACCTCCTGTGAACGTAAATTTTCTTGGGGTAAAGACCACGGAGGAAATGCGGCAGGCCGTCGTCGACGGACGTCTCCGGCATGACGTCATCATCAAGGCGGCGGCGGTCCTGGATTACAGGCCCCGGGAAGTGTCGGATCAGAAGATCAAAAAGGAGAGCGGACCCCAAACCCTTCAGCTTGAGCGTACGCCGGATATCCTGGCGGAACTCGGCCGTTTGAGAGGAGATTCTCCCTGCGTGCTCGTGGGGTTCGCCGCAGAGACGGAGGACCTGATGGCCCATGCGTCCCGGAAGCTGAAAAAGAAAAATCTCGATATGATTGTGGCCAACGATGTGTCCAGAAAGGATGCGGGGTTCGATACGGATACCAATCTGGTCAAGATTCTACACCGGGACGGCCGCGTGGAAGATCTCCCGCTCATGACCAAACAGGAAGTGGCGGATCAGATCCTTGACCGGGTAAAGGCGCTATGGACCAAATCGGTTTGACCCCTGATCAGGAACTCAGGGAGGTCGTCTCCCAGTTGAAAAATCTGATGGCCTTTGATCGGGAAATAGGCCTGGAGGCGCCGACGCTGTCCGCTTCGGCAATGGCCTATCTGGACCGGGGGCCTTCGGAAGGACAGGCTTTGGAAGGGCTCGAGAAATTTCTGGAGAGCTGTACCCGCTGTAAGCTGTCAGAGGGGCGTAAGCGTCTTGTTTTCGGGGAAGGTTCGGCCCGGGCCCGGTTGGTGTTTGTGGGTGAAGGCCCCGGCAGGGACGAGGCTCTGGCTGGAAGGCCTTTTGTGGGCGAAGCCGGAAACATGCTGACCAAAATCATTGAAAACGGAATGGGCCTGAAACGCGAAGAGGTTTATATATGCTATGTCGTCAAGTGCCATCCTCCCGAAAACCGTGATCCGGAAAACGACGAAATCGAGGCCTGTCTTCCTTTCTTGAAAAAGCAACTCGCCCTGATTCAACCGGAGGTGATCTGCACCCTGGGGGGGATAACGGCCCGGAGCCTTCTGGGGAAAGACTTCGAGATCTCCCGGGAAAGAGGGCGGTGGCGATCCTTTGAGGGCATTCCTGTGATGCCCACTTTTCATCCGGCCTATATCCTGAAAAACCCGGACAGAGTGCGTGAATTGAAGGGTCGGGTGTGGGAGGATATTAAGAAGATCATGAAGCGCATGGGTTTGGAGGGCAAGAGGAATGCTTGAAAGGCAAAACCGGTTTGTTCTCATTTCGGGATTGATGGGGATCATCGGCCTTATTCTGTGGTGCCTGTTCGGTGCATCCACGGGGGCCTGCAGCGACCGGAATGCTCTGATCATCGAACTCGAAGGTCCGATCAATCCGGGGACCGCCACCTTTCTT
>CAZXWJ010000370.1:0-3573 GCA_964644375.1 uncultured Desulfobacteraceae bacterium | reverse complement strand
TTGCGGAAGCCGAGAAGGTTTTGGGCGCCCTGCTTCGATCAATGCGCGGATAGCGAAGGGTTCGGAAACTAATAGCCTTTAGCCTACAGACTAAACAACCTGAACAGTTATGACCCCTGAAAGGACCGGGGTGAATTCGGTGGCGAAAATGAATGACAGGGCATGAGATCAATATCAAAGTTGGAAACCGAAAAAAAGTTGAAATTGCGGGCCTAAATACGAGGCCCTACGGAAGAGTCTGTGAGTTCTGCCCCCGCTCAGTGGAAGAAGAGGGTCAGGGTGCAGACGGCAAAATTAAAGGAGGTATTTCTATGAAACAGAGGAACCATGATGATATGGATCGACGGCGGTTTCTGAAGAAGACCGGCGCCGCGTCCCTGGCCGCGGGGGCCGCGGTCCTGGGCGGGGCCGCCCTGGCCGGGGCCCAAGAAAAGAAGGGGGACGTCGTCCTCCGGGATTACTGGGCGAAAAAGCAGAAGGAGCATGAGATTCAGGAAGAGAAGCAGAGGAAGGCGTGGAAGGCCTTTGACCGGCCGCCCAAATACGTTTACCGTGGAACGGACTCTTCAGACGATTCCCCCACCTTCTATGCCCCTCTTATGGAGGAGTGTCCCTATCTGCCCGAGTTTCAGTCCATCTTCACCGAGGGGACGGCGGGTCAGTACTTCAAGTACACCTTGAAATTCGGCATGAAGGATCTTATTCGTTTTCACGGCCATTCATGCGAGGCCCTCTACTACACGGCTGCCATCTGTCGTTTGATCTGCGACAAGATTTTTCCGGACAAGGTGGTGGACCGAACGCTTCTGAGGGGCATCGGCGGACAATCGCCATGAATTGCCGATTCAATCGCCTATATCACGGGCGGAAGGTTTCAGTTCGGAACCTTGAATATTGAAAAGAGCTTGGGACACGCCGTGGTCCTTCAGAGAATCGATACGCAGGAGACATGGATGGGGGTCTGGAAGGACGGGCTCCAGTCCTGGAACGCCGTTAAGATTTTCGGTTCCCCTAACAAGGCCAATCCCCTTCCCTATGAAAGATGGTCGGCCTGGAGGCACGAGCCTCCCACGCCAAAGGAGCAGTTGGGAGACTGCAAGATCCAGTGGAAATATGACCGGCCGGACCTTCTCCAGCGGCTCAGGGATATCAAGGACAACCTGAAGTACCTGCCCAAGGGCCAGAAACCCACCATTGCGCCTAAGAAGATCCGGGAAGAATTCACCTGGCTGCAGTACCGGCATCTTCGGGAGGTCTTCAAACATCCGCTGGAGGAAAGCTTTCAGATCAAACAGGTGCCCAACTACCAATGGACATATCCCCACTGCGAACCCATGTGGGTGCCCAGGCTGGACCAGAAGGCCAAATGGGCGGAGTTTATGCCGCATCCGGATAAATGGGAGGAGTGATATCCTCTGCCCTGTCGGACCATAGGCAAGGGACGAAGATCAAGGGGTGATTTGAACCCTTACGGAATGCGTCAGAGGCCCCGGTGGCCTTTCGGCCCCGGGTCCTTTCTCCTTGACATGGAGAATATGCCTGTTTCCCTATTGACCCGGCCTTCGATTGCGGCCATCTTTGTTTCCAGGGGACGAGGCCCGGGTGTTCACGGGGCCAGAGGTCGTCTTTTCACTTGACCTTGGGGGAATTTGTGGCATATGGTTCAAAAAAGTCGGCGCGACTTGTAATCTGGGTCGCGTTCGCTTTGAAGGGCCTGTTCCTGGGTTGGAGTGGCGGCCTCGGGCAACGGTCAAGGGTGTAACCTTTCGAAAGGAGGGCGGCACTTTGGCAAACGGTACGGTAAAATGGTTCAGCGATAAAAAGGGGTACGGTTTTATCGAGCAGGAGACGCGTTCGGATATCTTTGTCCATGACTCCCCGATCAATATAAAAGGCTTCAAGTCCCTCAGTGTGGGGGATAGCGTCAGCTCTGACATAGAAGAGAGGGACAGGGGTGCCGTCGCTAAGAACGTCACAGCGCTTTCATGAAATTCGTTGCGGATCAGGAAGGACATCTCGTTTCATCTCGGCGGGATGCCTTTTTTTTGCCGCCTCAGTTTGTTTTATTATTCCCGCACATGCGGCACTGGAGAGGATCCGATGAACCAGAGCAATATCCACAGGCTGTCTTTTGAAGACAAAGAGATCACCCTCATCGGAACGGCCCACGTCTCCAGAGAGAGTGCTGACCTGGTGGAGAAGGTCATTCAGGACGAAAGGCCGGATACGGTCAGTGTGGAGCTGTGCCTGTCCAGATATCAGGCTCTGACCAAGAAAGATCAATGGCAGAATACGAACCTCCTGAAGGTGATTAGAGAGAAAAAGGCTTTCCTGTTGTTGTCCAACCTTATGTTGTCCTACTTTCAGAAAAAAATCGGTAAAAAACTGGATATCAAGCCCGGCGAAGAAATGATCCGGGCCATTGAAGCCGCTAAATCCGCTGATGCGCATATTCATTTGGCCGACAGGGACATTCGGACGACCCTTTCCCGGACCTGGCGCCTTATGGGTTTATGGACCAAAATGAAATTGCTGGCTCAGTTCATTACCTCGGTGGGAGACCTGGATGATATCAAGGAAGAAGATATCGAAGAGATGAAAAACAAAGATGTCCTCGAGACACTGCTTGAAGAGATAGGGGAATCTTTTCCTGAAATCAGACGTGTATTGATTGACGAGAGGGATCGGTACCTGGCTCAAAAAATCAGGACGGCGCCAGGAAATAAAATTGTGGCAGTGGTCGGAGCAGGGCATGTCCCCGGTATCGAGAAATACTGGAACAGGTCCTTTGACTTGGCGGCCTTGGAAGAATTACCTCCCAAGGGTAAATGGATGACTTACGTGAAATGGGGGGTCCCCTCTTTGATCCTGGCCCTGATCATAGCCGGGTTTTTCACGGCAGGTGCCCACGTCGGGACGCATATGATCAAGTGGTGGATTTTGGCCAATGCCGTCCTTGCAGGCCTTGGGGCCGCTGCTGCGCTGGGTCATCCCGTGACGATCCTCAGTGCCGTTGCCGCTTCACCCATCACGTCGCTCAATCCCATGATCGCGGCCGGATGGGTGTCGGGGGTTGTGGAGGCCTTCCTGGGAAAGCCTAAGGTCAGGGATTTCGAGCGTCTCCCGGAAGATATCAGTTCCTTGAAAGGCTTCTGGAAAAACAAGATTACCCGGATTCTCATGGTTGTGGTGTTTACGAATATCGGCAGTTCTCTCGGGACCTTCGTGGCTATCCCCCTGATGGTCAAGGTTTGGGCATGAGCATTCAGTGATCAGCCATCAGTGGGTACTAAAAAATTGTCAGTCATCGAAAAGCAACAATACCACGTCCCGCATTCGACCTTACTTCCTCCAATATTCAGGAATCAGGAGTACGATGACCGTATAAATCTCCAGCCTTCCCAGCAGCATGCAGAAGATCAGAATCCACTTACCAAGAAGGGGAATCGTGAGATAATTCTTCACGGGGCCCACCACTCCAAGGCCTGGGCCTACGTTGAATATGCAGGCTGCCACTGAGGAAAAGGCCGAAACAATATCCAGCCCGAGCAGGGCCATAATGATGGCCGAGAT
>CAZXWJ010000369.1:0-3586 GCA_964644375.1 uncultured Desulfobacteraceae bacterium | reverse complement strand
TCCACAATTTTTGATTCACAGCTAGAAACTTCATCAGCCAATTCAAACGCTCTGATTTTCCTATGATCACGCGTGTTCCCTTCCTGCGGTACCTTACAGCCTAAATGCCTACAGCCTATCTAGCTGAGTAGTTACGGAGGATAGATCACAGGGAACGGACAAGGCCCCTTTCATTGCCCGATAGGAACACCCAATTCATTCAACACCGTTGATCTTGTCTCTTAAAATCGAGGAGGGTCTGAAAGTGACAACTCTTCTTTCGTTAAGAATAAGATCATCTCCTGTTGCGGGATTTCGCCCCCTTCTCTGAGTCTTGTGTTTGACGCAGAATTTCCCAAAACCGGAGATCAGAACATCCTCTCCGCCCTGAAGGGTATCTTTCATAATTTTTAAAAGCGTTTCCGAGATCTCTTGAGCCCTTTTATAAGTGACGCCAAGCGCGGCGACATCCTCAAAAATGCTGTTCTTCGTCAGTGTCATTGCCTCTCCGTTGTTCTTAAGAATCGTTATGGTTGAACCCCGTCGGCCCATGGTTCACCCCTCGGATCACCCACGGTCCAACAACCGCGTTAGTTCAGTATTTTAGGCAAGTTAACTAATAGAACAAATTCACCTTCAAATTCAAGTGATTTTTTAGTTTTTCCCATAAAATCTACCCGGGGCCTTCATTTCCGGCATTGACCTGCCTAAAAGAGCCACACTCAAAGGTCAATTCCTCCGGCCATTCCCTCAAATGGCCGTCCATGGGCCCCTTCACGCAGGCGTTCACTACGACCCGACCGTCTCTCATATAAAGGTCCCGCCCGGGATCCGTATTATGAAAGAGCTTCCAAAGCATTCGGGAATTGTCTTCAAGGGAAATATCAGGGTCGAAAAGGATCAGAATATTAAACAGTTCCAGGCACCTCTCCTCCAGGAGGCGATCGGCAAAGTACCGTCCCCCTCTCTCGGTGCCCTTTTTGACATTGAGGGCAAGAATAGAATTGCGAGGTCCCGACGACCCCGGCGCTAAGGGTTTCGGTTCAATGATAGAAAGCCCGGTGACCTCCTCCAGGTTGAGCTGAAGCCTTGAAATCAGTTCCGTCTCTTCAGGGACGTCCTGAGAAAGCCCCTTTCCCGAAGCCGTTCTCAAGGGTTCTCCTGCGAAACGCTCCGTGAGGTCAATGCCGATCTTGTGACCGAAATGAGGTGTCGACGAGGAGTGATCCAGCACATCCAATATCCCCTTGGATACAGAAATATCCGTCGTGAGGTCCAGAGTTGAGACCAATTTTTCCATGACCGCCACGGGATCCTGCGGGTTCACCCCCCGGTCGACCACCAGGACGGCCTTACAGAAGCTCATTTGCCCCTGACCCCACAATCCGTTCATCAACTTTTGGGCGTGCCCCGGGTACTCTTTATCCATGGAAACCACCACGGCATTGTGAAAGGCCCCTTCCCAGGGGAACCAGTAATCCTCGATTTCCGGCATAACCGTCTGGATCAGAGGCAGGAACAGTCGCTCCGTAATCTTGCCCAGGTAGCCGTCCTCCATGGGCGGGGGGCCCACCAGTGTGGCGCAGTAGACCGGATGCCTTCGATGTGTCAGGGCCGTGACGTGAAAAACGGGATATTCGTCTGCCAGGGAATAGTAACCCGTATGATCTCCGAAAGGGCCTTCCATGCGGCGTTCCTCCGGGTCCACGTAGCCTTCCAAAATGAACTCCGCCTCGGCCGGAACTTCAAGATCCACGGTGAGGCAGCGGGTCATTTGAACGGGCCTGCCGCGAATAAACCCGGAGAGAATGGTTTCATCCACATTTCTGGGCAAAGGGGCCGTGGCCGAGTAGATGGTTGCAGGATCAGCGCCGATGGCCACGGCCACGGGCATCCGTTTCCCCGCCCTCCGGTATTCCTGAAAAAAATGGGATCCGTCCTTATGAATATGCCAGTGCATGCCCGTGGTTTTCCGATCAAAGACCTGAAGACGATACATGCCCATATTTCTTTCACCAGTCTCCAGGCTCCTGGTGAACACAAGGGGGAGTGTGATGAAAGGGCCTGCATCCTTCGGCCAGTGATGCAGCACCGGAAGCAGGCGAAGATCCACCTCGTTGCCCCGGTATACGATCTCCTGACACGGAGGCACCTTTGACCTTGATTTTCTTGGAAAAAATCGTGTCACGGAAAGGGCGGTGGGAAGAAGGGTCAGGGCTTCCCTCAGCCCCTGGGGGGGGCGCAACTCGATCAATCGCCTGAGTCTTTGCGCCAATTGATCGAGGTGTCCTACCCCCAGGGCCATACAGGCTCGCCGTTCACTTCCGAAAAGGTTGGTCGCCACAGGAAAGGGGGAACCTTTCACCTCCTTAAAAAAAAGGGCCTTCCCTCCCCCGGGACTCTTTGATTCCCAGTCGGTGAACCGGCTGATCTCGATATGGGAAGAAACAGGTCCCGCAATGGTCCTGAGCTCTCCCGCCTGATCGAGGCGCCTGATGAATTCCGACAGGTTTCTGTAATAACTTTTCATAGGGCCTTTTCCTGGAATCATGATATCCCCTTCCCTTTCATATCATCCCTCGGACCAGCTCATTGACCAGGACACCAAAAAGCAACACCACCGAAATAGCACTGTTTACATGGAAAAAGGCCAGTTGTATGCGTGTCAGGTCATGGGGCCGCACCAGGCTGTGCTCGGCCACCATCAACGCGCCGATCAGGACAAGGGCCGCCATGTAGACCAGTCCCATGTCAAAGACGATAAAGAGCAGGGAAAAACAGATGAAAGAGCACACATGGAGGCCTGCGCTGACCTGGAATGCGGTTCTTATGCCGAACCGGGCGGATAGGGAAAACAGCCCGGCCTGTCGGTCGAAATCCGTATCCTGGCAGGCATAAAGAATATCAAACCCGGCTATGTAGGTCAAAAGTGCCAGAGACAAGGGCAATATGGACCAGTTAAAACCGCCGGTCACGGCTATCCACGCCCCCAAGGGTGCGAGGGATATGCTGAATCCCAGATAGAGATGGGAGAGAGATGTAAACCGTTTGGTGTAGGAATAGGCAAAAAGAATACCCAGGACCGGAAAAGACAAAAAGAAGCAAAGGGAGCTGATCATGGCCGCGGCCCAGACAAAAAGGGCGGAGAAGAAGACCACAAACAGGCCCGCGGTCCTGGTCGAAATGACCCCCTTGGGGATGGCCCGATCGGCGGTACGGGGATTCTTGGCGTCATAGCGGGCATCCGCAATCCGATTGAAACCCATGGCCGAAGAGCGTGCGCCTACCATGGCCAGGAGAATCCAAAACAGCAGAGAAAGATCAAGGGGGTGCTCGCGGTGGGCGAGGATAACAGCCGCGAGGGCAAAGGGCAGAGCAAAGACCGTGTGGCTGAATTTGATCATCCTGGCAAAGGTTTCGATACGGGACATGAAGGCATGTGTGGTTTTCCTTTTGGCAACCCGCCCCGATTCCAGCATTTTCCACGCACAAAGGGTCCTCTCCAGATAGTTGCATATTTCGTAGAGCACGACCCCAAGCAGGCTCATGCCGATGATCCCCGCAAACATTCGATCATAGGCCGCCCTTCCCCATGAATCCATGATGA
>CAZXWJ010000368.1:0-3605 GCA_964644375.1 uncultured Desulfobacteraceae bacterium | reverse complement strand
CATTGACCTCCTCAACTCTACTGCGGGCCACCATGTAGATTTTGTCTTCCATCTGAGCCATGGCAAAAATCACCCTGAGGTTCTCCATCTCCATGAATTTATGGACGAGAACGGCGAAATCACCGATGTATTCCTCACGGATGACCTTGGCAATAATGACCTCCACACCGTTGATCACGCGTTTGGTTGCCGATTTTGTCAGATCATTGAGCAACCAGACCTGTTCTGCCGTAAATTCCCGGGTCAGCATGTCGGAGATAAGGTTATGATTTGCGCCCCGGCTTACAAGCCATGCTGCTGCTCGATGATCCTCAGGTTTTGTAGAGGAAAAAGTGAAAGACCCCGTATCCTCGTGAATGCCGAGACACATGATGGTCGCCTCATCGGGTGTAACCTCAAGGCCCTTATCCCTAATGATATCCGTGAGGATTGAAGTGGTTGCACCCACCGATTTGATAGCCTCATAATCTCCTTGAATATCATCTTCCGATTTGTGGTGGTGATCATAGATATGAATTTCAACGCCTTGTTTCCCAACCAAATCGGCGAATTTTCCAATCCTGGTATGCTGACGGGTATCCACCAGGATAAGACGTTTGATTTTGCTGAAATCGAGATGTTTGATCTTAGTGAAATCGAAGAGATAAGAGGTCGAATGGATAAAAAAATTCCGCAGATTCCTTTCCTGAGATCCCGGAAAGGCCAGGACCGCCTCGGGATACAGCTTTTTTGCCGCGATGAGAGACGCAAGGGCGTCAAAGTCCGCATTGATATGGGTCGTTATCACCTCTACAACTGGCTTTTTTATTTTTTCGTTGCCTTGCATCTTATCGACTTCAACCATAATGTAAAAACGATTTTTTCAATAGAAATAGGGTCAATTAAATCAGTTTGTTGGATTGTATAGCTTAAGTATGACGTTGCTAGACTAAATTTCCTTTGGGTTCAACTAAATCCTGGTCCTTTGCGCCAGTGTTTTCTGCATCTCGAACATTTTCCTTCGCCGCCAGCGGCAGGCGAAAATTCAGTGATGAAGAAAAATAAAGCCGGGCTCGAGAAAACGGCACCGGCTGCATTTTTCATTGCGGATGAAGATAAAATGACGAGATCTTTAGACGCCCCTCACTCTCTCGTCCGTTTCCTGCCTCTTCTTGCAGTCTATGCAAAGTGTAGTCACAGGTCTGGCCTTTAATCTAGCTTCGGAAATTCCTTCCCCACATTCCTCACAGATGCCGTAGGTTCCGTTTCCAATACGCTCCAAGGCCTCTTTGATTTTTACTATCAACTTCCTTTCCCTATCCCGGATTCTGAGGGTAAAATTCCTGTCCGACTCCAGAGTGGCCCTGTCCGCCGGGTCAGGAAGGTTGGTCTTCTCTGAAGTCATGCCTGTCACCGTCTCATTGGCCTGATTCAAAAGCTCGTTGAGCCGCTCCTCAAGACCCTTTTTAAAAACCTCAAGCTTTTTCTTTGTTAGCATAGCCCGTTACACCCCTTATCGTCATTTTCTTAATTTTTCCCAAAAGGTTTTTTCTTTTTTGGAGGTACTCGTTCCCTCTGACTTCGCGAATTCCTCTAGAATTTCCCTTTGATGCTGGGTCAACTTCTTGGGTATTTTAACCTTGATCTTTACGAAGAGGTCCCCTCGTCTGTTTCTTTGAAGGGATGGCATTCCGCATTCCGACAGGGTTAATACATCGTCCGGCTGCGTGCCAAACGGTATTTCCATATCGTCGGCTTTGTCTTTGCCGAGAACGGGAATCGTGACGGTACCGCCTAGAGTCGCCTGGATAAAAGATATGGGGATTTCACATAGAAGGTGTTCGCCCTCTCTGGTGAAAAAATCGTGCTTTTTGACGTGGATGACCACAAATAGGTCACCGGGGGGCCCTCCGTGCTCGCCTGGTTCACCCTCGCCCGGAAGACGCAACCGAGACCCGGTGTCCACGCCCGCGGGTATTTTTACATTTATTTTTCGGTCTTCCTTGACCTTTCCCGTCCCGTTACATTCACTGCAGGGGTTTGTAATGACTTGGCCCTCACCATGGCAGGTGGGACATGTCGTGCTGATTTGGAAAAAACCCTGAGAGCGGACCACCTGACCCCGGCCCTGACATGTCGGGCAGACCTGGGGTTCACTTCCGGGAGCGTAACCATCACCGTTGCAAAGGTCGCATTTTTGCCAGCGGGTAAAGGATATTTCCTCTTCCTTACCCTGAAAGGCCTCTTCGAGGGACAATTCAAGGTCATAGCGAAGGCTGCTGCCCTGTCTGGCCCTTGTCCTTCTGCCAGATCGGTTGCCAAAACCAAAGAAATCTTCGAAAATATCCCCAAAACTACTGGAAATATCTTCAAATCCGCTGAAGCCCCTGAAACCGGTGCCTGCAAGGCCGTCATGCCCATAGCGATCATAGATTTGTCGCTTCTCCCGATCTCTCAGGACTTCGTAGGCTTCGGCCGCTTCTTTGAATTTGTCCTCCGCGTCTTTATCCCCCGGATTGCGATCCGGGTGATATTTCATGGCGAGTTTTCTGTAGGCCTTTTTGATTTCTTCCTCTTCCGCTGAACGGGAAATGCCGAGGACCTCATAGTATTCGGATTTGTGCATGTGTCTAACCTTCTGCGATCACTTCTTCCACTTTTGGCTCGTCAGGAGTTTCTTCGGCGGATTCCTGGTTCGGCTCTTCCAAAAACATTTCCGCCCCGTTTTCAATCAATTCGATTTCTTCGGCAATGTCCGTTATGATCACGTTTCCTGCAGCTATTTCCCTCAGGGAAATAACGATGTCCTTGTTCTTTGATTGAAGGGTCGGCTCTGCGCCTTTTCGCAATTGCCGGACGCGTTTTGCGGCCATATGGATCAATGTGAAACGGTTGTTTACTTTTTTTAAACAGTCTTCTACAGTAATGCGTGCCATAGGGTTCTCCCGATAAGGATGTTAGCCCCGACCAAACAGGGGCGTAAGGATCAAACGGGCAGGTTGAATGGTCCAATCATGCCGTCATGCAGGAACTCGATAATCATTTTAAACCTGCTTATCTCTTGACGAACTTAAATAAACTTTACTTTATAACATCTTTAATGCTAAATGTAAAGTACATTTAAAAAAATCATTATGAACCCCCATGGTTTCGAGAGGTTTCTGCGCGCGGTTGCCTATGATTCCCTGGAAGCCGAATCACCTGTTGGAGTCAACTTCATATGCTGGCCAAGGTCCTGAGCAGTGCCGTCATAGGTATTGATGCATACATCGTTGACGTTGAAGTGGATATCTCGCAAGGGCTTCCAAGTTTTTCAACCGTGGGGCTGCCTGAGGGCGCTGTCCGAGAGAGCAAAGAGCGTGTCAAAGCGTCCATCAAGAATTCCGGATATCATTTTCCTTCAGACAGAATTACCGTCAATCTGGCGCCCGCCGACGTCAAGAAAGAAGGTACAGCCTTTGATTTACCCATGGCCCTTGGCATATTGGCCGGAACGGGGCTGGTCTCCCCCTTGTCCTATGAGAATTATCTTATCCTGGGTGAATTGGCCCTGGACGGCCTGATCAGGCCTGTCAAGGGTGTACTGCCCATGGCCGTTGCCGCGAAAGACCTGGGCCTTGCAGGAA
>CAZXWJ010000367.1:0-3620 GCA_964644375.1 uncultured Desulfobacteraceae bacterium | reverse complement strand
CGATCAGAATGACACCGACCAGCCAAAGGGACCAGAACCAGGGAAAATGCTCGGGGCTGAGGGCGGCCGTGTTACTGACCCAGAAGGCCCCGGAAACTCCCCCCATGAACCCGGCCACAAAAAAGGCAAGCAGTTTGTACCATATGATATTGATGCCGAGGGCCTCTGCGGCGATATCGTTGTCCCGAATCGCGACCCAGGCCCTGCCGACCTTCGATCGGAGCAGATTGGCCATGACGATCACCATGAGAGTGAGAAGAACGGCCATGAGGTAGTAGATCTTGACTTCCGTATCTATCACCCAGGGACCGATCGTTATGGTCCCGGGGGGGAGGGAGAAGGCCTGGCCCCTGCCGCCGATCTGGCTGACATATTGTGTCAGGATAAAATCGACGGTGATGAATTGGGCGGCCATGGTGGTCAGGATCAAATAGAATCCCTTAACCTTTGCCGAGGGGAGGCCGAATAAGACGCTCCATAAGCCCGCCACGACGGCTCCGGCGAAAATGCTGACGGGGTATGCCAGTCCCCAGTCCAGAAGGAGTTTCGGCCAGGGGAACTGGAGGACAAGAAGGGTGCTGGTGTAAGCTCCCACCGCGATGAAGGCGGAGTGACCGAGAGTGATCAACCCGGCATAGCCTATGAGCAGTTGAACGCCCAGGGCACCCATGGCCGTGTAGCCGACCATGGTTGCAACGCCGACCCAGTATTCGGGGGCAAGCAAGGGAAGCCCGATAAATAGGATGGCGAGAAGCAAAATCATCTTGCCTTTGATGAATCTTGTCTGCCACCAGCCCTGGTCGTGGGCATAGTGCTGATGATAATCCCCGCATGGCAACCAGACGCTGGACATAAAAGAACCTCGCTCAGTTCAGAAAATTTATACCTGTAAAATCCAGGTTAAACTCTCTCGATCCTTTCCCATCCCCAGAGACCGTAAGGTTTGAAAAGAAGAAAGACGGCCATGAACGCAAAAGGTACGATTTCCTTTACACCACCCGGAAAGTATTGATCGAGATAGGATCCGGAAAAATTTTGGAGCAAGCCGATGAGCATTCCCCCGACAATGGCGCCGGGCACGGAATTGAGACCTCCGAGCACCACGGCCGGCAGGACCAGAAGTCCGAGATGCCCCACTGAGATATTGATGCCGTTGATGTTTCCAAGCAGGGCTCCGCCGACTCCTGCGCTCATGAAGGCGATCCCCCATGCCGCCGCATAGACGAAGCGAGCGCTCACACCGAGGGAAAGCGCAGCGGTTTCATCATCCGCCGTGGCCTGCATGGAGAGGCCCCAGCGGGTGTACTTGAAAAAGGCGACAAAAATGATGAGCAGGATAATAGCCAGAATAAAGGACCAGAGATAAACGGGAGAGACTTTGAGAAAACCAATGGTGATCGGCTTTATGGCGAAGACGGGCGGGTCAAAGACCCTCGTGTCCGTGCCCCACAGAAATTCTACGAGTCCTTTTAAAAAGAAAGACAGTCCAACGGTCACCATAATAACGGCCAGAATGGGTTCTCCGATCAGTTTATCCAGAAAGATCCTTTCCGTCAAAAAACCCAGTATGATGCCGACAATCAAAGTAAATAAGACGGCAAGAATAAATGGCAGTCCCATCTGATAAAAGGTGAGGGTCACATAGGCGCCGATAAGGGTCAGTTCTCCCATGGCCAGGTTCAGGACCCCGGAGCATTTGTAAATGAGGACCCATCCAAGGGCTACGAGAGCATAAATGCCGCCCACCATAATCCCGGTGATCAATGACATCATAAAGAGTTCCATCTGTTTGCCTCCATTGATGGTATAAAATCAAATGGCCGTCCCGGAACGGCACATTTCTATGTTCTGGAGTTGATTGATCCCTGCAAACCTCGGAGGTCGCCATTAACCGCCCGGCCCGGGTGTGGAAAAAATTAAGGTGTCACCTTCCGGATACTGAGATCGGTCTTGATTCGTTGCTCTCTACCATCCTCGTAAGTGATGGTCGTATCCATGTGAACGATGTCAACATTCGAATACAAGGCCTTCACGATGTCCTTGTATCGGTTTTCCACAAAGGCCCGTCTCAATTTGCTTGTCCTTGTGAGTTCTTCGTCATCCGCGTCAAAGACCTTATATAGATCGACAAACTTGTTGATTTTTGCAGGCGTGGGGAGGTCTTTGTTGGCCTCTTCAATCTGTTTCTGGACCAGGTCATAGACCTCTGGCTTTTGGGACAATTCGTGGTAGCTGGTGTAGTTGATTTTTTTGTCATCGGCCCATTTGCCGACGACCGCATAGTCAATGCACATCACGGCGGTGACATAGTCTTTCTTATCCCCGATGACCCAGACCTCCTGGATGAAGGGGCTGAATTTGAGTCGGGTTTCCAAATATTGCGGCGAAAAGGGCCTGCCGTCTTTCAGTGTCATGACGTCTTTTGAGCGATCAAACACCACCAGGTGCCCGTCTTCATCGATAAATCCCCTGTCGCCGGAATAGAGCCAGCCGTCCACCAGGGTTTTTTTGGTGGCTTCGTCGTTTTTATAGTATCCAAGGAACACGGAGGGGCTTCGGGAAAGAATTTCACCCTCCTCGGTTATCTTGACCTCTGTCTCGGGGATAGGCGTACCGACAGTATCGAATTTGACATCGCCGTCCCGGTGGACGATGGAAATGCCCGCAATTTCCGTCTGACCGTAGATCTGTTTGAGATTGACCCCCAGGGCATGGAAAAAACGAAAGTGGTCCGGTCCCATGGCGGCCCCGCCTGTGTAAGCGTGCCTGAGACGGGACATGCCGAGGTGGTCTTTTAACTTTTTCTGCATGGTGATATAGGCGAGCCAGTTCAGGAATTTCCAGTGGAGGGCTACAGCTTTTTTTTCGAATTTGAGATTGGCCACCCTGTAACCGACTTTGGTCGCAAACTCGTAGGTCTTGCGTTTGATCCACACCGCGTCGATATACTTGACCTGGACCTGCCTGGTCATGCCTTCGTAGAGTCTTGGAGGCGCAAACATGACATGGGGGCCGATTTCCCTCAGATCCTGAAGCGCCGTGTCGGGTTCCTCCGGAAAATTGAGCGTATACCCGATCTGAAGCCCGCAGGAGATGGACATCATCTGCTCGCCGATCCAGGCGAAAGGCAAATAGGAGACAAAATCATCCGTGTCGTAACAAGGGTCAACCTCCATAAGATTCCGACCCATGGTCAGCATGTTCCAGTGGCTCAGAAGAGCACCCTTGGGCAGGGCCGTCGTCCCGGAGGTATAAAACAGGAGGCAGATGTCGTCTCCATGCCCTTTGTCGATGGTTCTCTCAAAAAAGCCGGGGTCTTTCTCCTCTAATTTTTTTCCCAGTTCCTGGACCCTTTTCAGGCTGATCAGGTTTTTTTGCCGGTAATTCCTCATGCCCTTCGGGTCGTCCCATATGATCCATTTCAGTTTGGGGCACTCGTCCTGGATGGACAGGGCCTTGTCTACCTCTTCCTGGGTCTCACCAATAAAGAACTTGGTGTCGGAATGGCCGATGATATACTTGACCTCGTCCATCATACAGTCCTGGAAGAGCCAAACCCCTATGCCGCCGGCACAAAGAGCGGCCATTTCGCTCCAGAGACCCTCGGGCCGGTTATCCCC
>CAZXWJ010000366.1:0-3629 GCA_964644375.1 uncultured Desulfobacteraceae bacterium | reverse complement strand
GAGCGCCAGTCCAGCCAGTCCAGCAGAAATCCTCCCAGAACAGGGCCGATGATAAACCCCACGGAAACGGACATGCCCAGGAACCCGATCCCCTTCCCCACCTCGTTTTTGGGAAAGGCCTCCGTAACGATGGCGGTGCTGGTGGACACGGTCATGGCAGCGCCAACGGCCTGGAGTGCCCTGAAAAAAATCAATTGCCCGACGGTCTGGGCCAAGGAACAGGCCAGGAGTCCGAGGGTAAAAATCCCCATGCCGAGGGCATAGATCCTCTTTCGGCCCATGAGATCGCCGATCTTTCCGATGATCAGCATCGAACTGGTGCTCACCAGGACATAGGCCACCGTGACCCACACCACTGTGGTGAGGTCTGCCTGGAAAACCCTGGTCAGCACGGGAAAGGCGATGTTTGTGATACTCGCGTCCATGGTAGCCATCATGCTTCCCAGGGCTACCGTCAGAAGGGCCTTCCATTTATAGGTGTCTTGCACAGGAGGGGTATCCTGGTGCGACGTTTGAGAGGACATAGTTTTGGTGGAGTTCCTCAAGAGTATAGTATCACCATATGAATAACAGAGGCCAACAGGCCCGTCAACAGAACAATGGGCACACCCGAAATCACGGTACACACCGTTCAGGCATTCCGGCTAACTGACATCCCGGCCAGCCGATCCACACGGACATTGGACAGGGTGACAGGTCTTGTTCAAAAAATATCTATGCCACTCTGTGGAGATCTGTGGTAAAAGCCAATTTTTAGAAAGGAGGATTGATGTCTCTGCCAAGGCCGCTTTCGATATCGAAAACCCGCGGGGAGGAGGCAAGAACGAAAAATTAAATGGCCCAATCGAATAGGAGGGGTCGTAATTTTGGCCCGATTGACTGCTTGAAAAATGAAAAAGCCCACAATCCATGTCCGTTATGGCACGGACATTGACAATACACTGCTTGCTGAATTAGGCGCACAGACCTTTCATGATGCCTTTGAAGCAGAAAATACGCCCGAAGACATGGCCGCGTATCTCACTGCTGCATTCAGTCCCAAAAAGCAGGCGGCTGAATTAGCCGACCCTTCATCCGTTTTCCTGATAGCGGAATTTGAGGGCACGGCCCTGGCCTTCGCCAGATTAAAAGAGAAGCGACCTTCGGCTGAAATAACCGGTTTACGTACGATTGAATTAGTGCGAATATATACGAGCAAGGAATGGATTGGAAATGGCATTGGAACGATCCTTATGAAGGCCTGCCTCAGCGAAGCCGAGAAGAGGGGTTGTGCCACCATCTGGCTGGGTGTCTGGGAACGCAACCCTCGAGCACGTGCCTTTTACCGAAAATGGGGGTTTGAAGAAGTAGGCACCCACATCTTTCGATTGGGTGATGACCGGCAAACGGACCTGATCATGCAGCGACCGGTCAAGGCGCCATAAAAAAATACAACACGGCCTTCATCTATAAAAAAATGCTTTTTTGTTTGTTTATAAGGGACCCGGGACCGAGACCGCCGGGGCCAAGAACAAACAAATCACTACCAACTTATTTTCGGAATTTTGCACAGGGAAATGACTCAGGCGCGGCATCCCCCGCTACTCCGCTATCGCGGAATATCGCCATTTTGGTCCTCCCCCTGTCGGCATATAGCCCTGCGGGCCGAAATGACTGCAACCACCTCTTTCCGCAAAGGCTTACACGCCTCGCAACGACACCCGATGCAAGATTCAGGCATGAGGAGATTCGAGATGCGTGACTTGTTTTTGCCGATCCATGAAACCAGCGGTATGACGCGCCGAAATTTTATGCGTTTGATGTCTTTGTCCGCTGCGGGTCTTTTGGCCGGGTGCGCAGCCAATCCCGTGACCGGCAGGCAGCAGTTGATGCTCGTATCTGAGGAGAAGGAAATATCCATCGACAAACAGAATTCACCCCATCAGTTTTCCGCCGACTACGGTCCCGTCCAGGACGGGGCACTGAACGGCTTCATTAATCAAACAGGTAAAAGAATCGCCGACGGGTCTCACCGCCCTCATATGCCCTTTTCATTTCGGGTGGTCAATGCGAACTATGTCAATGCCTATGCCTTTCCCGGGGGAAGCATCGCCTGCACGCGGGGGATCTTGCTTTCACTTGAAAATGAAGCCGAACTGGCTGCCCTTCTGGGGCACGAACTAGGTCATGTAAATGCACGACATACCGCCGAACAGATGTCAAAAGGGATGCTCACCCAAGCCGTGGTAGGGGGATTTTCCATGCTGGCGGGATCGCAGGGCGCCTTGGGTCAGTTGGCATCCCAGCTTGGCATGATCGGCGCCGGTGCACTTCTCGCTTCCTACAGCCGGGACAACGAGCGGGAAGCGGACGCCCTTGGAATGGAATATATGGTTCGGACAGGATACAGCCCAAAGGGAATGATCGGTCTCATGGACATACTCAGAAGCCAGTCCGAACACAATCCCAGCGCGATCGAATTGATGTTTTCCACCCATCCCATGAGTGATGAGCGCTATCGAACGGCTCTGAACAATTCACAATCGAAATACCGCTCGGCCGCGAATCTCCCTGTTTACAGGGAACGGTACATGGACAACACTTCAAGATTGCGCACCCTGAAAGGAGCCGTCGAGGAGATGCAAAAGGGCGAGCGGCTCATGGGGGAAAAAAAATTCGGCGAGGCCGAGGCCCGTTTAAAAAATGCACTGAAAATGGCCCCTGATGACTACACTTGCCTCGTATTGTTGTCAAAATCAAACCTGATCCAGGAAAGATACCGTCAAGGCATCGCATATGCCGAAAAGGCCCAGCGCGTATACCCCCAAGAGGCTCAGGCCTATTACCTGAGTGGATTCGGCAAACTTATATCCGAAGATTTTAGCGGTGCATACCAGGAACTAAACACCTATGAAAAATTGCTTCCCGGAAACGCCAACACCATTTTCTTCAAGGGTTACACCCAAGAGAAAATGAATCACAAGGGGAATGCGGCCCATGAATACCGCCGCTATCTGGGAATTACGCAGGAGGGGAACAAGGCCCAATACGCCTATACACGGTTGAAAGCATGGGGATACGCCAAATAGACACTCAGCCTGAAGCCTTCACGGGGAATCGACTTGTCAAAAAATAGAACCGCGAAATCGGCAACTACCAGGGCTCAAAAAACCCACGGGACCTACCGGATCGAAGACCTTCATCACCTGCCTCTTGACTTGTGCAGGCTACTCGATGACATCCCCCTTGGAATCGCCCTTCTTGACCTTCATCGCCGCGTGGTCTTTATCAACCACACCCTGGAAGCCATTGTCGGCTTGCCCCGGAAAGAGGCCCGGGGTCTTCCCTGTTTTCATGTCATTCGCAGCAAAGCCTGCATTCAGCAGTGTTCCTCCCTCGAACTGAAACCCTTGGAAGAACCTCTTTTTTACGAAAGCGATTTGATCAACCGCGACCGTAAGTTGGTTCCTATCAGGACCACGGTGGCCACGATCTTCGACCACCAAAATGCTCCCATAGGTTTCATCGAGACCGTCGAGGACGTCCGTTCCCTCAAAGAATTTGATGAAAATCTCGGCCATGCCTACAGCTTCGGGAACATCATTGGAAAGAGTAATCAAATGGTAAAACTCGTCCGAATTCTGCCAATC
>CAZXWJ010000365.1:0-3630 GCA_964644375.1 uncultured Desulfobacteraceae bacterium | reverse complement strand
CCGTAACCCTGACGGCAGATGGCTGATGAGCCAGTTCGCGACAAAAAGCTCGTAGAGACGAGCCATGTTGACCAGGAAGGGCAACATTTTCCTTTCGCCGATTTCGTGACTCGGCCCGGTGTGCTCAAGAAAGAACCTGCAAAGGGCATGAAGGGGTTGGTAATCGCCGTTTAGCCTATTGTAGAGACGGGTGATACAGTCTTTCGGCTTGAAGGGTTTAAGTGAGGTCATACCCCTCAGCGCGTGGTAGGCCCGACGCACGGTCGGCAGGACGCGGCTCGAGCACATGCCGCTGTGAGCGATGCGCGACAGGGTCCACGACAGAATCTGGTTCTCTTCTAGGTCTGCGGTGTGTTCCTCGTAACGGCACCGGATCTTGACGTCCCAAAGCGACTGCACCATGCGGCTGACGTCAATGCGCCCCCGCACGAAGGGTAACCGTTCCGACTCAGGAAGATAGGCACGATAGAAACCCTTTCGTGCCCTGTCGAGAACCCTTCGTGCAAGAATGTTTGCCAAACGCTCATAGAACTCCTCGAGGGACTTGCAGTCAACCGAGCCCTCCAGAAAACGAAAGCTTTCCAGCCCGTAGGCATATTCCAACATTCGAAACAGATTTCCTAGCGCCACCTTCGGCCTGAGGGCCACACCCAGTTCATCCGAACAGGGGATGTAACCGACCCAGCCTTGGGACCTGAGTTGCCACTTGCCCTCTGTCTTTGGAGAAGGGAAATCTACCGCAATTTGGCTTCCATATTTACGCCAGAGTGTGTTGCCCAGGGTTTCTGAAATCATTCCACAATCGAATTTGCGAGGGACATACTCCCTGAGTTCAAGGATCTCCGGCCTTTGCCCGCCACTCATGAGAAGATTTCCTTCCCCACCTTTTCCCAACGAAATTCATCAACCTTGTCATCCTGATCGAAAAAATACTCTTCAAGGTAGGGCTCTATCTCCATGCGCCATATGTCTTCGATCTGTTGGGCAAGGTCCTTTCCGAGAAAAAAGGTGATCCCGACTTCATAATTCCGGTCATCAATCTGGCGGTTTAACTTTTCCAGCAATCTGATCAAAGGCTCCGCATCGAAGCCCTTCTCTCTGTGGAACTTCCTCAGGACGTCATATTTAGGATAGAGTGAAAGAAAAGAAAATCGCCGCCTCAGAGCGTGATCTACCAGGGCAATGGAGCGATCCGCCGTATTCATCGTGCCTATGATTCTGACATTGGCCGGGATGCTGAAACGGCCTCCATTCGCCAGGGGCACCTCGCGATCGCGATACTCAAGGAGATACATCAATTCCCCGAAAACCCTGGCCAAATTTGCCCGGTTGATCTCATCGATGATCAAGACGCAACGATCCTCACGCTTAGAAGCCTTTTCGCAGAAATCCAGGAACCTACCGGGCACAAGAGGATAATCGAGTTGCCCGTTTCCGTCCGCCCTGGGTCTTATGCCCTGCACAAAATCCTCGTATGCGTAAGCCGGGTGAAATTGTACAAGATCACAAAATCCGTCACCACCCCCGGTCAGGTGGCGAGCCAGATGCTCCGCGATAAAGGTTTTGCCCGTTCCAGGGGGGCCATAAAGGACGGCCTGGCCCTTACGTTCAACGGCGCGGATCCATCGTTTGAGTATTTCTTCAGAGAAACCGGTTTCCTCCGCGCACTGAGAAAGTGGATATTCTGCAATTGGCCCTGGTCCACCCTCGTTTTGAAATAGACCCTCCAAGATCTTGAATTCAGGGGCTTTTAAGGGAATGATGGTTTTGCCAAATTTTCCCGTCAAACTGCTGGGGATAGGAATTCCTTGGTCGCTGACCTTGTAGTAATGCACATCGACTGTATGCCGGTATTCGGGCCTTTCCGGTCTGAACTTATAGTTACTTTTCACCACCCCTAAAGCCAGGAGGTGACTCTTGCCTTTATTGACGACAATTTTATCGTCAGGCTTTAGGGATATAAAATTTGCCAGTTGAGTTGCGTTGACCTTTCCCTTGTGTTCAGTCTCACCCGGATAGTTTTTATTATATAGTTCCCTTATCTCTTCCTTCGTTTTTCCACCCAGGTCCACTTCAATTTTGCTCCAACCGACAGCCGCGATGGAATGATTCCGGAAGTCATCCCATAATCTCGCCCTCTCTCCGGGTGCAATTTGCCAATAATTCATATCGTTAGCATTCGTCATCTTTTCGATTAATTTGACCCCCTCTTCGGTTTCAGTTCCAAAGTGCATCAGATGGTTTATGGTATAGAAATCTTCACTCGGATCAACTTGTTTAAATTCAAGAAATGCCTTTGACAGGAGCCTGTATTTTTGTTCGACTGAAAGCTTCGACCCAGATAGGTTCACTCCGAACTTCTTGAGGAACCTTTCGCTCTTATTGTTCCAATTTGGGAGCAAGTTCGGATAGCATGCTTGAAGAATCGGTGACCAGAAGGCCTTGGCAAAAACAGGAATTCTGTATTCACCCTCGAGTATTCTGGCCGCCTTAACGAAAGGTTCATCGGAAGACTCAATCAAATAGATGAGGTTTCTCTTAATGTCTTCCAGATTTTCAGTAATTCTGGGCATCCCCAATCGAATGAAAGCTGGGCCTTCCAGCGTTCTGGAGTAATCGAATATCCTCTGAGCAAGCTCCCCATCGGAAGCCTTGGAAAGAAAATCCTTGTCGAGCAGGGTGGTTTTTAACTCCTCAGCATTCTGTTTCTGTTCTTCAGAGTACTTTTTCTCCTTCTCGTTATTCTGATACCATTTCTTGAATGAGTTCATGAGAATCCGGAGCTGATCATCTGGAAAATTGAATAGCCTATCCATTTGAACACCTTTCTTCTTAAATGAATTGGAATCGCTTTCAGACCAAAGGCTTGAGGAACCAAAATGCCTGCAACTTGGCTCCTCCTTTCGAAAGTCAGGAACTTTCAGGGTGCACCGACAACCGCTACCTCTTGAAGGTGCGTCTCCTGTGCCATTCCAGGTTTTCCTGCCTTGGCCAGCAGTGCAGAGCTTCCGGCCGGAAAATGGGCCTGTCGGAAAGCGTCATCATATGGCCGGGGAAATTGCCTTCTTTGCCCACACGCCTGGAGACCAGAACCTCGTATTCCTTTCCCACGCTCATCAGGCCTTCATCAAAGGACCAGTGGCAGAGCTTACACAGGGCAAGACCGTTGGTTGGCCGGTCGTCATGGCTTTCACTCCAGCGTTTGATGTGGGCGGCGTCCACAACCGTGTGTCCTTCCATGGTGAGCATACGAATGCCGCAGAGGGCACATCGATGGTCATAGAGCTTTACAATCGCCTTCCGGAACCCCTGATCCCTGATTCGGATTGTCTTTGGAGATTCATCAGGCTTTTCCCATGCAATGCCTGTCTCCTGGGTTTCGGGATTCTGCAGGAGAGTTTTGCTGTAATCATATGCGGCCAGATGGACGCCTCCCTGCTCCAGCAAGGCGGAATGCACCTCCGGCGCAAAATAGGAATGAATCAAGACCAGTCTCAACTGTTCACGAGTTTCCGGATCACAAAGATACTGAAACAGCTCCTCATCCATCCTGGCGCCGTAATAGACCTCGCGCAGGCGATTCATGGATTTGATGTTGTATTCGTGTTTCGCATCATATCCCGGTTTGGG
>CAZXWJ010000364.1:0-3652 GCA_964644375.1 uncultured Desulfobacteraceae bacterium | reverse complement strand
GGCTTGACGGCCGTATCCAGTGCAAAGATCTGGCGTTTGACCGGGACGACGGGGAGATCGATTCCCATTTGCCTGGCCAGCGGGGTGGCCCAGGCGCCCGCACAATTCACGACAAACCCGGCGCCCAGATCCCGACCCGATGCCAACCGGACCCCGTGCACCGCACCCGTTGCAACCCTTATCTCGGTCACCTCGTCTTTGACGTATTCCGCCCCGAGGGATCTGGCCTTGTTCTTATACGCCATGACCAGGCCGTAGGGGTCGATCAGGCCGTCCTCTGCGCCGAAGGTGCCTCCCACATAACCGGTAGGATCGTATAACGGGTAATGATCCCTGATCTCCTGCGGGGACCACCACGCCACCCGGCATCCCAGGCCTTGCTGAAGAGCGAGGCTTTTTCCAGAAATGGTGCGACCCTCCTCATCGACGACAAAGAGGTTACCCTCGGCTCGATGGCCGATATCGGGTCTGTCGCCGTCGACGGCCATATCCTCTTCAAACGTCTTGAAGACATCGAGGATGTACTGGGAAATCCGGACGTTCTCCTTGAGGCCGAACTGGACGCGCACATTGGCCATAGACAGGGTGGTCGAGGCCTTGGAATAGGTAAAGTCCTTCTCGACAACGGCGACACGAAGTTTTTCATCCTTTTTCATCAGGTAGTGGGCGGTGCATGATCCCATAATCCCGCCGCCCACGATGACCACGTCGTAATTTTTCTCGTTCATGATGATTAGGACTCCTTCAGCCTTAACAGGGCCTCACGAGTGGACGACCCGTCCGTTGCGAAACTGAAACGAATGCAGTTGTCCTCCCCAAAGGCCGCCCCCCCCCGGTACGCAGGCGATATGAAATCGATCCGGCAGGTCATTGCAAAAGCCGACCGAATCCGAACCCCCGCCCGGCGCTTGTTCCCCTCTTGAAAGGGATAAATTTGCCTCGCTCCCGGTGGGGTAAGGGCTATTAGCCATGCACATGCCCCGCTTGCGGGGGTTCATTAATATTGGCTGCGCGCCTGCCCCGATTTGCGGGGCTCGCTTCGCTCACTCGACACACGCAGACTTTTTCCTTTGCCGACAATATTAGTTATTTTAAAAAATTACAACCGGCTGTAAATTTCCCAATACTCCGGCCCCGCTGAAGACGGGATCTTCGACCGCCTCCCGGGGGGGACCGGGTTTTCCATGTTATAATAGACCTGAGACACCCCCATGGTTCTCTAAAAGCCCCCCCGGGAAGAATGATCAGACCGCCTCGATGGTTGAAGGTGGTTTCCTGGTAATGCTGTAGGTCACGCTGACTACACCCGGCACCTCCCCGCTGATCCTGTCGCCCAGCCGTTCGAGGACATCAAAGGGAAGCCGGGTAGCGGATCCTGTTTTTGCATCCAGGCTGTCCCAGCATCGCACCTCGATCTGCTGACCGAAATCCCGTTTCCCGTCGCGCATGCCCACGACCCTGTCCTCATGGAGAATCGCCAAATATTGAAAGGCCCCGCTGTCGGCCAGTTCTTCCTCAACGATCGTGGTCGCCGCCTTGACGGTTTCCAGCCTTTCCAGGGTCACCTCTCCTATGATTCGGGCGGCCAGGGCCGGGCCGGGGAACGGCGGCCGTGCGTACAACTCCTCAGGCAGCCCGAGGACCTTTCCCAGGTCCCTGATCGCCGGCTTTCGAATCTGAATCAAGGGTTCCATGACCTTGTAGCCATACCTTTCCTCCGGGTCGATCCCGAGCTGTTCGAGAATGTTGTGCTGTCGTTTGATCCCGGCAACCGTTTCTTCGATGTCCGTAAAGTTGGTTCCCTGGAGGAGATACTTCGCACCACTCTCTCTAACCAGTCTGCCGAACTCGTCCTTGTAAAAGGCACTCGTGATGGCCTCCCGCTTCTCTTCGGGATCGGTAAGGCCTTTCAGGGCATCCAGAAAAATCTTTCTGGAATCTACGAGTTCCACATTGACCCCCATATCTTTAAAAAGAGAAACGATGTATTCTGGCTCTCCGGCCCTCATCAGACCATTCTCGATGAAACAGGATTTAAATCGATCGCCCAAGGCCCTGTGCCCGAGCAAGGCAACCACCGAAGAATCCACGCCACCGGAGAGCGCATTGATCGCTACCCCGTCCCCGACAGTCGAAACAATCTCGTCGATCTTTTCGGCAATAAAATTTTCGGCATTAAAGTCTTCCAGTGTGATTTCTTTCATGTCCATGGTATCTCCTCTTGTCAAATGGATGTATCAGATATTTCGCGTGGCCCTCTCGCTTCCTTTCCGGTTGAACTCGCAAATAGTCAAGAGGGAGAGAGAGAGGGAAAAAGGTCCAAATATGCGTTTTCCTCTTGGCTTCCGTGCCCTGCCGTGCCGCCTAATCCTAGATCAGGGCATACACCATGAATATCGGGGAATCACCTCATCCATGTCAACCTAAATCCACCGTCGCATTCGCGTATCATCATTTAAATCAAGGTATTTGGGGGACTGTCTGATCACCGGCAAGGGGTGAGATGTCTGTCCCGCTCAAAAGCGGGAGAAGATCCCTTTCTAAAAGGAGACAATCCCGCAATGCGCTGGACAGATGAGCCTTGATGGTAGATCACGGGTCAAACAAAAGAACAGAAACAGACCCACGGGGTCACCGGTGTCATTTTACCCTTGAAGAATGAGGAGGAATTAATCTATAAAATAGAGTTTACACTTTTTCATTTCAATTATATCGTGTCAATTTTTTTTCGAGTTTCTTCGCAAGAAGACACAAGGAGGCTGGGCATGAAGATTGCCATCAGCGGTAAAGGCGGCGTGGGAAAAACCACTTTTTCTTCTTTTTTCATAAAGGCACTGGCCGATCAGGGCAAAAAGGTCCTGGCCATCGATGCCGATCCTGACGCCAACCTGGCTCAGGCCCTTGGATTCAAGGGGTCCGAAGAAATCGTACCCATCTCTGAAATGAAGGCCCTGATCGAAGAAAGGACGGAAGCGAAAATCGGGTCCATGGGCTCTTTTTTTAAATTAAACCCCAAGGTGGACGATCTTCCGGAAAGACTCTCGATCCGGATTGACGGTATCAGGCTCATGGTCCTGGGCGGGGTTAAGACAGGGGGTTCCGGCTGCATCTGTCCTGAAAGCACCCTCCTGAAAGCCCTTGTGAGGCACCTCGTCCTGGCCCGCGACGAGGTTGTTATCCTCGACATGGAGGCGGGTCTGGAGCACTTGGGCAGGGGAACAGCCATGTCGGTGGACAGGCTCATCGTGGTCGTGGAACCCGGAAGACGAAGCATCGAGACGGCCCATCACATTCAGTCCCTGGCCAACGACATCGGCCTGAAAAAAATCAGTCTGGTCGGCAATAAGATTCGGCAGGAAAAGGACAAAGATTTTCTTCTCAGCCATATGCCGGGATTTGAGTTTCTGGGTTTCATTCCTTTTGGATCCGGCATTATCGATGCCGACCTGGAGGGCCTTCCACCCTTTGAGAAGGACCCTGAGGGGTTAAAGGCCGTAAAAGAAATGGTAAAAAAGATAGTGGCAAACTAAAGGAGGGTCAATCATGGGAAAAAGGATTTATAATTTTAATGCCGGACCGGCCGCACTGCCCCTGCCTGTGCTGGAAGAGATCAAAGAAGAATTTCTCGACTACAAGGGTTCCGGCATGTCCA
>CAZXWJ010000363.1:0-3657 GCA_964644375.1 uncultured Desulfobacteraceae bacterium | reverse complement strand
GGAAAGATGTACCGTTTGATGAAATCCACGGTCTTTTTGTGTTTTTCAAAGACCCGGTCTGCTATGGTGATCGCCTGAAGCACCATCATACCGTCTTCCTTCAAGCACTCGCTGCAGGTGCGAAAAAAAGCCTCCAGATATTGATGCCCCACCGCTTCGATCATTTCAATGGAGACCAGTTTGTCGAACCGGCCATTCAGATCACGGTAGTCCTGGAAGAGGATATGGATTCGGTCCTGGAGGTCCGCCTCCTGGATGCGCTTCTGGGCCAGGGCATATTGCTCCTTCGAGATGGTGGTGGTAGTCACGCGACAGCCATAATGCTCCGCGGCGAACAGGGCAAATCCGCCCCAGCCTGTGCCGATTTCAAGCACGTGATCGGATGCCCCCAACGCCAGCTTTCGGCATATGCGATCGTACTTTGCAAGAGACGCCTCCTTCAATGTACTGCCCGCTTTTTCGAAGAGGCCGCAGGAATAGGTCAGGGTCTCATCCAGGAATAGTCTGTAAAAGCTATTTCCAAGATCATAGTGGGCGGAAATATTGTCCCGGCTGCCTTTCCTCGTATCCCTGTGCAGGGCATGGAACACCTTATAGGCCGGGGCCGACAATCTGGTCCACCGCCTGTCCATTCCCTCAAAAACGTCACGATTGAGCAGAATAATCCGGATGAGCACGGTCAGATCATCCGTACACCAGAGACCCATCATGTATGCCTCTCCGGCCCCCAGGTTACCTCCTGAAACGATCCGGTTGTAAAAACCGGGATCCAGGACGATCACTGAGGCCTCCAGGGGGATATCACCCGTCATCTGCCCGAAGTCGAGCCGCAGGCCACCGTCCAGGACATGAATCTGCCCCCTTTTGAGCCTCTTCATGATGGAAAAGAAGATCTTTCTGGACATTCCATGAAAGACCGGGGGCTCTGATTTTTCCGCAAACCCTTTTTTCTCAGGTCGTATGCTTGCCTTCATGACCTTGTCCCGATGCTTGCGGGCCTTGTCTTTTTGGGGTGTAAGTGAACGGGTGCTCCCTTGAGTTTGAGTCTCAGGGCCTGCCGGTAAATCATGGCCGTAACCTTCCACGTCATAAGAGGATAGGCCAAAAGAACACGAGTCAAGGAACGTCTCGTGATGGGCACCCTTTTGAGTTCAAGGGTCGCATCAAAGCGTTTGGTCTTTCCGGCAGTGGAATTCATATGAACATGGATCGCTTCACCGGGCACCTGAAACCGCCAGTCATAGCGAATATCCATCTCCATAAAGGGTGACACATGAAAAGCCTTGTCGAAGCCATATTGTCTCCAGCCCGGATGAGGGTGCATGTTCATGGTCCCACCGAACACATAGCAATGCTCCTCGAGCCACGGCGTATTGTGCACCTCCGTCACCAGGGCCTTAAGACGGCTATCCGTGGAATCATAACAGTAGTAAAAACTCACGGGATTGAAGCAGTACCCGAAGACTCTCAATTGGGTCAACAGGCGTATGGGCCCCTTCAAGCGTAATCCCAATTTCTCTTCGACCAGATCCCTGACGGCCCGGTCGAGGGGGATGTGAGGCGCACCAAGGTGGTCTCGCCTGCGAAAAGAGGCCAGGTTAACATGCTCCGCGGCCCAGAAGGGATGCACGTCAAACACCTGAGGCAACTCAGACAGATCGAGATACATCATATACAGCCGGTATTGAAATACGTTGAGAACCGGCGTAAACCGGCGGTGCCTGACTTTCCCCTCGTATATGCAGCTATTCATGTCAAAGGCTCTTTCCAAAGGTTTCACACACTGCGAGCGCACTCTTGACGCCGTCTTCGTGGAAGCCATACCCCCAGTAAGCCCCGCAAAAATGGATGCGATCTTTTCCGCTGATCTCATGAAACCGTTTCTGTGCAGCAAATCCACGGCTCGTATAGAGCGGATGATGATAGATCATCTTCCGGATAATCTTTCCGGGATTGAGGGTGTGCTCCTGGTTGAGGGTCACACAAAACACCGCAGGCGCTTGAAAATTCTGCAGCATGTTCATGTAATAGGTCAGCGTAACGGCATGCCTAGACTCTTTGGGTATGAAGGCATTCCAACTCGCCCAACAGGACCGATGCCCGGGCATCACGGATGAATCCGTATGAAGAACCGTAAGGTTCGCTTGATAGGGGATGGCGCTCAGGACGGCTCTTTCTGCATCCGTGGGATCGGTCATCATGGAAAGGGCCTGGTCGCTGTGGGTCGCGATGATGCATTGATCAAACGGTTCCATGTCGCCATTTCGAAGCCGCACTTCCACGTCGGCTCCACGACGGGTTACGGATTCGACAGGGCATCCGGGGCGTATTCTATCCCGAAAAGGATCGATGAGCTTTTTCACATATTGCCCGGACCCTCCCTGCACCACGAGCCATTGGGGCCGGTTGCGCAACTGGAGAAACCCGTGATTGTGGAAAAAGGCGGCGAAATAACGGGCAGGAAAACCCTGAAAACTTTTTGGGTCGGCAGACCATATGGCCGATCCCATGGGGGTGACGAAATATTGCCGGAACCATTTTGAATACCCTCGGGCCCTAAGATATGCACCCATGGTCGTCTCATTATCTCCGGATCGGATCAGATTTTCAGATGCCCTCCGGAAGCGGAAGATGTCCAAAAGCATGCGCAGAAAGGCCGGACGAAACAGATTTCGCCGCTGGGCAAAAAGGGCGTTCGGAGAGGAGGGGCTGTATTCAAGGCCTGTTTTTCCGCAACGCATACTGAAGCTCATGTTCGAAGGTTGCCAGAAAACACCCAACTGCCTTAAGAGCTTCACAAAATTGGGGTAGGTCTTTTCGTTGAATACAATAAACCCCGTGTCCACGGGATAGGTATCACCGTCCACATTCACATCAATCGTATGCGTATGGCCCCCGATGTAATCATTGGCCTCATAAACAACGATTTCATGATCGCGGCATAACAAATAGGCCGCCACCAGTCCGGAAACCCCGGCACCAATGATTGCTATGCGCATGCCTTTTTATCCTTTTAGGCTTAGGTAATATTCTCGCAATTGAATGGATTCTTCGAAAATCAGCCGATCGGGACTGTTGTCGCTTTCCCCTGGATCGGTTCGCTTCAACCTTGACACATCTATCCATCTGAGTGAGGCGCTGGGGGTGGGTTTTTTCTTTTTGAAATGAACCTGGGAACTCAAAAGTTAGTCCCTCGATGATTCCCGGATTTTTTTATATTATGCCAACTATTTGGGATGTTTTCAAGAAACATGTCACAGAAATTTTGAATTGGGAGCACCCTTATTTTGTGAATACTCAATAAGATAATCGAAAAAAAATTTACACAATTCAAAATATGCAAACGCTTTCCACGAAAAGATTAGTATGGGCCGGAAGAAGATCGTTTGAGATCCGAAATAGAGCGTTGGAGGCCAGGAGATCGGTCATTCTCTTGGCTGAGACCAGCCGCGCTCTCCAGTGAGGGCTTTCAAGGCTCGAAACGATCATGCCTTCTTCTGAAGGGCATGGACAAAATTTCCCCCTTGAAGGTAGATGCCCAAATGACTGATTCTCTCCTTTTTGGCGGTTCCCGCAAAAAACACGAGATCGCCTGTCCTGAGCATTTTCAAGGAAATGCTTTCAAAAAAGGGAAGAGCAAACTGCGATGAAGCTGCG
>CAZXWJ010000362.1:0-3675 GCA_964644375.1 uncultured Desulfobacteraceae bacterium | reverse complement strand
TAATGACGATCAGAGACGCCATAACGGTAAAGACGGGACGCTGAACGGCCAAGCGGGAGAGTCTCATGGGATCGCCCCCGATGCCTTTTCACCGGATTTCTCCGTTTTTTTCTCTCCTCCCCTTGCGCCGCGGGATCCCCCCGGCTGTTCCCCTGTCAGAAGAACGGGAGAATCCTCCTCGAGTAAATGATGCCCCAGGGTGACCACCGATCCGGAAAGCTCAGGGCTCAGAATTTCGGCCATGCCTCCATTGACAATGCCCGGGGTCACCGGCACGAAACGCGCCCTTTCCTCCCGGGGATCGATCAGGAAGACGCCTTGCCGGCCTTCTCTCTTGATCAATGCGGAGACCGGTACGACGGTCGTATCCCTGCGTTCTTCAAAGGCGATCTTCACCCTGACGAACATGCCGGGTTTTAAGAGCCCTTCGGGGTTCGTAATTTCGATTTCCACTCGGGCCTGCCGGGAGGTCTCTTTCAACAGGGGGGCCACCCGGGCGATCTTGCCCCTAAATATTTTTCCGGGAAAGGCATCGGTGCTGACAACGGCCTCTTTCCCGATCGTCACCAGGGAATAGTCCCGTTCGATCACGTGGATCACGGCGGTGATGGAATGAATATCCAGGATGGTGACGATGGGAGTGTTGGGAGCAAGCATCGCGCCCTCATCCACGAAGCGCTCTCCCACGACCCTGGCACCGTTATCATCCTCCCATGTGACCTTTATTCGGGCATAGGAGAGTCTGATCTGGGCCGCCTTCAGGGCGGCCTGCTTCTGGGCCACCTGGGCCATGGCCACCTTGAATTTGGCCTCCTGGTTGTTGTACTGTGCCTTGGCGGCATCCAGTTCCGACTCGGAAGCAATCTTTTTTTTCCGAAGGGCCACGGTTCTATCGAACTCCCGCTTGGCAATCTTCAGGGTAATACGGCTTTCCTCGAGGGTTGCCCTGACCACTTCCAACTCCGCCTTCACCTGGTCCGCCTGCTGGCGGTATTCGTCGTCATCGAGAACCGCAATCACCTGGCCGTTTTGGACGAGATCCCCAATGTTCGTGTATAACTTCTCCAGCCTGCCGGATATTTTAGGCGCGACGATGAACCGGGATCTCGCGACCAGGGAGCCCGTGAAAACGCCGACATTGCGGATCGAAGTTCTCTCGACAGGGGCGACATCCACCGCAATAGGAACGGCTCTCCGACCGGTCCCAGAGCCCTTTTTCGAGGATAACTTCTTCTGTATCTGCCAACCGATGAGGCCGAGCAACAAAATAACAAGCAGGAAGAAAGCAACTTTTTTCATAATGGAATGTCAACCTTGAAAGGGTTTGTCCTTGAATGTTTGAAAAAGGACGAGCAAAGTGTATTCTTATCCACTTCGAGAGCCCACCCAATTGTCATGTTTTTCATACCATGCCAGACCACGATCGACGGGTTTCACCATAGGCTCGAATAGGTCTACACCTCGGTCTGAAGGATCTTCAAGATCCCTGAGGTCAACTCATCGCTGTCAAAGGAAAAGGCCACCGTCCCCCTCTCAACTTCGAAGGTTAAAAGTCTGCATTCATACTCACCAGCTACGGTTTCCAGGAGATCCCTGAAATTAACCGCCTCCGGATGATCGGGGGTGTCCACGTCTTCTGAAAAAAGATCGACTTCTATTACGCCCATAGCCGGTAAACTTTCAAAAACATTTTGATTCACAGGTTAGTGCCCAAAGCGGCGCCGAAACAACATTTTTATCACCCAAAGGCTACGCCCATATCTTCAATCATTGGTGTCAAAAACAAGCCCGAAAACCATTGAAGTATAAAACATTTTTCCTGCATTGCAAGGCATTTGAAGGAACGCGTCACCCTGCCTGGAACCGTGACGGTTACGAACGTTTCGCTGTCAACCCTGCGGGCAAGGCTTTTCAAGTGGTCAAGGGTGAGGTTATTGACATCAGGACCTTCTTGGCGTTTTCCCTCCCGGTATTATTCTTACAACCTGAAAAGAATCTTGACAATCCGACCTTCTCGAATCCGGGAGGGTTTTTCTGACTCAACAGATCGATTAAACTCTATTTTCCGATGCTTATCCATCAAAAAAATCATACGAAAAATTGGCATGTATCTTGCTCCAGATAATTGTGCTTTTTTCCTTCAAGATCTTATTATTTATCCAAAAGATCCGGGGATCAAAAGAGGGCTATATGATGCAAGGCAATTGTTTAACAAAATGGCAGGATACAGTCGCTTCACTCGAAAAGGTGTCCGAGAAAATCGAACCCTGCATGAGTATTTTCCGGAGTACCGGACTGGGCGAACCTCGCACCCTGCTGAGGAAGTTTATGTTTTCAAATGCCCCGAATCTTCATGACCTTGAACTCATTCAGTGTGTAAATGCAGGTGATGCCGTGGCCAGCGAAAAAAAATACGTGCGGCATTTTCTGCTCAAGACCTTCCGCAAGAACGCCCCCCATCCCACCCATACCGTGCTCTCGGACGATATGTATGACCTTGTCATGCCTTTCACCGATAATACGGCGTCCACCCGGGACAATCTTCCGCAATGGATTTCGGAAAGAACGTTCCAAGACACGGTACCTGCCTCATAAAAATTTTCTGCAGCACGCCTCCTGCCGCCTTCCGGACCGACGCCGGAAGGCGGCACACCTTAACTGGTGCCCATCCGGAAATACAGTGTGGGCACAAAAGATCAGACCCGCGTCCGAGGGCTATCCCGCAATACATGGCACAGAGGATGCTTTGACATTGAATCAGGGGCATCAAGGCTTTCTTGACATTGCACCTATGTGGTGGTAATTTTTTTGTCTTTTTTGACGGCTTCGTGAAAAGCCCATTCCATCGAAAAATCGTGTATTTCTGGGTGGCAAACTATATTTAAGCCGGAATAAACGTCCTACGCAAAATACTTTGACGGGGTAAACCCATGACCTTTCAAGAATTGATAATGTCTTTGCAAAAATTTTGGGCTGACAGGGGATGTGTCATTCAGCAACCCTGTGATCTGGAGGTGGGAGCAGGAACCTTCAACCCCGCCACACTGCTAAGAGCCCTGGGGCCCGAACCATGGTTCGTGGCCTATGTTGAGCCTTCCAGGCGGCCCACCGACGGTCGCTACGGAGAAAATCCCAACCGTCTGGGGCACTATTACCAGTACCAGGTCATCATGAAGCCCTCTCCTATTGATATTCAGGAGATCTATCTCGACAGCTTGAAGGCCTTGGGCCTCGATCCCCTGGACCACGACATCCGTTTTGTGGAGGACGACTGGGAATCTCCCACCCTCGGAGCATCTGGCCTGGGTTGGGAAGTCTGGCTGGATGGGATGGAGATCACCCAATTCACGTACTTTCAGCACGCCGGAAGTGTCCGGCTGGACCCCATTTCCGTTGAAATCACTTACGGGCTTGAAAGAATTGCCATGTATCTTCAGGAAAAGGAAAGTGTCTACGATCTCATGTGGAACGACCGGATAACTTACGGGGATGTCCACAAAAAAAGCGAGTGGGAACTTTCCACCTACTGTTTTGAACTCGCCGATGTCGAGATGCTCCTGAAGATGTTTAACATGTGCGAACGGGAATGCCTTCAGGTCGGTGAACAGGGAATTGTCCTACCCGCCTATGACTATTGTCTGAAGTGTTCTCACCTCTTCAACGTCCTCGAGGCGA
>CAZXWJ010000361.1:0-3677 GCA_964644375.1 uncultured Desulfobacteraceae bacterium | reverse complement strand
ACTATTAAAAATGTATATCATTTATTTGAATCAGGGTCAAATGCCCGGCAAACGATTCCCCAAAGCGGCGGAAACGCGCTTCATAAAATCGCGCCGAGTGATTTTATCTCATTTTCCGGTCCGGAGGTCGGTAATGGATGGCCTCGGCCACATAGTTGCCGAGAGATCCTTGAACGGCACGGAGGATACACCTCCTTATGGATAAGGAAAGCACGATCCACGATGGGGTATTTTTAGCTGGCAAAGACGATCAACTCTGAATCCAAGCATCGTGGGCGGCTAATTCTTCGGTTTCTTCGTCATCCTGCCGCTGTTGCCGCTTTCGCTCCACGCAGTCCAATTAAAGTGGTGCCCGACCGTTTTGTCCACCCCGGACTTAACACTTTCGTGTTAAGTCATCAGACGCACTGCACACCAATCATTTTGGCGAAAATGAAAATGAGATTTCGCCTGACGGATTCAAGCAGGATCCGGCTGCAAGGCCATTGACAGTCTTCCACCAAAAGCCGATAATTCACCGGTTTACCGAATTAAATTAAGCGGAGAAGGCATGGACCAACGTCCCATCATCGGCATAACCTTGGGCGATCCTTCCGGGATCGGTCCGGAGATCATCCTCAAGGCCCTCTCGGATGCAGGGATCCATGAGATCTGCCGGCCCGTGGTCATCGGAAATTCGGGGGCACTTTCTTCGGCCTGGACGAGATCGGGGACAGTGCCAATTCAAGACATCCGTGCCCCTGCCCGGGGAAAACCCGGACACATAGACCTTTTGTCCCTCTCCGCGCTGAACGGACGAGACGTGATCCCGGGAAAACCCACGGTCGAGGGCGGGAAGGCCATGGTGGAATTATCCGGAGGGCCAGGTTTTTGAAAGCCAAATAAAACTATGAACTCGAGCGTTAATATTGGATTTTCCAAAATGAAGGAGCCATTGCAGCGTTATCTTCGACACCCTTTGCCATGAACACTGAATTCATAAAGATAAGAGGTGCTCGCCAGCACAACCTCAAGAACATCTCCCTGGATATCCCCCGGAACAAACTGGTGGTCATTACCGGGCTTTCCGGCTCAGGTAAATCTTCCCTGGCCTTTGATACCATCTATGCCGAAGGCCAGAGGCGATATGTAGAATCCCTCTCGGCTTACGCCCGCCAATTCCTCGAGCAGATGGACAAGCCGGAGGTGGACGCCATCGAGGGGCTTTCTCCCGCCATTTCCATCGAACAGCGGTCTACGAGCCGAAATCCACGCTCCACCGTCGGGACGGTCACGGAAATTTATGACTACCTGCGACTGCTCTTTGCCAGGGTCGGGCACCCCCACTGCCCCCAATGCGGTCTCGAGATCTCCTCCCAAACGACCCAGCAGATTGTGGACCAGATTTTGGACATGAAGGAAGGGACGCGTGTGCAGATTATGGCGCCCCTGGTCGAGGGAAAAAAGGGAGAATACGTCAAGGTCCTTCGGCGACTTCGAAAGGACGGTTTTACCCGAATCGAGATAGACGACGACATACGACTCCTGGATGATGATATCGTCCTTGACAAAAACAGGAAACATACCATCAGCGTAGTAGTCGACCGGCTGATTATCAAAGACGGCATAAGACGCCGCCTAACGGATTCCATGGAACTCACCCTGAACCTTTCAGAGGGAAAGGCCCTCCTGGATGTCGTGGGGGAGAAAGGAATCCTTTTCAACCAAAAAGCGGCCTGCATCAAATGCGGCATCAGTATGCCGGAACTCACCCCCCAGATGTTCTCCTTCAATAACCCGCAGGGGGCCTGCCCCGACTGCAGCGGTCTCGGCATCAAACGACACTTTGATCCGGAGCTGGTCGTTCCGAATCCGTCGCTATCCCTGATGGAAGGCGCCCTGGCGCCCTGGGGGAAACGAACGTCCGGGTACTACCACCAGATGCTGGCCGCCGTCTGTCGGCACACCCAAGTGGACCTCTTTACGCCCTTCAAGGATCACCCCAAAAAGGTTCAGGAGGTTTTTCTCTATGGCTCCGGGAAGGAGGAGATCACATTCGATCTGTCAGGAGACACACACCGCCACTCCTTCAGGCGCCCCTTTGAAGGGGTCATCCCCAACCTCGAAAGGCGGTATCGAGAAACGGAATCCTACCAGGTCCGGGAAGACATCGACCAATATCTGAGCATGCGCCCATGCCCGGCCTGCAACGGAGCGCGGCTCAAACCCGTGAGCCTGGCCGTGAAGGTCGGGGGCAAGTCGATTAACGATCTCACATCCCTGTCCGTTGAGAGGGCCTATGCTTTTTTCAAGGATCTCAAACTCGGCAAAAAAGAGCGGATTATCGCGGAAAGGGTCATGAAGGAGATCATGAATCGATTGGGATTTCTGAACAGTGTGGGACTCTACTACCTCACCATTGACCGGTCTTCTTCCTCCCTCTCGGGAGGGGAGGACCAGCGGATCAGGCTGGCCACGCAGATCAGCTCGGGTCTCGCCGGTGTGCTCTACGTCCTTGACGAGCCGAGTATCGGCCTCCATCAGAAGGACAATCTCCGTCTGCTCGAAAATCTCCGGCACCTCAGGGACCTGGGAAATACGGTCCTGGTGGTAGAGCACGATGCCGAAACGATCCTGTCCGCCGACCATGTCATCGACATGGGACCCGGCGCCGGAATCCATGGGGGAGGCATCACCTTCGAAGGGACGCCGAAAGCATTGATGAAAAGCAAGGACTCCCTCACGGGTCAGTACCTCTCAGGCACTCGGAAGATTCCCGTCCCCGAAAAAAGGCGCCCCGGCAACGGACGAAAGATTCAAATCCAGGGTGCCCGGCAAAACAACCTCAAGGACATCGACGTGGAGATCCCTCTCGGGACCTTGACCTGTGTGACGGGCGTCTCGGGTTCCGGCAAGAGCAGTCTCATCAACGAAATCCTCTACCCTTACCTGGCCCGGGAACTCTACCGGTCCAAGGTAAAAGTGGGACGTATCAGGGCCGTCAAGGGCCTGAGCTATATCGATAAGGTCATCAGCATCGATCAAAGCCCTATCGGACGTACGCCCCGTTCCAATCCGGCGACCTATTCCGGGATTTTCACCCACATTCGTGAACTCTTCTCCATGCTCCCAGACTCCAAGATGAGGGGATACAAGCCCGGACGGTTCAGTTTCAATGTCCGGGGCGGACGGTGTGAAGCCTGCAACGGGGATGGCATCATCAAAATCGAAATGCACTTTCTTCCCGATGTCTACGTCACCTGCGAATCCTGCGGGGGCCTTCGTTTCAATCGGGACACCCTGGAGATCAAATACAAGGGGCGGCACATCGCCGATATCCTGAATCTGACCATCAGTCAGGCCTACACTTTTTTCGAAAATGTTCCAAACATCCACCGAAAGCTCGAGACCCTTCTGGATGTGGGCCTGGGATACATAAGACTGGGGCAATCCGCCACGACCCTCTCGGGAGGAGAGGCCCAACGCCTGAAACTCTCCAGGGAACTGAGCAAGAGGAACACGGGAAAGACCCTCTATCTGCTGGACGAGCCCACCACGGGTCTTCATTTTGAGGATATCCAAAAGCTTCTCGAGGTTCTGAATCACCTGGTTGCCTTGGGCAACACGGTCGTGGTCATCGAGCACAACCTGGATGTCGTCAAAACAGCGGATCACATCATCGATCTTGGTCCCGATGG
>CAZXWJ010000360.1:0-3705 GCA_964644375.1 uncultured Desulfobacteraceae bacterium | reverse complement strand
GGCTTTTTCCTCAATGTCTATTTCCCACGGATCTTCGGTGAATTGAAGCCCCTGGAAAAAATGCCTCTGCTACCGCCCGTACATGAGATTCCCCTTGTGCCGCCGGCGGTCTTACCCTTTGGCATGAAGGATGTGCAGTCAGTATTCCGTACGCTCGGTAAGGCGGGGGATGAGGCTGACAAATGGCATGCCATGATGGTGCAGGTCAGCGCGTCAATCATGGGTAAAGGATATCCGTCCTTTTCCGCAGGGTTTTCAAAGGCGCCTTTTGATGTCATCGGGGATAGTCTCAGAGGAACGCGAGGTGTTTTGATGGACATGTATCGACACCCCGATGAGCTTATCGAGGCCTGCGAAAGGATAACCCCTTTTATGGTCAAGTTGGGCGCTGCGGTGTGTAAAGCCACGGGTCATATCATGCCCTTTATGCCGCTTCATAAGGGGGCCGACGGTTTTATGTCCGACGAGCAGTTTCGGACCTTTTACTGGCCGACCCTGAGAAAGGTCATCATCGGTCTTATCGATGAGGGGGTGGTCCCGCAGTTATTTGCCGAAGGAGGTTATAACCAGCGCCTTGAAGTCATCAGCGATATTCCGAAGGGTAAAACCGTCTGGTGGTTCGACGGGATGGACATGGAAAGGGCAAAGGAGACCGTCGGCAGGGTTTCCTGTATCGCCGGAAACGTACCCCTTTCTTTATTATGCGCTGGAACACCCGATGATGTAAAAAAATACTGCAAAAATCTGATCGACACGGCCGGAAAAGACGGCGGTTTTATTTTTTCGACCGGTGCGGGCATGCAGGGAGCCAAACCTGAAAATGTCAAGGCCATGATCGAAATTGCAAGAAACTACGGCGGCCAGGTGTAAAAGGGTGGCACGACTGAGGCGCCGAAAGGGGGTTTATTATTGAGGTAAGGTCGTGGGCCAATGTGTTTGGTCCACAAAAAGAGGGAACATAATAACACGGGAGGTCAAATGATGAGGTTGAAAAAATTTTGTTTGGTTATTGGAATCGTTTGTCTAATGCTGACGTTTTTTCCTCTTAACGGCGTCTTTGCGGCACCAAAAGTCATCAATTTGAAGTTTGCTAATTTCTTTCCCCCCCCATCGGTCCAGTCTAAGCTTTGTGAAGAATTTATAAGTGACCTGGAAATGCGCACAGGAGGGAGAGTCAAGGTCAAATATTTTCCCGGCGGATCATTGCTCAAACATGCGACCATGATCAAAGGCCTTGAGACGGGTATCGCGGATATCGGTTTTTCTCACATCGCATACACCCCGGGTCGTTTCCCCGTCACGGAGGTCTGTGAATTGCCCCATGGTTACCCCACCGGCTGGGTCGCCAACCAGATCATGAATGATTTTTACGAAAAATTTAAACCGAAAGAGTGGGATTCGGTGGTGCCTCTCTGGTTCCATGCCAACACCCCGAGTGTGCTGGCGACCAAGAAAGCCATCCGAACCCTCGATGATTTCAAAGGACAAACCATCAGGGCCCCCGGGCGGATGGGAGAAGTCATTTCCGCCCTCGGCGCCACACCTGCCCCTACACCCATCATGGAGACCTATGACGCCATTTCGAAGGGTGTGATTCAGGGCGTCTTTGTGGGCGGGGAGGGCGTGAAAACCTTCCGGTTCGGGGAGATTGTGGATTACGTTACGGTCTCCTGGAACGTCGGTCCCAGTTATCCCTTTTATGTGGCCATGAATAAAAGGAGTTACAACAAGCTGCCCGCTGATATCAGGGCGATTCTCGATAAGCTCTCCGGTGAATATAAGGAGAAATTTGCGTTGACGTGGAACGCGGCGGATTTCCCGGGGGAGGCCTTTGGTAAAAGTAAAGGCGCGGAATACATCGAACTGGATAAGGCTGAGTTTGACAGATGGACGGAAGCCGTTCAGCCCGTTATGGAAAATTATGTGAAGGATATGGTGTCCAAAGGCTTTGCAGAATCGGAAGTGCGGGGCTGGATAAAATTTTTGAAGGAGAGAAAGGATGTTTTGCTTGAGAAACAGAAAAAACTCCGAATCCTTTCCACCACCGGGCCTCCGGAAGTGAGGAAATAAATTTCAAAGTTGCAGCCATTGAGATTATGGCATCATATCTTATCGTGTTCATCCCCTATGAATTTTTCATAAAGAAGTTGTGTGGGGGTGAACATGAAAGATAATGGTTCAATAGATTTGTAATTACAGAACCTCGAACTGAGTAACAATAAGTGGGTGACAATCTATGGCAGGCTTAGCGAAGTTTGAGAAGTTCAATTTCAGGGTCAGTATGGGGATCGAATGGGCGGGTCTGGTCGCCTTTGTCCTCATGATGTTTGTTACCACCATCGATGTTATCGGGGCCAAGATATTCCTCCGTCCCTTACTTGGTTCCATAGACATTATGATGCTGTCCCAACTGATAGGTATGACTTTCGCCGTGAGTTCCTCTCTGGTCCTCGGCAGGCACGTCCAGGTTGAATTTTTCGTCAGTCTATTACCGGAACGTTTAAGAGTCAGCAGTGACCTCGTTGTTCGTTTTCTGGGTCTGGTCCTCTTCGTTTTGATCGTGTGGCGGCTTATTGTCTATGGTTATAATCTCCAGATGAGGCAAGAAGTTAGCATGACCATACGTGTCCCCCTCCATCCCTTTGCTTACGGGGCCGCTTTTGCCTTTATCCCGGGCTGCCTGATCTACTTGTCTCTTTTTATCGAATCTCTTCTGAAGGTATTTAAAAATGAGTCCTGAAACCGCAGGAATTGTCGGTATCGTTCTTTTGCTTGTCCTTTTTATACTCAGAATGCCTGTTGCCTTTGCCATGGCTTTTGTGGGATTCGTCGGTTTTGCCTATTTGGGGGGCCTTCATTGCGCACTGTCGCTCCTTGCACAGGATATCTTTGATACCCTCACTTCCTATCCCCTATCCGTTATCCCCATGTTTATTCTTATGGGTGCTTTTGCCTTTGCCGCGGGAATCAGCCAGAGGCTCTATACCACGTGCTATACCTGGGTGGGGCAGTTACGGGGAGGCCTTACCGTAGCGACGGTTATAGCCTGTTCGGGGTTCGCCGCTATCTGTGGATCGACCGCAGCCACGGCGGCAACAATGGGAAAGATAGCGCTACCGGAGATGAAGCGGTATGGGTACAATGACGAGCTGGCAACAGGCACGATAGCCTCCGCCGGAACACTGGGCATCCTTATCCCTCCCAGCACCGTGCTCATTGTATACGGGATCCTGACCGAGGAATCCATCGGAAAACTCTTTGTTGCAGGGATCATCCCAGGTGCTATTCTGACGGTGTTCTTTGTCGCTACGGTTGCCTTTCTCTGTTGGCATAATCCCAAACTCGGACCACCTGGACCCGCAACCACATGGAAACAAAAGATACACTCTTTGGGTGGCATCATTGAGGCAATTGTTCTTTTCGTCCTTACTATAGGCGGTATTTTTCTCGGTTGGTTCAGTCCTACTCAGGCCGGGGCCGTTGGGGCGTTTGGTGCTCTACTCATCGGTGTATTCAGGGGCCATCTCAAGCTTAAAACGACAATAGATGCCCTCAAGGACGGTTTGCGAACGGCCTGCATGGTCTTGTTAATTATCACAGGTGCTACGGTATTCGGCCATTTTCTGGCGATCTCCAATATCCCTTTCTCGCTTGCCGATTGGGTCGGAAATCTCCCCATTCCACGAATAGCCATTATGGGCGTCA
>CAZXWJ010000359.1:0-3738 GCA_964644375.1 uncultured Desulfobacteraceae bacterium | reverse complement strand
ACACCTCCGATATATCCCTTGTCCCCGGTAAAGGGATCCACATCCCTGAAGGGGATAAAGGTCCTCAGTTTTCGAGTCCCCCCCATGACCTCGATGCCCAGGCCCCAGAGCTCGAAACTGCCGGAAATCAATCGGGAGGAACTGCCTCCCTCGATGGCCTTAAGATATCCGGGGCTTTCCTTTACCTTGAGACCGATAAGGGCCGGATCGGTGCTGTAGGCAATGACGCTTTCTCCGATACTGTAAATATTCACCAGATCCACATTAAAGCCGTGAATGGTGTTTCGAACGACCCGATCCATGATTTCGCGCTGATCTTTTTCCCGGAGTTTGATTTGACCGTAGCGGCGGTAGACCGGAATGACAACGTTTTGGAACACCTGGTGATTCAGGTTCTGTCCGACCAGCAGGGCATAGTTTTCATAGCTTTTCAGAAGAATTTTCTTGGCATTTTGTGAGATGACCATTGAAAATGGAAAACTGAAGATCACCAGGACGATGAAACTCGCCCAGGCAAAAAATTTTACGAGGCGGAACTGCTTGCCTTCAAGCTGAGGTCTTTTTTCCGTGGATCCCATGATTGCCGGGGTTTGGTCTCTCCTTTTGTCCGTCCCAAATCATTTGGATTCAACATGCCGCCGGGGCCGTGGGCCGTTTGATGGATGCCCGTCGCAAACCCGGCGAACACAGGGACGGATTCAACTTTTTGCGATAATACATATAACAGGTTAGGATTTGAAGGGCAAATCCCAAGTTAGGGTTCATCCGGTAATGGTCATTCCCGGACTCGCGCTATCAGCGATCAGCTTTCAGGCATCAGCAAAAACCTTTAATAAACAAGTCATTCAGCTGACGGCTGATGGCTGACCGCTCCATCCTGAAATCATGTGTTTCTGGATGGAAACAAGTTTGGGATTGACTTGGAGGTGGAGGGCCGGGTAGATAGGAAGGATTTAAGACCCAAACGGGTTGAATCATGCAAAATCCAGGTATTGAGATATGCGTAGCAGAGATATAGAAAAACTTCCTTTCATGCTTTACGCCGACGAACAGGGGCGCGTGTATGATCACCCCCTTTTCAAAATGGCAGGTTTTTCAGGAAACACCCCTGCTCCCCTGGGCGAAGATGATCTGATGCTCGTGCCGGAGTTCAGTAAACTGTTCTATATCCCGGATTGTCCTCCGGTCGGGCTCGATCCCGACACCGGTGAATACCTGGTCATCCCGGAGATAGAGATCGATGGCGAGATCACAAAGTGTTATGCTGTCGCAGCCTTCCTTGAACCCGGCCTGGTTCGAACCCACCTGCCGGCCGTGGATTACGGCCCGAAGTCCTACACCCTTCCCATGTGGGCCTATACGGCGGTGGGGTTCAGAGACGGTCGATACCTGGCCGCCGCCTTCAGGATCGAGTACAATCACCGCTGGGATCCGCAATACTATGACGACGAGGAACTGATCCCGGCCATCGAGGCCTATGAATCGAAGCACAGGGAGGGGCCGCTTCTTAAGCATCTCGTCAACTGTGCTACCGTCAACCATTGCTTTGCGGCCAAAAATCTCTTTCTGAAACGATGGGAAGGCCCTTTACCTGTCAGCCGCACCTGCAATGCCCGGTGTCTTGGTTGTATTTCGCTGCAGGGTTATGAATCCTGCGAGGCTTCACACCAGAGAATTTCCTTCAAGCCCGGTAAAGACGAGATCGTGTCCCTGGCCCTAAGACACCTGAATGAGGCCCCGGAGGCCATTATGAGCTTTGGCCAGGGCTGTGAGGGTGAACCTTTGACCGAGTATGAACTCATCGTGGAGAGCGTAAGGGCCATCAGAGAAAAGACGGGAAAAGGCACCCTCAATCTCAATACCAATGGCAGTTGGCCCGAACGGGTGCGCAAAATCGCCCGAAGCGGCCTGGATTCCATAAGGATCAGCCTCAACAGCGCGAGGGCGGAATTTTACCGGGCCTATTACCGGCCGACGAATTACGATTTCGAGGATGTGGTTGAATCCATCGCCCTGTCTCGGGAAATGGGATTGTATACCATGGTCAACTATCTTGTCTTTCCGGGAATCTCGGATCAGGAAGAAGAACTGGATGCCCTGAGGGCCTTGATTCAAAAGACGGGAGTCAGTTTCATCCATTTTAAAAATTTGAATATCGATCCCTGCTTCTACCTGGAGAACATGCCCCTGAGCGACTCAAAGGCCCTGGGCATGCGAAAGATGGCGGACATGCTGAGAGAAGAATTCAAGGATCTGGAATTGGGGTATTTTAATCAGGCGGTGAGATAGTTCTCATCCGGAAATGACCTTCCCAGATTCGCTCTAACAGCGATCAGCAAAGACCATAAAGAAACAACGCATTAAGCTGAGGGCTGAATGCGAATAACTGAACGTTCCATCCAGGAATCATGTCTTTCTGGAGGGGCTCTTGATAACGAGAGATGCGGGTTCCTGGATCCTGGTCACGGATTACCGGTTGGTGTGCCGGAAAAGACCAAGAAGACCCCAAAGTTGACGGCTTCATCAAAGTTGCGTCATGAGGAAAGTTCCGGAACCCTAATCGTAGGGCTCAGACACCAATCGTCTTTCTGTAGCGCAGGCAATTGGCGGCCTTGTTGTTGTGGTCTTCGAAGGTGACTTTTTCGATATTGCGGTAGGCCTTTTCCCTGGCTCCTTCCAAGGTCGTATCCCCGGCGATGAGATGGAGGACCCTGCCGCCATAGGTGACCAGACCTTTTTCCTCATCCGTGTCAACGCCGGCAAAGTAAACGGCAATGCCTTTGTCCAGGTCATCCAGGCCCAGTATCCGGTGGCTTTTTCCATAGCGGCCGGGGTAACCCTTGTTCCAGCCCCGGGAGGCCTTTGAGCGTCCTTCCATGCCGATGACGTCCACATAGTGCTGGTTGTTCCATACCTGCTTGACGGTGTCCAGCTTCCCTTCCCAGACGGCCATGCCGATCTCAAAGAGATCCGTGCTCAGCTTTCTTGCGAGAACCTCCCACTCGGGATCGCCGTGCCGAACGTTGATTTCAAAGACATCGAGATTTTCATAAGGATCGAGATTCAATCCGAAATAAATGACGCCTTTGTAGGCCCAGCCCAGGTCGTTGTAAATGGCATTGACGGTGGGATTCACGATCTCTTTGATAATGCGATTGACCAGCCAGGGGCTGACCAGTTTGTGGGGACAATAACATCCGGTTCCGCCGGTATTGAGGTTGCCCCCGAAGCGTTCGATGGCGTCCCTGTCGTCCGGATCGAAGGCGGTTTTATAATCCTGGGCAAACATTCTCAGGGGCATTGCGTGCTCACCGTCCAGATAGGCGAAGAAGGAGACCTCGGTGCCGTATTTCCTCTCCTCAACCACAATTCTGTCTCCGGAGGCCCCGAAGACCTTTTGAACCATGATCCGTTCTACGGCCGCCTCCGCTTCCCAGGCGTCATCACAGACGATGGCCCCTTTCCCCGCGGCCAGTCCATTGGCCTTCACGACAACCTGGTACCCGATATCCCTCACATAGGCCTTGGCCTTTTCAGGGTCGTCAAAGACCCGGTATTCCGGTTTTGGAACGCCGATTCTCTTCAAGAGGTCATCCGTGAAGGCCCTGTCGCTTTCCAGGCCCACGAAGGCCTTTTTAGGGCCGATAGTACGTATGCCTTTTTCGTTCAGGGCATCGATTAATCCTTCCTCAAGGGGGTTTTCAGAGCCCACATCCACGAGGTCCACCCCATTTTCAA